>CBFGMX010000178.1:0-11166 GCA_965649955.1 uncultured bacterium
CTTCTTCGGGCTGATCACATCGGGCTGACAGAAGTCCTCAACTCCCGGAGGACAATTGCGATTTGCGTCGGTGAAAATATCTCGAAACCCACGCCCGGTTTGCAGCGTCGCTGCGCCAAACGTCATTGTGAAGTTGTTAATCAGGAACGGCCGGTACGCCACGCCCAAACTGTAATCAAACCCGATGTCGTGCCGGATGCGATTCTGAAACAACACCAGCTCAAGCGGCTCGGTCCGATGAAATCGCAGGTAGTTCGCATTGAACACCGCCTTGATTCGTTGCGTCAGTTCGACGTCAACGCCTGCGTTGTAGATGAAGATCCCGGGATTGACGAAGTTTGCCTGCCCCTGGATCTTGCTGCTGCGCAAACTCGGCAACAGGCTGTTTGGTTGGACCAGGCCCACACCTGTTTGCGTCAGACGAATTCCATTGCGCACCCAGAATGAAAACTGCCCGCCCACGAAATTCGGATCGTCAAAGATCGCGTCGAATCCTGACGCGCGATCGTCCGTCGCATTACTGTCGCCTTGCGCGAAAAAGAACGAACCCTTGAAACGAAGATAGTCGCGGTCGACCGACGCTTCGGCGGCGACCATGTTCGAGCGCACGTCCACTCTTCGCCCGGCAATCGGATTGTGCTCGTCGTGTCCGAAAACGAAGTAGTAAGAGTGCGAAAGATTCAGCCGGCCCAGGTGTCCATCGCCGCTGAAACCAAGATAGCCGACCTTCACCGCATGCGGTCGCGCATCGCCGATCAACGCTGGCCGGACCAGAAAGCCGTTGCGATCGAATTCAACCGTGCGCCGATCGTCGTTGTAGTGAAAACTTCCCTGGATCGTGTAGCCCTTGCGGATGAAATCCTGGCGAAAGACGTTGGCGACGTAAACATTTTGATGACGAGTGTCGAACCGGTTCAGGCCGCTATTTGTGTCCTTCTCGAGCATCGAGAAGTACGCGGCGTTGAACTGCACGCGATTGTTGTCCAACGCGCCAAACACGCGCGCGCCGAGATTGTTGTCGGAAAAGATGAATCCGCGAAAATCGGAAACGAACGGTTGAATTCCGGCGCGTACAGAAACGAAATCGTAGTTGGCGTTGACGTCGGCCAGTTTTACTTCGCCAAACGCCTCTTCGAGTGATGCATGCCAGTCGGTGCGATTCGTGCCGCGGCGCACGTCGATGTTTACGACGCCGTTTTCGCGCGCGTCGAGATAGTTTGGCACGCTGAGGGTCGGCGAAAACTTGATGGCCCAATCGCGTGGTTTGAACGTCGTATCGCCATGAAATAGTTCAAAACTGAACTGGAGCGTTTGGGCGGCGGCAAACTCTTCCGGCCTGCCGAAGAATTCGCCGCTGACCGGGTCGACGGTGCTCACGTTCGAAGGCGTCGGTGCTCGTCTTTGTTCGACGTTCGTCGAACTGACGGCTGTCAGGATCAGGAACAGCTTTTCGCCTTTGATTGGGTAATCGCCCTTGAGGACGTTCTGATTGTAAGGGTCCCACCAGCGTCCCTTTTTGAAGGGAATGTCGCGTCCTCGCGCGCCGCGGTCACCGTAACGATCGTATTCCGGAAACGTGACCCGCCAGCGATCCGGAGACTCGCGACGTTGCGGCGGTGGTGTGGGCTGTGTGACCGGTGCAGGTGGCGCGAGAGGAATGTCGACGACAGTTTCCTTCCCCGATTCGACGATGACGTTTTCGAGCGTGTCGCCGCGCACGATCGCGAAGTCGCCGTAGTTTTTGTCTTTATCGAACTGTGCGATGTGCGGTTGGTCCAACGTGACGCGATAGGCGCCGGCGCGCAATTCGAGTGAATAACTACCGTCAGCGTTGGTCCGGGTGCTTCTTGTTTGGCGGGTAACCTGGTTGGTAACGACAACGACGGCGTTAGGCACCGGCGCTCCTGTGGATAAACGAACAACGCCCCTAAGTCTGCCGGAAGTCTGGGCCACAACCGGAAGACAACTCGCGAAGATCAGACACCCGAATGCTGTTGTTCTCAGTGTGTGACGGCGCACGCGATTCGCGTTTTACCACAATTCA
The DNA here is from genome assembly GCA_965649955.1 of uncultured bacterium. Classification (GTDB taxonomy): domain Bacteria; phylum Acidobacteriota; class Blastocatellia; order Pyrinomonadales; family Pyrinomonadaceae; genus PSRF01. Next base: position 2,045 of record CBFGMX010000178.1, read on the forward strand.
TCGGGATTACACAGATAAAATTTGTGATACATTGTGCGCCGATGTGGCGTCGAATGATCTTCCTGGCGTGTTTGCTCTTCGCCGTCTATTCGGGGGCGCAACAGAGCGGACCAATCCTGATCAGCCACACCGACTCCACGCGCGCTATCTCTTTCGATTCCGTTACGCGCCAGCGCGAACCGTTTTCAACTACGACGCAGATCAAGTTCAGTACGGACAACGCAACCCGCATCATGCTGTTTGCGATGAACCTGAATCTTGAACCCGGCGAGACAGCGACAGCCGTCACCGCCGATGCCGAAGACGCCAATCACAACGTCTATGCGTTGACTGTTGAAAACGTTGGCAAGGTTCCGGATCAACCGTGGGCCACGTCGATCGTTGTACGGCTTCCGAATGAACTACCGGAAACCGGCGATGTGCTGGTGCGGGTAAAATACCGTGGCGTTGCGAGTAATCGCGTTCGCGTGGGCATTGGGCAGGTCGGCGGTGGACCACCCGATGACATCAACGCCATACCGACTCCGGGTTTGGTCGGTCCACTCGACCCGCCGACACACGTCGCCGCCACCAATCTCACGCCCACAGACGTTCAAACGATGATTCAACAAGCCGCGTCCGCCGCTGAGGCACTCGGCAGGCCGGTAACCATCGTCGTTACCGATCGTGAGGCGAATGTGCTCGGGTTCTTCGCGATGACCGGAGCGCCGGCAACGTCGACAGTTCGCAGCGTTGGCACGCTCGGGCGCGGACTAGAGGGGGCTGTTGTCCCATCGGCAGAAGCGGCGACGGCGAAAGCCGCGACGGCGGCGTTCTTTAGCACCACCGGGAACGCATTCTCGACGCGCACGGCTGGTTTCATTATCCAGGAGCACTTTCCGCCCGGAATCAGTTTCCGGCCGGGTGGTCCACTTTATGGCGTGCAGTTTTCCTCCTTGCCCTGCAGCGACATCAAGAAACCGTCGGCGCGGCTCGGTCTTTCAGGCGATCCGGGTGGTCTTCCGATCTATAAAAACGGTCTGCCCGCCGGTGGTATCGGCATCGAGGGCGATGGTCTTTACACCGTCGACCGCAACCCGACCGACAGCGATCAGCCTTTCGAGGAGCTGATTGCCGCGTCGGGAACACGCGGCTTCGAAGCGCCGGCCGGGATTACCGGAGACAAGATTCTTGTTGAGGGCATTCGGCTTCCATTCTCCAACGTGCCAAACCCGCCCGCGCCGGCAAACGTTGCCAATATCGCGGGCGCGATCATTTCGTTTCCGGGCGGCATGGCTCCACCTTCAGAGTTTGTGCCGCAGATCGTCGCCGGCATCAGCGGCGAAGTCAGTCCACGTTTCTTTCCGTTCGTCGCCGGCACCGTGCCGGGCGGAGCCAATGCGCTGACGGCGGCTGACGTTCAGACGATTATTTCGCGCGCAGCGCAACAGGCAAACATCACGCGCGCCGCGATCAGGCAACCACTTGGCAGCAATGCGCGCGTTACGATCGCCGTGGTTGACGCCGCGGGCGTTGTGGTTGGCGTTTTCCGGCAACAGGATGCGCCGGTGTTTGGTTTCGACGTGGCCGTTCAGAAAGCGCGGACGGCCGCATTCTTCTCGAGCGCAAACGCAGCGACACAACTGCGTGCGGCAGGTTTTGGCTCCTACATGGACCGCGCGGCAGCGGACGGTTTGCGTTTCGACGGCGCGTTTGCTTTCACCGATCGCGCCACGGGTTTTCTCCATCGACCATTCTTTCCGGACGGAATCAACGACACTGCGGCGGGACCGTTAAGCACTCCGCTCAACGAGTGGAGCCCATTCAATGTCGGCCTGCAACTGGATTTGGCCCAGGCTGGTTTCCTTGCTTCATTAGGTGGACCAGCAGTTCCGTGCACTTCAATTCCAAACTTGCCCAACGGCATTCAGATCTTTCCCGGCAGCGTGCCGCTCTACAAGAATGGCGTGCTGGCCGGCGCGATTGGTATCAGCGGTGACGGCGTGGATCAGGACGATCTAATCGGAGCGGCCGGAGCCAATGGTTTTTCACCACCTACGAACATCAGATCGGATCAGATCTTCGTGCGCGGCGTGCGTCTGCCGTTTCTAAAGTTTCCGCGCAGTCCGAATCTGTAACTGAATGAAGCTTGCGATAACACTAGTTGTGCTGTTGCTGCTCACGATCCCGCCCACGAGCGGGCTTGTGCAGACAGTGACGCAAACGCCTACCGGCGTGCTTCGCATTCGCGTCCGTGTGAAAGCCAACGATGCCTCGCCGTTGCGCGGGCTCGCGCGAAAGCGCTTTTTCCTGGTTCCCGGCACACTCGAACAGAACCGCGCGCTAATCGACGCCATCGAACGGCAGTCGCTGGTTTCTCGCGACTGTTATTACCGCAAGCTCGGCGCGAGCCAGGCGCTGATCGAATGGTTGAAGACTGGTGATTGCGAGTCGGTCTATTGCCGCGAGATCGAACAGGAGTTTGTCGCTGGACCAGGAGCGGTGCCTGAGTTTGCGACAGCGTTTGCGGCCAGTCAAAAAGAGTTCGGCGGGGATGAAACGGCGCGAAAGTGGGTCACGACGAATCTCGATCCCGGTATTCGCGACGGTTTTTATAGAGATCGACAGAGCGTCATTTCAACCTTACTCAAACAATCCGCATCTCCGGCGTTGTCGGTGATGACGGATCGAAACGGTACGGCGTTCTTTACCGATCTTGGACCAGGAACTTTCGTGCTGACGAACGTCGTTCCGACGGAGTTGGGCCAGACGGCGGTCACGTGGAATTGCGAAGTGCAGGTAAAACAGGGCGATCTCGCGAGTGAAAAACCTTATTTGATTTCGAACAAAAAGGATCGGCTCGTTAAGTGTGTTGGCGTGGAGAGACCGCTGCCGGTTTGTGAGTAACACGGATGAAGTCACTTATTCTAATCAGCGTCATCAGTGTTTCTCTTTGGGTCGACTATTCGAAATTCTCTCACTCGACCAAAAAGCACCAGGCTGAGTGCAAGACGTGCCACGTCGTCCCCACTAAAGAGTGGACGAAGGCTTCGAAGTTTCCCGATATCGTCGATTATCCCGATCATGCAGCCTGCGTGAGTTGTCACCGGCCACAGTTCTTCAAAGGCGCACGGCCGCAGATCTGTTCCGTCTGTCATATGAAGACCTCGCCGCGTGACGAAGCTCGTTACGCGTTTCGCAAGCCGGCGTCGCGGTTGCAGTTCACAATCGAGTTTCCACACGACAGGCATCAGGACGTGATCGCCCGGCTGTCCAGCGAGCGACAGCGTGTCGATCTCGCCCACGCAGCGCCGCAACAACAGCAGAACTACAACAACTGCACCATCTGCCACGCAGCGAAAACTACCACGTTCAAAGCCGCACCGGCGGACCACGGAGCGTGTTTCAACTGTCACTGGAAATCACAACAACCCGTAGCAGCGAATTGCAACGGCTGCCACAAGCTTGCGGCGCCTTACGATGCAGCGGAGCTGCCTAAGCGAATCTCAGCGAAGTTCATTCATGAAGGCGGTGGCGAAAAGAAGAACCACGTGCTCGAGTGCACCTCGTGTCACATCAACATCACGAAGTCTCAGTCGTTGCGTGGTCTAAAACCGGATGTTCCGATCACCGCGTGCACCGAGTGTCACAATAAAGACGGGCTGCGACAGGACGTCAGCAAAGAGTTGGCGGCGATCGATAAGGACCGCGCGTTTGTCTGCACCTACTGCCACGCGCCGGAAGTTGGCAGGCTTGATCCGCCGGCGAGTCATTACCTGATCGCCGAACGGAAACCAATGAAACGCAAATGAGTAATCAGATCCGCGTCATCTGCGTAAGTCTTGTCGCGTTGGTTTTCTGCGTCCCGGTAACGGCGCAAGGACCGGAGATCGATTATTCGAAGTTTCTGCACACAAGCCAGCGGCACACTTCCCTCGCCTGCAACTCCTGTCACGAACGCACCGACAACTCCGCCACGCCGCGCTTTCCGGGTCACAAAGCCTGCACCGACTGTCATCGCGGACAGTTCACTACGCCGGCGATTCCGATGTGTCTGATCTGCCACACCGACACGAAAAGCGGTAACCCACCGCTGAAACCGTTTCCCGCAAGCTTCAACGAGCGTTTCAACGTTAAGTTCGATCACGCGCAACACATGAAGGGCGACGCTCGACCACAGCAGGGTTGCAACGGCTGTCACGCGCCGGCGAATCGTGGCATCGCGCTGTCGATTCCGGCGAACCTTGCGGCGCACAACGGTTGTTACAGTTGTCATACGCCGTCCAGTAAATCTTCAGCGGGACGCGAGATCGCCTCGTGCGGTGTTTGTCACGATCAGAAGCCGTACCGTCCGACGCCAGTCAGCGCGCGTTCGTATCGCTACGCCTTCAGTCACGCGGACCATGGAACACGCGATCGACTCGCCTGCACTGACTGTCACAAGTTAACTCCGGGAGCGGCGCAGACGCGGCAGGTGAGCTCACCCGCGCCCGCCGAACATTTCGTTACCACGCGCGGGATGACATGTCTGACGTGCCACAATGGAAAGCGCACTTTCGGCGGCGATCTCGCCTTCAAGGATTGTCGCCGGTGTCATAGTGGTCCTACTTTCCGAATGAGGTGACCACAAATAAAAAGTTTGACAGCCGTTCAGCGGCCTATTTAACATCCAGATCATGAAGATACTTCTAGTTCTCCTGCTTACCTTCGGTTGTGTGGCCCTCGTTTTCACTCAGGAAAAAGAAAGCAAGATCCAGCCGAAAGAAGTCGTACTCGGAAAAGACAGCCAGTCGGACAAATACGGCGAGGCGCCTTTCAATCACGAGACACATTCGTTGAAGAAGTACAGTCCGGATGGGACGTCGGTGCTGAGCTGCGTCGAGTGTCACCACACGGACCAACCCGCCGCGAGTCTCAAGCCGCCGCTAAAAACTTCGGAACGGAATGTGGTGTTGACGGCGGAGATTCTCGTTCCCGCCGATGCGAAGGCTGTGAAGAGTTGTCGCGCCTGTCATCTTCAGGCGGGCGACGATAGCGCCCCGATGCCGACGGTCCAATATCCCGACAAGCCGGCGCCGACGAAGCTCAACAACGAAGTCGCCTATCACCTGAACTGCAATCTCTGTCACGACAAAGCCATCGCCGCCCGTCCCGCGCTCAAAGGCAAGATCCCGGGTTCAAACGATTGCTTCCCATGTCACAAACCTGCTGGGTAGTTTTTCCCGCAAAGGCGCAAAGTCGGAAAGCCAGCAAACTGAAACTTAGCTCTACCTTTGCGTCTTTGCGCCTTTGCGCGAACTACTTCGCCGGACTTCCACGACGCGCATCGAGAATGTGTTGTACGTGGCAGGAGGTACACTCCGGTAGTCCGTTTTCTTTGCTGTGACACGCAGCGCACGTCGTCTTCGGTGTTTCCCGATCAATCGGATCGAATGACTTGTGGCAACTGTTGCACGATAGCCGCCCTTCATTATTGCCCACAATCCCCTTCACTACCTTCACACGTTGATCGTGTAGCGCATGAAACTGATTGCTCCGCCACTTCTGATCCGAATCAGTCGGCAACCGCACGACGGCCAACTTCCGCAACTCCCACTCTTCGTCGTTGATCGACTTCGCGCTCCACTGACCATTCACAACCGGATATCCAAACGTACCACCGTGCGGAGTGCCAACTCGTCGCCCGTTGTACACGTTCCGATTCCCGTCAACATGGCAACCCGTACACGAAGCTAATGCGCCCTCAGTTGCACTGAACTCCGTCCCCTTATGCTCGGCGTGACAGTCGATACACCCGATTCCCGCCGCTGCGTGCGGCTTGATCACCGTAGCCACAAACGCATCGGTCTTGTGACACGAAGCACAACGCTCCTCCATGTTGCCGCTCCACGAATGACACGTCGTACACGATCCGGCATTGGCGCGGACCGCGATCGGATTAGTCATAGTGAATTCGCGAGATTCGTGAGCACGCGAAAGCGGCGCGGGCGCATACGCCTGCGTGTACCAGTAAGCTCCGGCGACCGCGATCAAACCAACGCCAACAAATCCCCAAACGAAAAACGCCACGGGCCAGTGTGAAACGAGATCCGTCGTCGCGGTCCAATTGGACTGCGCCTTCCCGGCGCGTCTGCGAGCACGTGGAAACAGTGGCGACGGCCGCACCATCTTCGTCACTTCACGCATCCGCTTGTCCCAGAAAATGTCGAGCGCCTTCGTGCTCGCGATCGGCGCCGCCCGCGGCTTCTTCGCCTTCGCACCTTCCGGCATGACGAGTTGCGCCGTGCTCAAACCTGCGTCGCTAACGTCGATCTCAGAAGGATTCATCCCGATCTGAAGTTCGACCGTAATCACGAGGCCCTGTTCGGCGATCTCGACCTCCAACCGGAATGGTCCAGCTTCGATGAGGTCGCCTGACGCCAGCGCCTCGTTCTCCTCGACGGGTTTGCCGTTAAGCAACACCGGATTGCGCGGGCGCAACGAAAACAGATAGTAGCCATCCTCGACCTGCTTGATGCCCGCCTGCACCCGCGAAACCGACGGGTGATTCAACAACAATTCACACTGCGGCAAACGGCCAATCAACAGTCCTTCGCTGATGATCGTCACCGGATCGATCAGAAGATCGTTGCGAACTATGACGTACTGGTTGCGAGCGGCCATGTGGGTCGACGAACTTAATTCACTTTGAAGAACACTACCTGGACTATGTGGACCAGCATCAATGCCAGCATCAATGCGGTGGAAATAACGTGGGCCGGTATCCAAACCCTGAGCATTCGATGAAGCAACAACAACGCGTCAACACGTCGAATCGTAACGACGGTCTCCACTGCCGAGATTAATTGATCGCGTTCTTCCTCAGTGGCCAGACGCATGAGCCGTTCTTTAAACTCTTCGCGCGCCTGGGCCACCACCGTTTTCAACGACTCGCGACGAGACAGTTGCCGCCACAAAAACCCGCGCGAGAAGAAGCGCGGATACACTCGATCTCGAATCTCGTCCTTCATCCATCCCTGGCTCTGCGCGAGAATCTCGTCTGATTGCTTCTGCAACTCCGCCCGCCGTTCCTGAAGGTCTTCGATCAACAGCGGTTCGCCTTCGATGCGCGTCATGATTCGCGGCGCGAGGTAGTACGAAACGATCCCCAGCACGCCTGACAGAATCACAACGTAGAAGGCGATGTACAACAACGTCGTGAGTACGCCACCGATGCGCGTGCCGGAATGCAGCAACAAAACCACACCGGCTGTTGCGCCGATATACATGTGGGCCAACATCCAATACCGCAACGCACCCGCCCGCCGGCGATACACCTGCTTGCGCAACGGATACGTCATCACTAACGCGACGCCGAATAGTCCCACAAGTCCGGTGAGCCAGCGCATCGTGAGCCACGCGCCCGCGATCACGCCATCGAAACCATTCCGCGCCAGTCCCCAAATCACTGCCGCACCGGCCAGGATCGTGAGCAACGCACCGGCGACATGCCACGCACGCGCAAGCGGATCGCTCTTGTGTATGTTGCGGCCGATGGCGTGCGTCTTGTCTCGGAAAACGAGCCCCTGCGTCGCTCCAATCTCCGTGAAATATTCGATCGGATTGACGCGCACCAGTGCGCCGGTCGGACAGTTCTCTTCACACGAATATGCCTGGCGTCGCGCGCCGGGCGGGTTGAGTGGCGTCGCCTGACAAAGGTTGCACTTGATGGCGACAACGTCGTCGCCCGGTTCTGGCGTCACCACCGGATCGATCCTGAAACTGAACACCTTGCGAAGTTTTGAACCCAACCCGCGATTCCGCGATGGAGCTTCCCGAGGCACCATCGAGATCGCATCGTACGGACACTGCGTCGCACAGTCGTAACAACCGATGCACGTCCCGGCATCGATGTCGATATGGCCGAATGGATCGCGAAAGATTGAGCCTGTTGGACATCCCGTCAAGCACTCGGGATCCGCACAGTGCATGCACACCTGCGGCACCAGCGCGTGTTGTAAGCGTTTCTTACCAATCGTGACCGGTCGCTCGATCTGAATCCCGCGCCGGAGCAGACGCGACTGTCCATGCACTTTGTGACATGCGAGAGAGCAGTTGCCGCAGCGCACGCAAAGGTCCATGTCCATCACCAGGACGTTCGCGCCGTCGACGATTCCGGTGGCGATCTCCTGCTCGGCTGATTTCAAAACATTGAGATCCGGAAGCGACTCGATCGTCAGCGGTAATGAATCGTCAGCGTTTGAAAAGGCAGAAAACGTCGCCGCCAGTTGTTCGCGAAGCTGGGGATCCGGCGAGAACGTCGCCAGCGGCACTTCCAGCACTTCCGTACGCGCCATCAGGCTCGCGTTGTATTTCCAAGTGTCCGCGCGCTTTACGCCTTCGAGTCCCAGGCAATTGCCGGCGCCGAGAAAGTCGACTCCGATGCCTTCATCCATTCCCATCACGACTTCCGGAGACGTCGCATGGAACGGAACACCCCGGGAGCGACGCACCCAGCCGCTCTTGATCAGGATCAGTCGATCGATTGTCTGGCCTTCCTTGCACATGACGTGGTTCTTGCCATAGACCATGTAACGCGCCGAGCGTCTCAATTCCTCCGCGAGCTGCTGGCCCACCGGCTGGTCCGAGATCAGCGCGAGGTCTTCAAGCACGCGGCCGAATCCATGCGCGCGATAAGTCTCGTCGAGTTTTTCACCAAACTTCGGAAGCTTGCGCAGGAGACGCAACGCGGGGCGCGTGACTTCGAGGACTACAGCAGTTTGACCTTCGGGGACTTTAACGGTTGCGTTGCGTTCTACACCGGCGAGCAGCGCCATCTCGCCAAAACATGCGCCCCGATCGAGTCCGCCGATTCGCTTTTGGCCAGCCGCTTCACGCACGTATACATCGAGCGCGCCTTCCACCGCGATGTAGAATGTGTTTCCGCCCCACTCACCCTGACGCATGATCTCTTCGCCGGAGTCGTAAGCGAGCAGTCGAACGTAAGGACCAACGCGCTTGCCGTTACCGTAGTCGCGCCCCTGGACGATCACTTCCAGGTCGGTGCCATACTTCTGTTTGCCATTTTGTTCTTCGAAAAGTTCGGCAGTGAGAGAAAGATTCTGAACGGCTTCAACAACGCGACCCCGATCGGTGATTTCGCG
>CBFGMX010000179.1:0-11059 GCA_965649955.1 uncultured bacterium
CGTCGGCTGGCAATTTGGCCGGTATAGTAAGCGATCGGCTTGTAGCAGAGATTGACCTGGTTTCACCTCGCGATAACCAAACCATAGGAACCATCACGATCGGCAGAAGCCCCGGAGCGTCAGCAGTAGATAACAATGGTCGAGCAAGATAGCCATTTTGGATCCATCCATTCAACCCGGATACCTTCCCTCAGAGCTTACGTCTAATGACAAGCCTTTAGCGATGGAAACGAGCGATGTCTTGGCGCACGAGTTAGGTCATGTTGCGGTCCACTGGGGCCTGGCTGCTGGTTCGAAAGAGGGAGTTGCTATCGCCTTCGAAAATGACGCTCGTAAAGCTCGCAATCCCAATACGCCAACCCGCGAGAGTTACAAGTACAGGGGCGACTTGAAGACGAAGGCGTGGAGGCAAGATGCACACGATAGTCTTATTAGTGTCGATGCTGATCGCTCCACTCGTTGGCTCCAGCTCGGTAGCAAGGCCTAGCGAAATGAAGTGCGGACCAGATTCCTGCCAATATTGGCAGGCTCAGGCGGATGCTACCTTACCGCGGCCGACTGCTCCAGACCCGGACTTAACGGATTCAACCGTTGTAATGACCGGCATCGATTGTCTGTTAAAGATGGAAGGTAATAAAAATCGGGCGTTCTTCAGTGGCGCGGTCAGTCTTTATGTGTCGCAGTCCTTCGAGAACACTCCTGCCGACGTTGCTGCGCTTTTTTACATTTCTTACCTTTACCATCAGAAGTGGAACCACGCCGACGCAGTTGCACTACGGGGAGCTGACGGCGCAGTCAACACGCCTGAGGTTGTTAGTGCAGCGTACCGGGGCTACAAGAAATGGTTTACGGAGGTAAAACGGGTTGGGTTGGCCAAGGCCAGAGAAATGAAGCTCGATCCGTTAAAGGGTACAAAAGTGAGGTGGTATTAGTTTCACCAAGGTGAGAAAGGACCCATAGCTGGGAGTGGAAATATTCCTCGCAAGAAGGTCGTTCCATCAATAATCCACCATACAGTTACTGGCGTATCGTGGCGCGAGGACGTCGGATATAGGTTTCGCGTGTCAACCGCATGTTGCATCAAGACTCTGTATGGCTAGGAGCCAAACACCGTGAGTCTTTGCGAAGCTTTAGATGTCTGATTTATTTCCACTTCAGACTTGTCCTGTTTGCGGAGAGGAATTGCTCGGCCACAGGTACGCTCTTCGCGAACCGAGCCGGCTCTTGTCGTTAAGCTTGTCCCGCCCATTCCCGGCTGGTAGAATCCAACCGTTTCGTAAACGCAATGTTCAACCCGCAGCCTTTACATTACCGCCCACTTGAGTCGCGCGCGAACCTCTTCGCCGACTAGTTCGTCCTGTTTGCAATCGTAAGCTACTTAAACCTCGGAGACTGAACAGTTTCCGGTTGTAAGTCGTTGTCCCCGGTTCCGAGGATGGAGCCACATAAAACAAGGGAGTTAAACAGATGTCGACCAGCGTAATCGCACCACCCCGACGGCCCGAGATCAAGACCGCACTGCCTGGACCAAACGGTAAAAAAATCGTCGAAGCCGACGCCAAATTCGTCAATCCCTCCTACCCCCGCCCATCATTCAAACTCGTGGCCGAACGCGCCAGCGGAGTGTGGGTCGAGGACGTCGACGGCAACATATTTCTCGACTGCAACGCCGGCGTCGCCGTGTGTTCCACCGGACACTGTCATCCGGATGTCGTAAAAGCGATCCAGGACCAATCGGCGCAACTAATTCACATGTGCGGCACTGACTACTATTACCGTCACATGCCTCAGCTAGCCGAAAAGCTCGACGCGATCGTGCCCGTAAAATCGCCAACGCGCACTCACTTCGCAAACAGCGGCACCGAAGCAATCGAAACCGCACTGAAGCTCGCAATGCACGCCACCGGACGCGAGAAGTTCATCGCCTTCTTCAACAGTTTTCATGGACGAACACTCGGCTCGCTGTCGTTGACCTCGTCGAAAGTCGCACAGCGCAAAGGTTTCAAACGACAGGCGCTCGACGTCGTTCACGTGCCGTATCCGAACGAGTTTCGCAATCCGTTCAGCCCGGCTGACTGTGGTGACGGAGGCGCGGGCCAGGGCGCGCTAAACTGGATCGAAGAACGTTTGTTCAAAACAACAACGCCGCCTGAGGAAGTCGCCGGCATCGTAGTCGAAGCCGTGCAAGGCGAGGGCGGTTATGTGCCGTCGCCGAAAGGCTTCTTAAAAGGATTGCGCCGCATCTGCGATCAGCACGGGATATTGCTGATCGTCGACGAGGTACAGTCGGGCATGGGCCGCACCGGCAAGATGTTCGCCTGCGAGCATTATGACGTCGAAGCAGACGTGGTCACGATCGCGAAGGGCATGGGCTCGGGATTGCCGATCGGCGCCTGCGTTGCGCGAGCGGATTTGATGGACTGGAAACCGGGCGCACACGCGTCAACATTCGGCGGCAACCCGGTTTGTATTGCGGCGACGTTGAAGACGATCGAATTGCTGGAAGGTGGGTTGATCCAAAACGCGGCTGAAGTCGGTGCTTACCTCAAAGCCGGTCTGGAAAAACTGCAAGCTAAGCACGACTGCATCGGCGACGTTCGCGGAATGGGTTTGATGATCGGAGTCGAGTTTGTCGAGGACAAGACTTCGTTGAAACCGGCGCCGGAGTTGCGCGACCGCGTCGAGGTCGCGTGTTTCGATCGGGGTTTGATCATTCTCGGCGCGGGGACGAATACGATCCGCTGGTCGCCTCCGCTGGTGTTGACGAAAGAAAACGTCGACGTCGCACTGGAGATCTTCGATCAGGCGATCACCGCGTCGGTGTCATAGCCTTTCACTGATCTCATGCATTCTCGCGCGTAGGCGTTCCTCGTCAACGCCTACGACGCGTCCATCGCGAAAGACTTCACGGCCCGCGACTACAGTCGCAATTACATCGCGCCCCGAAGAAGCAAAGATCGCCGTCGCAGCAGGATCGTGATTCGGCGTTTGATGCGAACCGGTTAACGAAAAGACTGCGAGATCGGCCTGCGCGCCTTCCCTCAGCTCTCCGATCTGTCCTGCGAGATCCAGACACCGTGCACCGCCCATCGTCGCGACGGCGAGCGCATCTCCGGCACTGATCGACGTATTTCGATCGGCGGCTCGAGAAAGAAGCACGGCGGTTCGCGCTTCCTCGAGAATGTCGCAGATGTTGTTGCTGGCGACTGAATCGCTCCCGAAGCCGACCGCAATTCCTGTTTCAAGAAACTTCGCGAACGGCGCTCTGCCGTGCCCCAACTTCGCGTTGGACTTGGGACAGTGTGCAACTTTCGCTCCGGTTTCATGCAGTGTCCCCAAATCCGCATCGTCAACATGAATGCAATGGGCCAACAGAGGGTGAGTGTCGAGCACGCCTGTTTGCTTCAGATACTGAATGGTCGACGATCCCGGCGCTTTCCACTCGATCCCTCGCCTCGCCAGGCTATCGGCGAAAATGCCTGTTCCTTCACGCACGAACAGATCTTCGGCGCGCGACTCAGCGGCGTGCATCATCAATGGCAACTGTTCCGCGTGCGCAAACGCGGCGATCAATTCGAGCTGTGGCCCGCAAACGGTATAGGGTGCGTGCGGAGAAACACCGGCGCGCACGAGATCGCTTTCAATCTCGCGCAACGCTACGACCTTGGTTTTCAGTTTCTCAAAATTCTCCTGGGCCAGACGCGCGTCAGGTCCAAACGACTCCTGAAACACCACGCCTCGCAAACCGACGTCTTGCAGCGCGAGCATACTCATCTTGGCCGCATCGCTCGCGTCACCAACGCACGTGATGCCCGCTCGCACGGCCTCACATGCGCCCCACGTTGCCGACACACGAATACATTCCGCCGTCATTTTTTCAAGACGCGCTAATGTGAGTTTTTTCAGCCAGGCGAAGAAATCATTCTCTTCGTTTTCGAGGTAACCGCGCAGTGCGGTGAGTTCCAGGTGCGTGTGGGTGTTGACCAGTCCCGGAATGATCAGCGCTTCGCCAAAGTCCTCGAAAGGAGACTCCGGAAAGCGCTCGATGATTTCGGCTTGCGAGCCAACTCCGATGATCCGCGTTCCATTAACCACGACGGCGCCAAACTCGATTGGTTCAGACGAAACCGGCAGGACCCAACGAGCACAATAAATTTTTGCAACGACGGATGACACGGATTATTCCTGCGGAGCTTTCGCGTTCTTGAGTTGACGGTAACGTTCCAAGATCGAGATCACGTAGGCCCTGGTTGACGGTATGTCGATGCGCGTGATGAACTCCGCGCCGCTCTGCGCCCTGCCCTCTTCGACGCGGCTCCACTCCACCGCCCGGCTTGGACCAGCGTTGTACGCCGCAATCATTCGCGCTTCAACATCCTGGGCATCCTGAAACTGCTCCCAGATCTTTTCGAGATACCAGCAACCGATCTGAATGTTTCGTTCCGGATCGCGCAACAGGCTTTGGGGATCGGCTGACATCTGTCGTTCGAGCTCCCGCATGCCCGTCGCGGTGGCCCATTCGCGTCCGACCGCCGGAGTTACCTGCATTAATCCGATCTCTCCGTCTTTACCCGTCTTCCAGGGGCTGAAGTACGTCTCCTCGTAGATGATGCTCCACACGAGATCGGGATCGACTCGATAGATGGCTGCCTGGCGCGTGATCATCGCGTCAAAGCGGTGCGTCCAGTAGTTATTGAACAGGTAAGCCGAACCGATTAGTGTGAGAGTGATGAGGCTGGCAACAACAAGCGCGCGTTTCATTAATGAAGACGTCAGTTTTTACGACGCAGGGCGGACCAGAAACTCGCACGCGAACAAGTGTAATCGACTCCTTCGTAACGCGAGCGTAGCGCATGCTCGTCGAGCACGTGTCCCTGAAGCCAAACCTCGGCATCGAGCATCGCGCCGACCGTCAACGAATCGCCGCGCAACGCCCGATGGTTTACGAGAACTTCCAGCTTGATACGTTCGAGATCGAGATGGATCCAAACGAGATCTTCACCGGAGAGCGGGTTTCGCAGCGGCTTGAACGCAATGACGCGCCCGGTCAAACTCCAATCGTTCTCGTGGGCCGCACGCGCCGGTGCTGCTTTTTCCAACGGCAACCAGCGTGTTTTCGCTTTCCCGCGCCGCACGCGCGCGCGATAGGCGAGACCGCACAGACCGATGTGCAGTTCCTGCGCGCCGAAACCCGCTGGGCCAACCTCGGTCAGATTCTGTAGTTCAAAGAGAACCTCGCAGTCAGTGCCTTCACGATAACCGTGAATCACTGCTTCACCTTCTTCGTCGTATTCGGTGAGCGCCCACGGCGCAATCGTTTGAATGTAGCGCGCACGAAAACCGGGACGGCAATCGGCGTAGAAAAGATCACCGCTGCCTGATTCGTAAAGCACGGTCCAAACTTCAAGACCCTCTCCGAGTTTCCAACAACGACCGTGCAACACAGCGCCGCGGCGATTGAGCTGGGTGGCTTCGCCTTGATCGCCCGCCTGCTCTGCCAGATAGTTGAATGCCTTCTCGCTCGAAACTTCTAAACCGATCGTCTCAAAGGTAGGATTCATAATCGCGAACTAAAAATTAGTGCTTGTCCTTAGCCCTTATTTACACTACGCGCACATTATTGCGCGCCTCGCTTGCGCTGTCTATGTTTCGTCGTCTTCGCCTTCGTCGTCTCCGCGCGTGGCGCGCGGGTTCTGAAACCGCGAATCACTCGCTGCGGCCCGTGAGACGGTTGCACTCCCGATCGGACCATCTCCGCAAACAGGTCAACATCATAGTCCGCTTCGCGCGACATGTCTTCCCGAATCGCGTGCAGGACTTCCAGGAATTTTGGCCGGCGATACATGTTAGATCTCAGATCTGAGATCTGAGATCCCAGATCTTTCCGTCGCCTCCGACACTAAAAATTCAGGCGTCACGATCATCGGCACGTAAAATCCGGCGGCCGTGTTGAAGAGCTTTATGCGCGCCTGGCGTCGCACGTTAGCCAGGTGGCCGAAGTTCCATGTCACCAAATAATCAATCTTGTGAAAAGATGCAATCGCTACGTGCAACGCGTCGGCGATGTACTTGCGATGAAAGATGCCGCGCGCGATGTAGCCCTCCGCGAGAATCGCCGCCTCCTCCGAGAGATCGACCTGCTCGAGGTTCTCGATCAGTTTTAGATAAGAAGTGCGATGCGGCTCGCTCACTCGCTGCAACTCCGATGTAACCAACGGCGAGACTACCGTCCGGTAGTCAGGCATTTCGTGCTCCCACCAACGGATCGTCAAGTCGCGCCGAAACGGCTCGCCGTTGTCGAGATACGCGCCGATCACCGATGTTTCGAGATAAAGCCCTTGTTTCATGGAGTTGATGATACCGTTTCCGGGTTAATCGTTTCAGACGTCTTCGGTTTAATCAACGACTCGAGTCGCATGGTGCCGCGCGCGAAGTCGAAATAAACGCGGAAGTGCCGCAGGAAGTTCCCGCCGAGAATGCCCGCCTGCGTGAATCCCGCTGTTTCATTGACGGGCTCCATATCGAGCACTGCTGCGTTGATTCGTTCGAGTGTTGTCAGACCCAAACTCAGTTTCGGCAACTGCAACAGCTTCACATCTTCAGTTATTCCCGCCGCTCCGAACACGCGCATGCGCGACGGCTGCAGGAGATCGAGAAGCTGCTCCTCCTGCGACAGTTTTTCTGAAACCACGGTGATACTCGCCGCGGTGTCGATGATGAAGTTAACCGGCTTCTCAAATCCTTCGAGTCCGACTTCACCACTCAAAAAACCGCTCGACGTCGTGCGCAGAGGAACTTCGACCGTGCCATCATTGGGCGTGACGGGCGCGAGCGCCAGAACTCCTTCCGGCCGGCGAACCGTCCACGGTTCGATTACCTCACTCTGGTTTTGACGGACCAGCGACATGCGCCGCGTGCCGTAATCGATCGAAGTAAGAAACTTCGCGACGACTGACAATCCGAGATACCCGTCAACCGGGACGTTGTTGTCGAAAAACTTCCGAATGTAGACCGGGACATTCTCGATCCTCGCGCCACCGATCTCCATCGATTCGATGTAACCGTAGACGATCTCGAATTTGCCGCCGCCGCCGACAGCCCGTGCAAGACCACCTCTCGCTACCGCTTTTATACCAAGCTTCTTCGCAGTCTCTTCAGAAATCACCGACATTCCCGAGCCGGTGTCCAGCACGAAACGCATAGCCTGTTTCTGACCATTGACGCGCACCGGCAATACGGGGCGATTGTCTGTTGCTTCGAAAGGAACGGAAGTGCGGTATTCACCACTGGCCATATAGAGCGAACCCTGCCGTCCGAGGTAACGAAGGAAGTCGATCAAGCCCAGGATGCGCGCGCGCCGATCGACGTCGGTCTTTGGCGCGATCATCAGAAACCTCTCGTACGCGTCGGCGGCCTCTTTGTAACGTTCGCTTCTT
Source organism: uncultured bacterium (assembly GCA_965649955.1). Lineage (GTDB taxonomy): Bacteria > Acidobacteriota > Blastocatellia > Pyrinomonadales > Pyrinomonadaceae > PSRF01. The sequence continues at coordinate 7,437 of CBFGMX010000179.1, forward strand.
GCGGCTGCCTGGCCCAGGTTGAAAATGAAGTCAGGTTCATCAGGATCCAGACTTACCGCACGACGCAGACCAGGTATTGCCAGTGGCAAACGGTTCTCGTAAAAGTCGACCATCGCCAGCCCAGCCACGGCCAACGCTTCGTTCTCGTTGAGCGCCAACGCAGTGCGAAACTCTTCAACCGAAAGTCGAAACTCACCCGCCGCCAGAATCGCCGAGCCGAGCAAAGCGTGACCGCGCGCTGACAACGGCTCCTGCATGATCACGCGTGCGGCGTTGTCGTAAGCAGCCTGAAGACTGCGCTGCTTCAGCAGCGTGAAACTCAAACCGAGACGCGCCTCGATGTCCTTGGCGTCTTTGCCGAGAAGATCGCGAAAGATTTTTTCCGCCTGCGCGTAGTCGCCCCTGCGCAAGGCTTTGTAACCTTTTTCGTACGCCTTTTTGTCGGACGATGCGTACGCATCGGGCGCGGCAGCGGCGAGTGCGAAACAAAACACGAAGGCGGCCACACTAAGGGCCGCCATCCGGGAGAACCGCGCCTTGCTGTTACACCGCATGATAAAAATCCTTACTATCCGTGTTTCTTCTGAATGCCCTGAGGAGCACAGCCTTCAACTACTTTAGTATTTCACCGGTCTTCATAGACCAAAGAACGAGATCAAGCTCGTCGAAGTCGACTTTGATCTCGCGCGCGAAGCGAATCAATTCCTGTTCAACTGCCAGATACTTCGTCCGCGTCGACGGCGGCTTTGGCGCATCGACGACGCCCACTTCACACAAACAACGCATCACATGCTTATCAAGAATCGCGTGTCCCTTGATGCCGATATTGCGCAGGAAGTGACTGGCTTCCTTGTAACCCAGGCCTTTGACCTGTTTCTCCTGGGCCAACCAATCCCGACGCTCGAACGGATCTGAAAAACTGCGCAACCGTTTTCGCAGCTTCATGTCGAACTCCGCGCGAAAATAGTTGCGCGTGACGACGATGTATTGCGGCCTTGCCACTGGAAAGCGATGCGCGCCGGCGTTCTTCAAAGCTTTCGTCATCGCTTCCGGCGGACCGTCGAGCAGCAACGGCCTCACCGCGTCAACGGAATCGAGTCCCATGCGAGCCGAAGCGCCGGCGGTGAAAATGCAGTAAGCAAGTTCTTCCCAAAGCCGCGCGTCAGATGCGTTGCGCCAAACTTGCTGAAACTCGCCGAGCCTTTTTCGAATTTCTTTGCGCCGCGCCCGGTGAGTGGCAATCACTCTTTCAACTGTGACGGGTTCTTGATTGCGTTGCACTGTAGTTTGTCAATACCGCGATTCTATGAGCGTGCCGGAAACATTGTCAACGAAATGCTTTGTAGGGTACTGGTTCACTTCAAACTCCCACAACCAGGAACAAGTCAGGAAGGGGCAAGCAAAGCGCGCCCCGCTCGATTGCGTGAGCAGCGGGGGCGTTGCCCCCCTTCCTGATTGTTCTTGCTCGCGTGATCCGTTCAAACTGAATCACTACTCTTTTTAGAAAGTGAGACACAGGCGAGTCCGATCAGTGTTATGATGGCGGCGCGCATCCTCGTTCAGATCCTGCGCATCAAAGCTTGCTCTCCCTCACCAATCCCTGAAGATGACTTGGAGCTTATTTAACCAACGAATGATCAATTGGCGACTCAGTGTTGGTCTGGCCTGGATGTTACTGATTGCCGGTCTGTGCAACGTCGCGCGCGCACAGGAGCCGCTGCCATCGCCATCACCTTCGCCGTCAGCTTCGCCTGCCGAAGCAGGCGAAACCACGCGTCCGCTCTACGGATTACAGGGCGTGCTGGTCGAAACCATCGACGGCAAAGTCATATCAAACCAAGCCGAGAACGAACTGTTCAATCCGGCGTCCACTCTGAAGCTCGCAACCGCGCTTGTCGCGCTGCAGACGTTTGGGCCGTCGCACCGGTTCGCCACCGGCGTTTGGACCGACGGCACGCTCGACAAAGCTACAGGCGTGCTCAATGGAAATCTTTACATCTCCGGGCGGGACCCGTCGTTCCATTACGAACACGCAGTGTTACTCGCGCGCGAATTGAACAGTCTCGGTATCAAGGAAGTCAGTGGCAACCTGGTCGTCGCGCCTGGCTTTACGATGAACTTCAGCCCGTCCGCCAGTCGTTCCGGAAGCCAGCTTTACGATACGCTGGATTCGACCTTGCGCTATGAGGAAGCCGTTCGCGCATGGAACTACGAACGCACGTTGCTGAACGATCGCGCGAGTCTTGAAAAAGTGCCGAGCGTCGCAGTCATGGGCGATGTGTCTGTCGGGCCAGTTGAGCCTGCCGCCAAGTTGCTGCTGACACAACGTTCGAGCCAGCTAGTCGACATACTCAAGGTGCTCTTGTGCTATTCGAATAACTTCATGGCGGATCGCATCGGCGAAGCACTGGGTGGACCGGAGTCGGTGCGACAACGGTTGATTGCCGAACTGGGAATCGCGCCCGAAGAGCTGAAGATCTCGCGCTTGAGCGGACTCGGCGTGAATCGCGCTTCGCCGCGGACGATGATCAAAATTTACCGCGCGCTTAGTGCAGAGTTAAAGAAATCAGGACTCACGCCGGCGGCGATCATGCCGGTTGCCGGAATCGATCCCGGTACACTCGAAGATCGCTTCACCGGAATGGCGTGGCGCGGCAGCGTGATCGCGAAGACGGGTACGCTGTTGAGAACTGATGGTGGCGCGAGTTCGCTGGTTGGTCAGATGCGCGCCGCCAACGGCGAGGTACTCCTGTTTGCAATCATGAACCAGCGCGGGAGCGTCTCACGGTTTCGTGAGAACCAGGACTATCTCGTGATGCTGGTCCAGAATACGCGAGGCGGGCCGAAAGCTTTCGATTACAAACCACTGATGTTGACGATGAAACTATCGCAAACGGAGAGCACCGTTGCCGGTAGCGAGGAGTTTGAACCGCCTTCGAAGTCGCAGGACCACTGAAGAAGACTACTCGGATTACGAGTAAAAATTACAGAGCACTACGTAATAATTGCGCCCCGGGGATCCAAGGATCACCGGGGCGCTTTGTCGTCCAACTGCATTGCGGCGTGCGGCACCGCAACCACAGCGGACGATTCTCTGCTTTCCGCACCAAACTCGAACGGGCCAAAAGAAGAAGCCGCTTCCTAAGTAAAGGCTCAATCGCGCCCGATTCCGCAGAAATCATTCGTCATCCCGTTCGGTAGCTCGCTTCCCACAGCCGTTACCTTCGGTAACAACTAGACCATCCCTCGTTGCGAGTGGTTGCGAGAAATCGCAGGAATTGCGAATGATCCGTGGCTGGCATGAACGTTGCTCCCTGGACCGCGGGAAAGTTGTGCCGAAATTCCCTGAGTCCCCACATCCGGAGGAGCGATGAGCGTCACCACCCAAACCAGAAAGCACGAACCGACGGCCCAACGCGGCTTCTCGATGATGCAGTTGATCGTCACGCTCGCGGTCGTCAGTGTCGTTTCCGGACTGGCTGTTTTAGGGATCACGTCCGCCAGACAACGCATCCGCTTGACTAACTCCTCCCGACTGCTCGCCAGTTACGCTGAGAAGGCGCGAGTCGATTCCGTGCGGCGGCATCCGACGGATCCGAACCTGATGGCCGGAATCGAAATCC
>CBFGMX010000180.1:0-10970 GCA_965649955.1 uncultured bacterium
CTGCTCTATCTGTTCATGTGGTACGTGCAGGCGCCGTTCTGGGCGTGGGCCATATCGTCGCTCTTTCTCGGTCTGGGCTTTACATTTCTGTCGGGTGCTTTCGAGGCGTGGCTTGCCGACGCGCTGGACCATGCGGGTTTTAAGGAGACGTTGGAGTCGGTCTTTGCGAAGGGCGAGATCGTCGAAGGCTCTGCGATGCTGGTGGGATCTGTCGCAGGTGGCGTAATCGCGCAAGCGACGAATCTCGGAGTTCCTTACGGGATCCGCGCGTTGCTGCTCGTTCTAAACCTGATCTTTGCGTTGATGCTGATGCGCGACGTCGGTTTCACGCCTGCCAAAGGCAAACGGGCGACTGAAGAGATCAAGTCGATCCTGCGCGCGTCGATTAAATACGGTCTTAGCAATCGGCCGGTGCGGTGGATCATGTTCTCCGCGCCGTTTACGGGCGGCGTTACGATCTACGCGTTTTATGCAATGCAGCCTTATTTGCTGGAGTTGTACGGCAACAGCACCGCATACGGCATCGCCGGATTGGCTGCAGCGATCGTCGCTGGCGCACAGATCGCCGGCGGCTTGCTTGTTCCTTACCTGGTGAAAGTGTTTGACCGTCGGACCTCGGTGTTAATCGTCAGCCAAGTCATCAGCGTGGTGGTGTTGGCGGTGATTGGGTTCGTACCAAACTTCTGGGTAGCCGTAATCCTGCTGGTGTTCTGGGGACTGATGTTTTCAGCGGTTACACCGATCCGACAGGGGTACGTGAACGCGCTGATCCCGTCACAGCAGCGTGCGACTGTGTTGTCGTTCGATTCGATGTTTGGTTCAACAGGCGGCGTCGTTATTCAGCCGGTACTCGGAAAGGCCGCGGATGTTTGGGGTTATCCGGTTTCTTACCAACTGTGTGCGGTGTTTCAGGTATTCGCACTGCCGTTCACGTGGTGGGCCCGACGAGAGGGAGCGGAGGCCGACAGGATCGACGAGTGACGCGAAGCAGATCCAGGTTCAGAAACAAATTGTGCTGGATGAGGGAACATCTGAGGCAACTCGCAGCGTATGGACCATATCCAATAGTCGCGAAGAAAAATCTTGACAGCGGGGCTATTGATACTTTATACAAGGCAGTTCGCGCGGTGAACGTCGCGAAAAGTGAAAGAGAAAATCTAAATGATGACGAGTAGGAAACATTACGAACAATCGATGCCGTGGCAGCCGAGCGCCGCCATGTACGCGGTCGTCTGTTCGTTAGGTCTGACCTCGTCAGCGACCGATTATTTTGGCGGTAGACTCGGACTCGAGACGGCCATAAATCGGCGTAATATCAGGCAATAATTCAGCGGGAGCGGCCTCCCGCTCCCAAATCTCAAAAGCAAAATTCACGAGAATTGAAGGAGCGGGCAGCTTCCCTGGGAAGCTTAAAGCCCGCTCCTTCAGTTTTTTGACAATCGAAGTACCTATTTGCGAGAGATGAAGGCAGGGAGCCTTCGGGATGATGAACTCGGTGCTTTGCGAGAGTCCGTGAGTTCGCCATCCTCAGGAGAAGTGTGCCTCGAAGTGTGTTCGGAGCAATGTTTCTCTCTGCCTTCATCCGTTTTTGTAACACAGATGGATCGTAGATTTGAAATCTCGGGTGGCGAGCGTTGAGGTCTGCAATTCGTTTTGCGCATGTGTGCGCCGAGCAGCAAAGGCTCCTGACTGTAAATCAGGTGGACCTGAACGGTCCTTCGTAGGTGCGAGTCCTACCACATGCACCACAGTTGTTCAGGGATGTAGGCTAAACGGCAAACCGTCGGTCTCCAAAACCGGAATTCTCAGTTCAAATCTGAGCGTCCTTGCCATGTTGAAGTTGATTCAGTTTTGAGGAAGGGTAGCCTAACTGGTAAGGCAGTAGTCTTGAAAACTACCGCGCTAGTCGCTTGCAGGTTCGAGTCCTGTCCCTTCCGCCAAATGTGGAGGCGTCGCCTAACGGTATGGCAGCGGTTTGCTAAATCGCCGCGCATTGCGTGTGCAGGTTCAAGTCCTGCCGCCTCCGCCAAATTTCATGGACCTGTAGCTCAGGGGAATTAGAGCGCGACTCTGCGAAGGTCGAGGACGCACGTTCAAATCGTGCCAGGTTCACCATACCGGCGTAGCCCAATTGGCATGAGGCACTAGTCTTAGAAACTAGTTAGTGAGGGTTCAAATCCCTCCGCCGGTACCACTTTTTTGATCGCGCGTGTAGCCCAATTGGAAGAGGCGGCTGACTTAAGATCAGTTTTTCTGAGAGTTCGAATCTCTCCACGCGCACCATGGACCATGGGGATGAACGCGAAATGGAAAGCGGGCTGATTTTCAATCAGTTGATTTGCGAGTTCGAGTCTCGTCGTCCCTGCCAAAATTCCGGGCGAATGCTGACCGTGACTACATCTTCGAAATGTGACGTCACGATCGTTTGACCTTGTCGCCCGGCTCTTATGTGGGTCGTAGCTCAATTGGCAGAGCACCGCACTGTGACTGCGACCGTTGAGGGTTCAAGTCCCTTCGACCCACCCAAATTCAAATGGCGCGTTAGGCAAACGAGGTTTAAGCCACCTGAGTCTCAATCAGGCGATTGCCGGTTCGAGTCCGGCACGCGCTGCCAAAATTTATCTCGCACGGAACTGTGGCCGAGAGGTGAGGCACTTGGTTGTCAACCAAGCCGATGACGGTTCGAGTCCGTTCAGTTCCGCCATGCGTCAGTAGCCAAATCGGATCAAGGCACCTGCCTCTTAAGCAGGGGATTGTGAGTTCGAGTCTCACCTGGCGCACCAGATTTTCGGGGTGTGGTGTAATGCTAGCATCCGAGTCTTGGGCACTCGTGGTGACAGTTCAATTCTGTCCTCCCCGACCATTTCACCTGGCACTGTTGGTCCAGTCGGCAAAGACGCGGCGTTGCCAACGCTGAGACATCGGTTCGAATCCGGTACGGTGCACCAACTATTTCTTAAGCTCCTGTAACTCAACTGGAAGAGTACGACGCTTCGAACGTCGATGCTGCGGGTTCGAATCCTGCCAGGAGTTCCAAATTTGCATTCGCTCAATCGGTGTTCCACACGAATGACACAGATCACGCGGAAGTGATGTAGCTGGAAACATGCGAGTCTTCCAAACTCGACTCGAGAGTTCGAATCTCTCCTTCCGTTCCAAATAGCGCGCGTCGCCAAGCGGCCAAGGCGCTGGATTGCAAATCCAGTATCGTGAGTTCGAGTCTCACCGCGCGCTCCAATTCTCAACGCACAGAACGGTCGGATAGCTGAGACGGATTAGCGCGAGCCTGAAAAGCTCGAAAGGTTGGTTCGATTCCAACTCCGACCACCAGTTTCATGCCCGAGTAGCTCAACTGATGGAGCGCTGGTCCTACAAACCAGAGGTTGAAGGTTTGAATCCTTCCTTGGGTACCAAATTCCTTTGCGCGAGTTATCGGGGCGTGACTCATTCCGGCAGAACGGTGACTGCCGCGATCGTGGAGTTCGAAGAGGCGCGTCGGCCTCACGCCCCGGCCACACTCAAACGGCGATGTAGCTCCAACTGGAAGAGCGGCTGTTTCGTAAACAGCAGGTTGCGGGTTCGACTCCCGCCATCGCCTCCACATGGGCGGCGCCTCCAATGGGCTCCATTCATGGCCGGCTTTGCACAAAGAGTACTCAAAACTTGTGGGCGGACCCCGTGGGAAGAATGTTTCTCGCCCAAAGCTGCAAACACGCAAAGAGCAGTTAGAAACACCGGTACACTTTGCGACTTTGCGCGAGACATCTTCACCCGCTTTAGTCCCTTTATGTGCAAAGCCTTCACGGCCCGCGTTCCCGGCATCGGTCTTCTAAACCGAACCTTGAAGAGCTGGGCGGAAAGGCACGAGGTTCAATTCCTCCGCGGGCTTCCAAAACTTCCGGCTGTGTAGCTCAAACGGATCAGAGCAAGCGTCTCATAAGCGCGAGGTTGGTGGTTCGAATCCACCCATAGCCACCAAAAATCTACGGGCTGGTGATGTAACGACAGCATAGAAGTCCTGCAAACTTCTTGTGAGGGTTTGAATCCCTCCCGGTCCACCAAATTGCGGCGTAGCTCAATCGGCTTCAGAGCGCTCGTCTTGTAAACGAGATGATACGAGTTCGACTCTCGTCGCCGCAGCCAGTTCTCTTGTGGCGTAGCCAAGTTGGTAAGGCATCGGATTGTTAATCCGACCAGCGAAGGTTCGAGTCCTTCCGCCACAGCCAATTCTTTTGATCCGGAGCTCGAGTGACAGAGCTGCGGCCTTTTAAGCCGTGAGGTGCGGGTTTGAGCCCCGTCGGATCAACCAAACGCGGTGTAGCCCAACGGTAGAGCACTCGATTGATAATCGAGCGACGCAGGTTCGACTCCTGCCGCCGCGACCAGTTTCCACGGTCCAGAAGAACACGGATCTCACGCCTTTTCCGGGATGGTGTAAATGGCAACACGTCGGGCTTTGAACCCGAAGATTGAAGGTTCGACTCCTTCTCCCGGAGCCATTTTCAGTCGCAAACAGGTATTTCGATTTATTCGAAATGTGAGGCAGGAACAATGGCAAACAAGAAACTATTCAAGTCACGCGCCGGCAAGCTGACTCCCGCAACTGATACGTTCAACGAGGCGGGTGGTCCAGCGTACGCACTTTCGTCAAAGCACCAACTCGCACAGTACGCGGCAACAGGTTGTTTGAACCGCACGTTCTACGCGACCGCCGCAGAGCAACTGAAGCAGGTGCTGGACCTGTGCGCCGACGTGGACGCAGAGTTCATTGCGAAGACGGCCGTGTTCTGCCGCGAGCGTGGTTACATGAAGGACATGCCGGCACTGCTTTGTGCCGTGCTGTCGGTAAAGGACCGTGAGCTGCTTAACATCGTCTTCCCGCGTGTCATCGACAACGGCAAGATGCTGCGCAACTTCGTGCAGATCATTCGTTCCGGCATGGTGGGCCGCAAGTCGCTTGGTACGGCGCCAAAGCGTTTGGTGCGCGAGTGGCTCGACGCCCGTCATCCGGCAGCGCTGTTCAAGGCAAACGTGGGCCAGGATCCTTCGCTGACTGACATCGTGAAGATGGTCCATCCGAAGCCGAAGGACGAAGCGCGCGAAGCACTGTTCGGTTACTTCATCGGACGCGATTACGCGTTCGACGCGTTGCCGGAACTCGTTCGCAACTTCGAAGCTTTCAAGAAAGGCGACTCGCTTGAAGTTCCGGACGTACCTTTCCAAATGCTGACGGCGCTGCCGCTCAGCACGGCGGAATGGACGGCGATCGCGCGTCGCGCGCCGTGGCAGATGACTCGCATGAACCTGAACACGTTTGCACGTCATGGCGTTTTTGCTCAGCCGGGTATGGCGAACTTGATTGCGAATCGTCTGCGTGACCCGCAGGCAATCGCGAACGCACGTGCGTTTCCGTACCAGCTTTTGGTTGCGTACGCGATGGCTGAGGCGAACAACGACATGCCGAAGGTGGTTTGTGAAGCGCTCCAGGATGCGATGGAGATCGCACTTGCGAACGTGCCTTCGATCGACGGGCAGGTTTACGTCTGTCCCGACGTGTCGGGTTCGATGTCATCGCCGGCGACGGGTATGCGCAAGGGTGCAACTACAGCCGTGCGTTGTATTGACGTAGCGGCGCTTGTGGCAGCAGCGGTGTTGCGCAAGAACCCACGCGCCGAAGTGCTGCCGTTCGAGTGCGACGTCGTGAAGATCAACCTCAACCCGCGCGACAGCGTGATGACGAATGCGTCGAAGCTTGCTCGTGTGGGTGGTGGTGGAACGAACTGTAGCGCGCCGCTCGCGAAACTCAACCGCCACAAGGCAGTGGGCGATCTCGTGATCTTCATTTCTGATTACGAGTCGTGGGTTGATGCCGGTCGCGGTCGTGGTACGGCGACGATGTCGGAATGGAGCGCGTTCAAGCAACGCAATCGTAACGCTCGTCTTGTTTGCATTGACGTGCAGCCTTATAAGACGGTGCAAGCAACCGAACGCGAGGACATTCTCAACGTCGGTGGATTCTCGGACCAGGTATTTGACCTGGTCTCCGAATTCGCTCGAGGACGACTGAACGCTGACCACTGGATCGGCGTTATCAACTCGGTGACGTTGTAAACCATCAACTTGAAGGCCGAATGCTGGTTGTGACTACATCCTATTAAGATTAACGTCTCGACCGTTCTCTTGTCGGCCTTTCAACAAAGCCGATGGCGAATGCTGGTGTGGAGTACATGCAACAGCAGGTTCGAATCCTGTCTCTCCCGCCCAATGCGGGGGAAGGTCTCTCGCCAATTTTGTCGCCATTCGAATGCGGCAATCCGTGTTTTCTTAGGTCTTACGAAACACGGATTGCTATAATCCCCGGCATGAGCGACCGCAAATACCGGCAACGTGGCTACATGGACAACGACCGGGAGCCGCAACGACCAAAACCGCAATCAAAGCCGGTCGACCGTGAAGGACCGCGTTCACCAAAGATGATGGCCTATGGTGAGTCGGTTAAGTGCGCTTCGTGCGGCGCGAAAGTTACGACTGCGATCAGCGGCGATAGCTCGTGTCCAACCTGCAAAGCTGAACTGCACACCTGCCGCCAGTGCACGTATTTCGATCCGGGCGCACGCTTCCAATGTAGTAAACCTGTCACCGCACGCATTGTGAACAAGAACGCGCGAAACACATGCGAACTGTTCGCGGCCCGAGCCGTGGTCGAACGGCAAACCTCCTCCGGCGCTCCGACAGACGCACGCGCGGCGTTCGCAAAGCTTTTCAAAAAGTGAACTTCTGTTAGCTCTTTTGCGGAACGCCTCTTCCACATTGACCCGTCCGTAAGCAACGAGACGCTGTCTTTGTGAACTATGTGATGACACCGACGGCAAAGATACTCATACTCCTCATCATTCACACTTGCATCGCGTTCGCGCAACCGCCTCAACAAAGGCCTGCACCACCAACTCGCACACCCATTTTCAAAGACGCCGCGGAACAGGTCGGGCTCAAGTTTCGACACTACAACGGCATGACGGGGAAGTTTTACCTGCCGGAGATAACGGGAAGTGGCGCAGCCTTATTCGACTTCGATAATGACGGCGATCTCGATGTCTATCTTGTTCAGAGCACCATTCTCGAACCAAACACAAAGCCCGCAAACACGTTGTTCCCGTGGCGCGGTCCGGAACCACCGCAGGGCAGACTCTTTCGCAATGAACTCGTCAGTTCGGGTGGCGCTTTGGGCGCGCTCTCGTTCACTGATGTGACTGAGGCGAGTGGCATCGTCGCCACCGGTTACGGAATGGGCGCAGCAGCCGGCGACATCAACAACGACGGCTTGCCTGATCTGTACCTGACAAATCTCGGTTCGAATCAGATGTATCTCAACAAAGGTGGGGGCAAATTTATCGACGTCACGAAAGAAAGCGCCACTGACGATCCACGCTGGAGCACAAGCGCTTCCTTTCTCGATTACGATCGCGACGGCTGGCTCGATCTGATGCTGGTGAACTATGCCGACTTCTTGGTGACGAACAGTCCGAACTGTTACGCCGCCACCACCGCGCGCGACTACTGCACTCCGCGCGTGTTCCGATCTCCCGGTAACCGCCTGTTTCATAACAAAGGAAACGGAACATTCGCAGACGTCACCGCCGCCGCGGGTGTTGATAAAGAGTTTGGACACGGGTTGGGCGTAGTCACCGCGGACTTTAACGACGATGGCTGGCTGGACATCTATGTTGCCAACGACGGCGATCCGAACCAGCTCTGGACCAACCAGAAGAACGGCCGGTTTACAAACGACGCCCTCCTCGCCGGCGCGGCCGTGAACAGAAATGGCCAGGCTGAGGCGGGCATGGGTGTCGACGCGGGTGATTTCGACGGCAATGGTACGGAGGACATCTTCATCACGCACCTCATGGACGAAACGAACACTCTTTATGTGAACGCGGGCGAAGCGTTTTTCGAAGACCGTACTCGCGAGGCTGGACTGGGAATGCCCGGCCGCCGTTTCACCGGTTTCGGAACGTCCTTTTTCGACTACGACAACGATGGCTGGCTCGATCTGTTTGTCGCGAATGGAGCAGTGCAACTCTTACCGCAACTGGTGCGTGAGAAACATCCGTTCCCGTTGGGCCAACCGAACCAACTCTTTCGCAACCCAGGAAAGGGAAGTTTCGTCGAGATTGTCGACGAGGCCGGCGCGGAGTTGCAGCTTCTCGAGGTCAGCCGCGGAGCGGCTTTCGGTGACGTCGATAACGACGGCGACACAGACATTCTGGTCACAAACAATAACGGTCCCGCGCGGCTGTTGCTTAATCAAATTGGGAATCGTAATCACTGGTTAGGATTGCGGCTGGTGGGAAAGAGCGGGCGGGACATGTTGGGCGCGCAGGTCGACGTCACGACGTCATCGGGTGCCGTCTTACGGCGTCGCGTGCGAACCGACGGCAGTTACCTGTGCGCAAACGATCCGCGTGTGCTGGTGGGATTGGGTGTTGCAAATCAGGTGAAATCGGTGCGCGTGCGTTGGCCCAATGCGACGATTGAGGAATGGAAAAACGTGAGCGTTGATCGATATACGACCCTGAGAGAAGGCACGTCGCGGCCGTAAACACTGAACATGAGCAAGCAAGTGGTGCGGAGTTTCATTCTTGTCCTGGTTAGCTTATTGACGACGTCAGTTGTCGTACGTTCGCAAACAACATCAGGCGATCGCGTTCTCCGGGTATCCCGAACAGAACTGGTGGACGTGCACTTGCCTGACCTGTCGAAGCTCGAAGAACGTGTGCGCGAACAGTTAACAGCAGAACAAGACTCACTCGCCGCCACACTTAAGAATCCTGCCATCTCCAATGCTTCCTTGAGCGAAGCCTACGGCAAACTGGGCCAGGCATATCACGCCTACTCTCTTACCGCATCGGCCCGCGAATGTTATTTCAACGCCACCACCCTCGCGCCGAACGACTTTCGCTGGATCTACCTGCCGGCAAAGTTGGACCAACAGGCAGGCTATTTCGAGGACGCGATCAGCCGTTTCTCACGGGCCCGGGATGTGCGCCCTGATTACGTTGCGGCGTCGGTAAACCTCGGCAATATCTTTCTCGAACTCAATCGTTTGTCAGACGCACAGGCCGCATTCGTCAAAGCGCTCGCGATCGAAAAGAACAATCCGGCGGCGCTCTACGGCATGGGACAGGTATCAGCGTCCAATCGAGACTACGCCACCGCCGTACGGTATTTTGAAGAGACGCTCGCGGAAGTCCCCGGCGCGAATCGCGTCCACTATTCATTAGCGATGGCTTACCGCGGTCTCGGGAACGCGGAAAAGGTGAAAGCTCATTTGGCCCAACAGGGAACGGTTGGCGTGCGCGTAACGGATCCGCTGTTCGACGGTTTGCAGGATTTGATCACTGGCGAGCGGGTTTATCTCAGTCGCGGCAAGATCGCATTCGAGGCGCAGAGGTACGCTGAAGCTGCCGACGAGTTTCGCAAAGCCGTGGCCGCCAAGCCTGGCAGCGTTACCGCTCGCGTGAATCTCGGCGCGGCGCTGACGCAGACTGGCGATCTCGACGGCGCGGTAGAGCAGTTTGAAGAGGCACTTCGTATCGAACCCGGAAAAGCAAACGCGCACTACAATCTCGCTGTGATTCTCGCCGGCCAGAACAAGCACGACCGGTCGATTGCTCACGCGCGATCAGCGTTGACTGCCGAGCCAAACGATGTGAATGCACGTTTCCTCCTGGCCCAGGAGTTGAAAAAATCCGGAAACGTTGATGAAGCGTTAAGCGAATATTCACGCGTGGTCCAGGCCGATCCGGGCAACGAAAGCGCGTTGCTGGAGCAAGTCAAGCTTCTGTATCGAAAAGGACAAGTTAAGCAGGCGCTCGATGCGCTCGAAAAGAGTCACGCGCAATACCCGAAACGTGGTCAAACCGTTTTGCTGTTGGCCTACATTCTTGCTGCATCGCCTCAGCTTGACTTACGAAACGGCGCGCGCGCGTTGGACCTTGCGCAACGCGTCTTCAATTCCAGCCCCGCACCGCAGCACGGCGCACTCGTCGCTTTAACGTTTGCGGAACTTGGTCGTTGCAGCGAGGCTGGCGAATGGCAGCGTCGAATGATTGCCGCGGCCGGGCAGGCGCGCAATGCGGATCTCGCCGCGAAGCTTCAGGCCGGCTTGAAGCAATATGAAACCTCGACATCATGCCGGCCCGAGAACGAAACGATCCTTGGGGAACTGTTTATGGGTTCTTCAAAGTGATAGTTACGGCTTTGCTTTCGGCTCAGCGTAGAACACCTTGTTTACGATCTTCCATTCGTCACCGATTTTCAGTAACGACATGTAATCGGTGTAAGTCACCGTCGGGTAATCGAGAACAATCTTGCCAACGCCGGCGTTGCCGGTGAGCTCCACGTGCTCGATCCGGCGTTTGCGTTGCGCCTCATCCGGTGCGGGCTTGCCGTTGAAACGCGAAGCAAACTCTTCGGCTGTAAGGTTCGTGAGCTTACCGTCGCGAAAAGCCATAATCTTCGCGTCAGGGTGAAATGCCTTGCGCATGAAATCGCCGTTGCCCGTAGCGTGACCCTGGATGTAATTCTCGAGTGGCACGCGCGCTTCCGCCTCCGACGTCACCGCCGATGATCCATTGGTGGAATGAAAAAGCACCAGCAGTCCGAAAATCGCGACGAACGACACACCTAACACTTTCATAAAAAACTTCTCCTTGACTGGTATTTAATTTCGCGGAGCCAACGCGGAGTCCCAGCACTCTAACACAGGTCACTACGAACAAACGAAACTCACGTGCCTTCCGGCAATCAAGCCGCGGATGGTCAGGCTCACGCGGCTTGGCTAAACGTTCTCCCGGTTGCGTCAAGAGAGGGCGGCGGTCCACTGCCGCCCTTTTTCTTTATCTCGCGGCCCGGGATTCGTGCGAGAATGCAGCTGCGATGTCTGCCCGACTCTTCCTCGTCCTGGTCCT
>CBFGMX010000181.1:0-10797 GCA_965649955.1 uncultured bacterium
CGGTTCGTGATGTAGATATGAAACATCTCTGCCGAACCGATACCGTCGCAGATGTCTACGCCGTAAGTGGTCATCCAGCGTTCAAAAAGCTCGATCGGGAGTGCTTCACCGGCCGAATAACAGAAACGCAGACTCGCAAGATCGTCGCGCGAGGCGCCGGCCACGTTCAGCATCGAATTGATCATCGTCGGCACGGTCGTAAGGATTGTAGGGCGGTATCGCTTGATCACTTCAAACATCGTTTCGGCTGTCGAACGTTCGGAGAAGAGTGCCGTTGCGCCGCCGACTGCGAATGGAAACAGCAGGTTCGTTCCCGTGGCGTAGCCGAAGAAGAGTTTCGGCACGGAAACCGTGAGATCGTCAGCGTTGACACCCATCGTGGCTTTTGCAAACACCTCGGTGTTGTAGGGAAGGTCGTGTTGTAAGTGGACGGCGCCTTTTGGATGGCCCGTCGATCCGGAGGTGAAAAGCCAGATGGCGATGTCGTCGCGACGTGTGTCTGCGGGCGTGCATTCGACGGGTGCACTGTTGACGTGTTTGTGAAAGCTGGTCCAGCCAGACGGGAATTCGTCGCCTACTACCATTACTGCTTTCAAGTAGCGAGCATTCCGCGTTGCTTCAGCAAACACGGGTACCACGGATTGGTGAATGACCGCCACGCGCGCGCGTGTGTAATCGAGGTAGTACTCGTAATCCGCCGCCGGCAGCAGCGGATTCACCATCGTGATGACCGCACCGATGCGCGCAGCTCCGAACCACGTCCAAACAAACTCCGGGCAGTCAGGCAACACGATCAGCACGCGGTCTTCGATGTCCAACGAGAGGTCGCGCAACGCGTTGCCCGTCTGGTTCGACAGCCGCACGACTTCGGCGTATGTCCAGGATCGATCTTCGTAGTAAAGGCAGACCTTGTTCTCCCGGCCTTCCTCTATGTTGTGGTAGAGGAAGTAGTCGGCCATGTTGAACCGCTCCGGAAACGAGACGCCCATGTTTTAGGGTTTTTTACCGGTAAAGACGCTTTCCAGAAATTTCTCGAGCATCTCTTCGTCTTCTTCGCTTGCGGAGTTGAATCGCAGGGCAAACCCGATATCGGTTGCTTCGTCTACGACTTCCGCCCAGAAGTGGATTGCGTCCTGGTCGGGAAGTTGAATCTCGAGCCAGACGAGTTCCTTCTTTTCTACTTTGCCGCCGCTCAGTACGAAACAGCCGCTGCGGCTGATGTCGGTGACTGTTGCGCTTTCACGCGAGAGCACGCCTTCCCAGCGTGCCGGGAGGTTTACTCGGGCGCGTGGCGCGGACCTTCGCTCTTTCTCCATTGCGATTGTTAACGACCTTTTTCACTGTCGTCCCGCAAGCGGGAGACACATGTAAGAAGAAGATTCAAGAAATTCTTTTTTCACCGGGCTCGGCAAGCGGGAGACACATTGACCAAAAAACCGAGTGCATCAGTGCGCGAACGGGCACCCGCTCTGGCCGTGATTAACATCGAGATAGGTGCGCGCTTCCCACAGGTCGGGAAAAAACTTTTTGTCTAGTGTCGTTTTCAGATAACCGATACCTTCGGAGCCGCCAGTGCCGCGTTTGGCGCCAACCATTCGCTCCACCATCTTGATGTGATGCGAGCGCCAGAGCGAGAAGTACTCGTCGTGCTCCATCAGCGCTTCGGACAGTTGAAACTCTTCGTAACGTTCTTCAAAGTGCGTAAGAATCTCCAGCACTGCTCGCGAACGATTACTGACGTCAAACCCGCGCCGCTCGAGTGCCTCGTAAAAAACATCGGCGATCGAAGGTTGGGCCAACCGCGCCGCAAGACGTTCACGCGCAAACTGATCTTCCGCAAATTCACGAAGGATCCGCTCGTCCTTCAACCCGGAAGAAAACTCGATCTCGCGAAACTGCATCGACTGAAACCCACTCGCAGGATTGAGTTGATCGCGAAAGGCGAGGAAGTTGATCGGCGTCATGCTTTCCAGGATGTGGATCTGGTCCAACAGCAGCTTCTCAATGTCGACGACGCGTTTCAATGCGCGTGTGGCTGCGGGTAAACGGTCCTCCGCGATGAATGAGATGGCGGCGTCAATCTCGTGGAGGATCTGTTTGAACCAGAGCTCGTACGCCTGGTGCACGGTGATGAACAAGAGCTCGTCGTGGTGCGCAGGGTCGGACAAACAACCCTGCAAGTTGATCAGATCCTGAACCCGAAGATACTTGTTGTATGAAAGCGGTGAATTTTGGCCGTAATCGTTGGACATCAAAACGCTGCTCCCGCCACTTCCTGATATGCGTCAGACGCCGCAATCTTTTTCATTTCTTCGATCACGAGCGCCAACTCCTCGTCTTTGGTGTAGAAGTGAGGCGAGATGCGAATGCCCGCACCGGGGCGATAATCGATAATGAACTCACGACGAATCAATTCTTTCGCCATCGCAGCGGCGTGTTCGTGTGCGACTGTGACAGTGCCTCCGCGTTGCGCGGAATTCTTCGGGCTGGTCACTTCAAAGCCGGCCTCTTCTGCGAGCGCGATCAAGTGGTTAGTTTGACGAATGCTCTTCTCGCGGATTCGTTCGACGCCAATCTCGTTGATGATCCTGTAGCCTGAACGCGCAGCGTAGAGCGCGGGAATCGCGGGTGAGCCATGGAGGAAGCGCGAGATGTTGGAGGCGTACCGGAGTTTAGTGTCGAAACTGAACGGCGCTTCATGGGCCATCCAACCCGTGGTCTTCGGTTCGAGTTTGTTTTGCAAATCGGGACGGACGTACAAGTAACCCGCGCCTGGTCCACCGCACAACCACTTCACGGATCCGCCGGTCGCAAAATCGACGTTCAACTCTTTCACGCTGAACGGGACCGTCCCCGCCGACTGGTAAGTGTCCAGCACGACCATCGCCCCGACTTCGTGTGCACGATCGACGATCGCCTTTGCGTCCTGCAAGAACGCGCTCTTGAAGAGAACGTGTGAAAAGGGAACCAGCAACGTCGTCTCGTCGATCGCCGCGAGCATTCGCTCGAGAGGAACGGTGATGCCGTCGTCAGACTTTACAGTTTCGATTCGGAGTTTGCCGTCGCGTGCGTGGGCCTCGTAAACGTACATCACAGACGGAAAGTTGAGTTCCGAGTAGACGATCTTGTTTCGCTCGGGTCTGGGTTCGAAGCATGACAGGATGAGCGACTGGCAGACGGAAACGTTCTGGTGCATCACAACCGTACCGGGATCGGCGCCGATGATTCGCGCGAGTTCGTCGCCGAGCGTGACGGGCATCTCCCACCAGCCCTCCGCCCACGCGCGAACACCGCGCGTCGCCCACAAATCGGCGTACTCGTGAAGCTGGTCGTACGTGGCTTTCGGCATCGCGCCGAGACTGTGCGAGATCAGGTAAACCGTCTTATCCAGAATCGGAAATTCGCTTCGCCACTTCAGTAAATCGTCGGTCAAAAAGGGGTTCCTCCTGCGTTAAATGTACCAGAATCTGTTTAATCTGTGGATCGTGCTACAGTGATGGCGCACACATGTGGAAGTTTGCGAACCCCATCCGCCATCGAATAGAAGAAACTCGCTGGCCGACGGCCGAAGAAGCTGCACGGTCCCTTCTTTATAGTCCCATCAAAATCGGGCGACTCGAGGCGCGAAGCCGAACGTGGGTACCGGCGATGGTGCCCTGGCGCGCGACTGAAGACGGGTTTGTCACGCAACAGAACCTCGACTGGTACCGCCGGTTTGCCGAAGGGCGGCCGGCAGTGCTGGTGGTCGAAGCGACGGGTGTGCGCGATATTCCGAGTGGTCCATTGTTGCGCATCGGCGACGACCGGTTTATTCCGGGTTTGAAGAAGTTGGTTGAAGTAGTGCGCGAGGCGAGTCGTGGCGAGACGTTGTTGTTCATTCAGATCATCGATTTTCTGGCAGTCAAGCGCCGGCCTGAACGAGGTAAGTATTTTCAAAGATTTCTGCAAATCCGTGACGAACATCGACGTGCACTCGCGGAGGCGACTAACCAACCGCAATGGCTGACCGCGGACGAAAGCGAATTGAGGACCTTCCTTCAGAATTCGTCGGACGATGTGATTGCGGCTGTGCTCGACGAGCGTGAACGTGAGGCACTCGATTTCGGTTATCGCGAGCGCGTCACCGACATGCACTTGAAGCACATTCGGGAGTTGCCGCGTGAACTGCCGCCGATATTCGCGTCTGCGGCAGAACGCGCACGTGCGGCAGGATTCGACGGTGTTGAGCTGCACTATGCGCATGCGTACACGATGGCCGGGTTTTTGAGCGCGCAAAACGATCGGCAGGATCGTTACGGAGGATCGCCGGCGGGTCGCATCCGTTTGCCGCTGGAGGTTTATCGTGCGGTGCGTGAACGTGTCGGCAACGATTACGTCGTCGGCGTGCGATTTTTGGCTGATGAAGTTATAGCCGGTGGCAGCCGGGTCGAGGATGCGAAGTATTACGCCGTCGAGTTTGCGCGAGCGGGATTCGATTTTCTGTCGCTTTCAAAAGGCGGGAAGTTTGAGGATGCGCAGCAGCCTAAGGTGGGCCAGGCGGTTTATCCGTACACCGGACAGAGCGGATACGAGTGCATGCCGACCGTCCTCTCTGATGAGGCTGGACCATTCGGACGCAGTGTGCCGCTGGTGGCCTCGATCAAGCGGGCTGTAAACGACGCGGGGTTTACGACGCCGGTGGTTGCTACGGGTGGGATCTCGACGTACGAACAGGCAGAAGAGATTCTGCGGTTGGGCCAGGCAGACATTGTTGGGATGGCGCGTCAGGCGCTTGCCGATCCCGACTGGTTCGTAAAGGTGAAGCAGGGGCGGGGGGACGAAGTGCGGCGCTGCACTTATACGAACTATTGCGAGGCGCTGGATCAAGCGCACCGGCCTGTGACGTGCAAGTTGTGGGACCGCGTCGATCTTGACGAACCGGGAATCGCTACGGTCGATGACGGGCGCCGGCGTCTCGAACCTCCGCGCTGGACCACCAATCAAAACTGATCTTTGTTTTCCTCGTACTTCCGAATGAAATCCGGATCGCGTTTCTTTAAATCGTCGTAAGTCACTCGCCCGCTTCGCGTCATTACGCTGAACGCGAGCTCCATGGGGCTGAGGTGCATGTACTGCGCAGCGTTCTCAAACCACTTCATACTTTCAAACGCGGCGGCCTGGTAGTCTTCAATCACCGGGCGTCGCGTTGCTGTGAAGTTCGCGAGGGCTTCAGTCACATTGTTCGTTTCCTGGAACGATTGCGCCAGCGCGATCGCATCCTCCATCGCGAGTTTCGTCCCCGAACCGATTGAAAAGTGCGCCGTGTGCAGTGCATCGCCAAGCAGGACCACGTTGTCGAAGAACCAATCCGTGTTCTTTACAAGCAGAAAGTTGATCCATTTGGAATTATTTGAAAGTAGGGTATTGCCCTTTAGATCGTTCGCAAAGACTTTGCCGACGTATTCACGCGTGTCAGCATCGCTCATCGTCGCGAAGCCGGCTCTTTCCCATGTTCGTGGATCGCATTCGACAATGAACGTGCTCGTCGTCTTATTGAACTTGTAAGAATGCGCTGCAAACACTCCCGCTTCGTATTCGCGAAACGTCAGCGTTAGACCATGGAATAGCTGGTTCGTGCCGTACCAGATGTATCGATGAGCACGCGCATCGAGATCGGGTTTGAACTTATCGGCATAGCGGAGTCGCACCGTACTGTTTACACCGTCAGCGCCGACGAATAGATCGCAATCGTTGCGCAGCGGTTCGAGGTCCTGGATCTCAGTTCGATAACTGACCTCAACCCCGAGATCCGCCGCTCGTCGCTGAAGGATATTCAGCAGCTGCAAACGCGCGACGCCCGAAAAACTGTTTCCGTGGATAGAAATCTTGTCGCCGCCGTGAACGACGTCAACATTGTCCCAGGCTTCAAACTGCTGCGTGATCTCAGCGTGCGACTCCTGATCCGCTGCACGCAGGTTCGCAAGCGTCTTGCCTGAAAAAACTACTCCCCAACCAAACGTGTCATCCGGTCCATTCCGTTCATAAATGCTGATCTGATGCGCGGGGTTTGCCTTCTTCATGAGGATGGCGAAATACAACCCGGCCGGACCGCCGCCGATGATCGTGATCCTCATCTTACGATTGTTCCTTCAGGAGTTGGTTGGCGATGACGAGTTTCTGGATTTCGGAGGTGCCTTCGTAGATCCGCAACGCGCGAACGTCCCGATAAAGCTGTTCGACGATGTTGCCGCGGACCAGGCCCACGCCGCCGTGGATCTGGACTGCGCTGTCGACGATGCGGCCCGCGGCTTCGGTGGCAAACAGTTTCGCCTCGCTTGCTTCTCGTGTCACACGCCGTTTGCTGGTGTCTTTCAAATAGGCGGCGCGGTAAACGAGCAGTCGCGCGGCGTCGAGCTCGGTGACCATGTCGGCGAGCTTTTCCTGTACCAGTTGATGTTCTGCGAGGACGCGGCCGAACTGTTTGCGACTGGCAGCATAGCGCGTTGCTTCGTCGAGTGCGCGCCGTGCCATCCCGCATGCCGCCGCGCCCACGCTCGCGCGAAACGTGTCGAGCGTCTCCATCGCCAGCACGAAACCGTCGCCTTCGTTTCCCACCATGTCTTCTGCCGGGACGCGGCAACCTTCGAAAGCGATCTCCCCAATCGGATGCGGCGCAATTAGCGGCGTCCGTTCGACGACGTTGAAACCCGGCATCTTAGAACCGACAACAAACGCCGATAGCTCAGCACGTCCGTCGTCGCGCGTTCCGGTTCGTGCGAAGACGGTGTAGAAATCAGCAATTCCGGCATTTGAAATGAATCGCTTGCGACCGTCGATCACGTACGTCTCACCATCGCGGCGGGCGGTCGTTTGGATGGCGGCGACGTCAGATCCCGCTTCCGGTTCTGTGAGTGCGAAAGCGGCAATAGCTTTGCCGTCGAGTGCTCGCGAAAGCCAGAAGTCACGGACGTGATCGGGCGCGGCCTTCGCGACGGCGTACGTTCCTAGTCCCTGCATCACGAACGCGAGGTCCGCCAGCGCAGAGGAGTAGGAGAGCGCTTCGCGAATCAAACATAACGAACGAACGTCGAGCTGCGACGTCGCCACCGCGTATTTCAGAAGCCCCGCCTGGGCCAGGATGTTAACGAAGTGTTTCGCGAGACCATCGACGTCATCTTCGACGCCAGCATGCGGTTCGATTTCCCGTTCGACAAAAGGAGCGACGGTTTGGACGAGAGTGCGGTGATCCGGGTCAAGAAATGGAAGTTGTTCGAGGAAACGATCCGGTAACATCACTTAAACTTCGCTTCACGTTTAGCGACGAACGCTTCGTAAGCTTCACGATAGTCGGGGTGCTGCATGCAGATCGCCTGCGCCTGCGCTTCGCTCTCGAGCGCCGTTTCGAGGTTCATGTTGAGCTCGCGATTCAGCATCTCTTTCGTTTTCGCTAACGCGAACGCTGGACCGCGCGCGAGTCGCTGTGCAAAATCACGTGTGACCTTTGCGAGCTCCGCGGGCGCCACGACGCGATTATACAAACCGATTCGTTCGGCTTCCGCAGCGCTGATGAAATCACCGGTGTAAAGCAGTTCGGTCGCCTTCGCAAGCCCGACGACTCGCGGCAGTAAGTACGCCGCGCCCATGTCCGCGCCACACAATCCCACCTTCACAAACAGAAACGCGATTTTGGCTTCTTCGCTTGCGAGACGAATGTCGGCGGCAAGCGCGATGCATGCGCCCGCGCCCGCGGTGGTGCCATTCAAACTTGCGATAACAGGCTTTGGCAGAGCGCGGATGTTGTGCACGAGCTCGCACGTCATTCGCGTGAACTCGAGCAAGCCTTCCATGTTGCGGCTGAACAACTCGCCGATGATGTCGTGTACGTCGCCGCCGGAACAGAACGCCCGCCCCGCGCCCGTGATGACAACGCAACGGACGTCTTTTTCGTCACGCAACGCCGCGAACAGATCGGTCAGCTCACGATAAACTTCAAACGTCAGCGCGTTCAACCGCTCGGGGCGATTGAGCGTGATCGTCGCCACACCTTGCTCGTCTTGTTCGTAAAGAAAACTGGCTGGCTGCTTCATGCGGGTAACACCGCAACTCCCTCAATCTCAACCTTCGCCGCGTCGTCCAACAGATCCCCCACCTGGACCAACACCATCGCCGGAAAATGTTTTTCCATGTGCTTGCGATATCGCTCGCCGACTTCTCTCGTTCGCTCGCGATATTCGTGTTTGTCGGTGACGTAGATTATCAGTCGCGCAACGTTCGACGGTTCGCCGCCGGCTTCGCGGACAACGGCGATCACGTTCTCGAGCGCCTTGTCAAACTGGTCGACGAAGTCGTTGCTGACGATCTCGTGTTTTTCGTTCCAGGCGATCTGGCCCGCGATAAACAGCAGTCTACCACCCGGCTCGGTAAGCAGTCCGTTTGAGTATCCGCTGGGCGCTCCGAGAGATTGCGGATTGATCGATCTGAAAGTCATCAGGCGTGATTAAAGCAGCTTGTCCAATCGTGGCGCCAGTTGCGCCGCCAGGTTGCCGAGCGGATCGAGGCCGCCGATCGGCGCGCCCGAGATGTTGCCTTCTTTGTCGAGAATTACGACTGACGGCAGTTGGTCCACACCAAACTTCTTAGAAATGACGCCATTGGGATCTCGCAGCACGGTTACGTTCAAACCATACTTCTGCGAAAACGATTTTAGTTGCTGATCGGTGGCGTAGTTCTTCGACTTGGCATCGTCCGATTCGGTGCTCACCCAGTAAACCACGACGCCCTTGGTGCTGTATTCGTCGGCGAGTTTCCTGACGCCTTGCAGTTGGGTCTTCGACAAAGGCAGCCACGAAGCACCGAACGCAAGGACCACCACTTCGCCGCGCAAGCTGTCGGAAGTGACGGTCTGGCCGTCGATTGAGCGCAGCGAAAAATCCACACGGTTTTGGGCGATAGCCGCGCCGCTCAGCAGGGCCACGAGCACGCCCGCCATGAACCGTTTTTGACAGTTTAGAACCATCTTTTCTCCTTCGTCGAAGGCCGAAACTCAGAGGAGTCGGCGCGTTCGACGGTGTTTAGATGAGTCCCGCTGGGCTTTACGTTGGTCGTTCTTAAACGTTGGGAGGCGGGTGTCCGAATGCCTCCTCGTACAGTGCGACGTAATCATCCCACGTATCCATGTCGCGAGCAACGAAAGGGGAGTCGACGGCGAGGCGTTTGACCTCGGATGCGTGTGTTTTCAGCAGTGTTCGTAGTCCGCCTGCGGTGCGGTCCAGATTCGTCAGTTCGGGTTTGAACGACAGATCGATGAGAACCGGATGGCCGCCACGGTTTTGCCAAGTCGGTATGACGACGCGGGCGCCATGCTGCCACTCATCGATCAGCTTCGAAACCACGGTTGACGGGACTGCCGGGTGATCCGCGAGCGCGATAAGAACGCACTTCGCGTCGTCGTTTATTGCCCGGATGCCGGCTACAACGGAAGCAGCCATTTCGCTATCCGGATCCGGGTTTATGGCGATGGTCACGTTTTTAACCAAATCGCGAATCTCATTTGCGCGATGTCCCAGGACCACGACGACGTTTGTCACTCCGCCTTCGCGCAAATAATCGACGCAGGATTCAATGACTGTTTTGTTGCCGAAGGGAAGTAGCGGCTTGAAGGCGCCCATGCGGCGGGATCGACCGGCGGCCAGAAGAATTGCTGCTACCTGGTTCACATCTGGAGCTCTCGCAAAGCTCTGAGGGTGTACTGGCGCGCCATCTGCTTTCGCCACTGGTAAACGAAGTCGGTGTTGTCGAGCGGACGGGCTTTTACGTACGCCGCTTCGGCTGCCGCTTGAATGCGCTCTTCGTCAAACGGTTGGCCTGTAAGAGCCGCGGCGGCTTCCTTGATTTCGATTGGTGAGGGAGCAATCGCGCCGAGCACTACTCTTGCATCCGTTACGGTCTTCTCATCAGTCTTGATCCACGCGGCGACGCCGAGCACGGGGAAGTCGAAAGCGCCGCGGCGGCGGAGTTTTTGATACGAGGCGCGCCAGCCGTTGGTCGGAGGAAGTTGGACGTCGACGAGCAGTTCGTCAGGGCGTTTGTGCAGGTAGTCTATCCCGTCGTCGTTGTACAAACCCGCGGCATCGACGAGTCGCTCGCCTAGTGTTGATGCGAAGCGCAATTTTGCGCCGATCGCGACCATAACCGGAACGAGATCAGACGACTGTACCGCCCAGCACTTGGAACTGCCCGGAGCGACCCAACAAACATCGCCGTCTTTCTTCAGGCAGAAGTTGATGCCTTTGCGCCATTCGTAATTCTGATCGTAGTAGTTGCAGCGAGTATCGAGCAGCAGGTTGCCGCCAATCGTTCCCATGTTTCGCAGAATAGGCGTCGAAATCGTTCGCGCTGCCTTAGCTACAACCGGGTAATCGCGATTGACGATCGGGTGTTCACAGATCTCTGTCAGCGTCACCGACGCGCCAATCCTCAACCCGCCAGTGCCATCTCCACTAATCTGGCTCAACTCCTCCAACCGCATAACGGAGATCACGCTCTTCGGTACCTGTTGCCGCCTCTTCATATTCGGATAGAGGTCGGTTCCGCCCGCCACAAACTGCCCGGCAGGTCCACTCTCCCCCATAATCCTCACCGCCTCCGCCACCGTCCGCGGAACGTAATACTCAAATTTCGGCAACCGCATCATCGCGAGTTTATTTCCCCTTATGCACTCTTCTTCCTCGGCTTCAATTCTGGATGCCGAGCTAGAAAACCACCGCGTTTGAACTTGTGGCGTCCAGGCTTAAGTCGAACTAGTCTTTGTTTCGCAGT
>CBFGMX010000182.1:0-10751 GCA_965649955.1 uncultured bacterium
CGACCAGCGCGCCTCCGGAGTTCCCTCGATTGATTGGTGCATCGGTCTGCAAAAAATCTTCAAAGCTCCCATTACTCAGGCCTGTGCGCCGTCCTTTGGCGCTGATGATGCCCAACGTAACCGTCTGGCCAACACCGAGGGGGTTGCCGATCGCAAGGACGATGTCCCCCACCTGAACGTTATCCGAATCCGCCAGCACCAGAGGCGATAACCCTCCATCGTCAATTTTCAACACTGCGAGGTCGCTCGGTGGATCTGAACCAACCAGCTTGGCAACGACCGTTCGTGGTCCTTGTAGATCAACTTCAATCTGTTGCGCGCCATCGATTACGTGGTGATTCGTCAGAATGTATCCACTATCCGCCACAATCACGCCCGATCCCAAGCCTGTCACGCGTCGGTCAGGTGCTGGTGATAACGGCTCACTAAAAAAGCGGCGGAGGAATGGGTCGTCCATGAAGGGAAACTGTCGTGGGGCGCGCACCCGCGATTCGGTTCTGACAGTTACGACAGACGCCGAAACGCGATTGACTATCTCTGCATAGGAGGTGCGTAGAGCAGCACTCTTGGTCGGCGGTGAAGCGGCAGGCGGCGGAAGATTGACCGGCTCTTCTCTGCCGCAACTACTAACACAGATGAGAGCGAACAATACGGCTAGTTTTCTAAACATTCAACAACCTTAATGACCAGCAATCAAGATTACCTTGCTGACACGGGGCTGTCCGCAGGGAGCACTGCTTCATCTCAAACTGATCTCTCACCTAGCTGTCCTGCTGCGATGCGCCATCGGAACTTGTGGACGCCTGGTTCAGCACCACTGTATGTGGATAGGGGATCTCTATCTGGGCCTCATCGAGGGCCAACTTAATCCCGGTCATCGCTCGGTCCATGACTCCCAAAACGCGTGACTGACGGGAATTCGTCCAGAAAAGAATATTCAAATTAACTGACGACGGGGCAAGCTCAGCGACAAACACAGAGGGTGCGGGCTCATTCAGCACTCCCTCTGTTTTGGCCAGCACCTGGTGAATCACGGACCGGGCGTGCTCAATTGAATCCTCATAACCTATTCCGACATTCAATCGAACTCGCCGGTTGTTGTAAGCCGTACGCACCAGTACGGCACTCGTATAGACATCGCCATTTGGTAATACAGCTCGTTCTCCGTCATAAGTCTTAACCCTGGTGGACCGCGTAGTTATTTCCTCAACGGTCCCTTCGTAAATCCCGACCTTGATTTCGTCCCCCACAACAAAGGGCCTTCGCCAGAGAATGAGAATGCCGGCAAAAAAATTCTGTAGCACATCCTTGAATGCGAAACCGATGGCGACGGAGGTTATTCCGAGTCCCGCAATCAAATCTCCGGGACTGAAGGTAGGAAAGATGATTACTGCGGCAACGAACAAACCGACAATTATCGTAAACGC
The DNA here is from genome assembly GCA_965649955.1 of uncultured bacterium. Lineage (GTDB taxonomy): Bacteria > Acidobacteriota > Blastocatellia > Pyrinomonadales > Pyrinomonadaceae > PSRF01. Next base: position 1,428 of record CBFGMX010000182.1, read on the forward strand.
GGAGGCGAGACGACCCAGCAGATCAGCGAGTGTGAGATCAAGCCGGGTTCGGCGGCCGGCGGTTATCAAAATGCTTTTTACCAGCCGCGCACCTATAACAAAAAGAACAAATACCACGAAGCCCAATATCAAATAAGGAAGATGGGCAACGAAGCGAACGAACAGTTGACTGAAAACCTGCCACACGATGTCCGGATCGAAAGGACGCGATGGAATAGGTGCCTCTTGGAAACTCAGGATCATGAAGCCACACTTGACGCCATATTGTCCGCAACAAATCGCGAAAGGATTGTATAGCTATGTACAAGTTGACCAAACCTGCTCTCGCGACGTCAGATTAAGTGTTATCACCTATGCGCACTGGGAGTTGCCACGGTTTCCCTTGCCAGCGTGCTTGTTAGGATAGTTAGACGGGAATTCTATTAGAAACAGGGGGAATCATGGGTATATACACAACATTCAAATCATCAGGTTTGCTGATCCTGAGCGCCGCTGTCGTGATGGTCCTGGCTTATGCTAGCCGTGTGGACGGTCAGCGGTTCAGGACCACCACGCAGATGAAAAACGCGCTCGAGCGGTTAGAAACGAATACCGATCGATTCAGTAGGAGCATTGACGCCGCACTTGATCGCAGCCGTCTCAACAATAGCGATCTGGAAGACCAGGTAAATGCATTGGTTGACGAACTCGAATTTGCAACTGATCGATTGAAGGACAGGGCTGACGACAACACCGTAAACACATATGACGTTAATGAAGTGCTGCGCCGCGGAATGTATCTTGACATGTTCATGCAGCGGCATAGTTTCTCCTCGGTAGCGGAACGCGACTGGCGCATGGTCCGATCAGATCTGGATCGCTTGGCGCGAGCTTACAGCGTGACGTGGACGTGGGTACCACAGACCATCCAAAATTCCGCGCTTAACAAAACGTGGACCAGGCAAGTCATTCAACGTCTCGAAGAGACCACTGACCAGTTTCGCAGCAGCTTCGACACCGGTCTTGATCGGAGTCGCATCGACGGCTCCTCATACGAAGACTTCATGAACAGCGTAATGGCGCAGTTTGAACGGTCCGTGGATAAGCTCGAACACGACGCCAACGATTCAAAGGAACTCAATCCGACTGACATCAAGCTGGTCTTGAATAACGCCGCCGCTATCGACGACTTTCTGAGGACGTACACACTACCCAATCGAACGCGGCGCGACTGGGCGCGCGTGAAAGCGAACCTGGGAGATCTTGCATTCCTCAACCGCGTTGCATGGGACTGGAGTCTGAGAGCCAACGTCGCGCCGGTCGCAAGGAATGTTCGGCAAGCGCAGGGGCAACGCGTCGGGTTAAGCTCGATGATGACCAATCGCCCGCTGAACGCGGTTGCACGCGAAGTCAGACATGAACTCCTATCGGAGCTGCCTTATTACACTGTCTTCGACTGGATCGAGTTTGAGGTATTGCCTGACAACACAGTTGTTCTGAGAGGCGAAGTGACTTCCCCGCCCGACACAAAATCGCGAGCGGTGGCCGTAGCCAAAGACGTGACGGGCGTGAGTCGTGTGGTCGACGAGATCCGAATCTTGCCGGTGTCCGCCACTGACGAGCGCCTTCGTCGCGAGCTCTACAACGCGATCTATGGCTTCAATTCACCGCTATTCAGATACGGAATAGGATCCCGTCAGGCGATTCACATCATAGTCGACGGCGGACGGGTGGCACTCAAAGGAGTGGTTGACACTCAGGCCGACAAGGATCAGGCGTTCATTCGCGCGCGCGGAGTTCCCGGAGTGTTCTCTGTAAGCAACGAACTGACGGTGAAAGGCGAGAGTTTGATAAGGTAGTACGCCCTTTCAAGTGAGGCTTCTGTGTGAGATCTCTGTGACGGCTGCATCTCTGTGGCGATCTCCGTGGACAAGCGAAAGCCACAGAGGGCCGCACAGAGAACGAAGCACGTTAGCGTGCTGCGAGGGGCCAGAAATACGGGATCAAAAGCAAAGCGATTAACGCGAGAATTAGATCCAGTGGAATGCCCATCATTAGAAAATCCTTAAACCGATATCCACCGGGCCCATAGATCATCAGACTTGTCTGATAGCCGATCGGCATTGCAAATGCAGCCGAGGCTCCAAATGTTATCGCGGCCAGCAGCGACATCGGGTTTATTCCCATTTTCGCTGCAACCGAAATGGTGATTGGCCCAAGCAGAGCCACCGTACCACTATTTGACATCAGTTCCGAGACCACCACCGCTAACACGAAGAAGCCGGCCAGGATGAAGTACGGACCGGTGGTAGCGGAAACTCCCGCCAACCAGTCCGCCAGTACTGTAGTGATTCCGGTTTTATTGAGTGCCGCACCGAGGGCCAGCGAACCCGCCAGGATAAACACCAGACTCAGATCGATTGCTCGGTAAGCTTCGCTTGGACGCAGACAACCGGTGAGCATCAAAACGGCACATCCTGCGGTTGCGGCGGTAACTATTGGCAGAAACCCAAACGAGACGACAAGCACAACCGCAATCAACGTAGCAATAGTAATTAGAAGTTTGCCCGGTCGTTGTTCGGGATGGGCCGGAGTGCCGACTACTAGAAAACCCCTGGTCTCAGCCAGCGCCCGAAGCGCGTCTCGTTTTCCCTCTACGAGCAACATGTCGCCTGCGTGCAGCGGAGTGATTGAAGGTCGTTCGTTTACTTCACCCCGGCGTCGTAGTCCTAACACAATCGCATCAAAACGTTCGGCGAAACGCGCTGCCTTGAGGGTCTGGCCGACTAATCCGGAGGTGGTCAAAACCACCACCTCCGCCAGTTGTGGCCGCATGTCCCCTTCTTTTTTCTCCTCTGGTTTTTCGACTGCCGGTTCTTCAGCTTCGTGTTCGTTCGGGTCCGTCTCGCCATAGATCGTTTCTGGCCGGTGCAAATCCAAACCGTCCTGAGACGTGAGTCTTAAAACGTGTTCCAGGGGTCCACGAACGAGAACCGAATCATAAGGCGCAAACACAATCGAGGGATCGCCTAAGGGAAGAGCTTGACCGGCGCGCAGTACGCCAATCAGATCGACGTCGAAATCGCGTTCGAAATGTTCACCGTTAACTTCCTTTCCGATCCATGGGCTCTCCGGTTCGATGATCAACTCCGCCAAGTAACGCTCACCCAGTTGCATTGCCAGCACGTCGCCCGCTTGCGTCCGCGGTAAGAATTTTCGTCCAACGAAAAGGATGTATGCGAAGCCCGCGAAGAGCATCGGCAAGCCTACTTTACCCAACTCGAACATTGAGAAACCGCGCAGACCGTAACTACGAGCAAACTCGTGGGCAACGAGGTTTGTTGAGGTACCAATGAGCGTGCACATGCCGCCGAACGTGGCAGCATGCGACATCGGCATCAAAACACGACTCGGACTTGCTGCCGTACGCCGGCAAACCTCCATCACGACTGGGATAAAAACTGCTACAGCGGCTGTGTTATTTACGAAAGCAGAGAGCGAACTAATGATCACCATGATCACGACGGTGAGTGTTAGCTCGGAGTTGCCCATGGGCGTGAGCAGCCGGCGAGCAATATAGGTGAGAGCACCAGTACGCTCCACGCCCGCGGACAATACCAACACTGCGGCAACGGAGATTGTTGCGGGATGACTGAATCCTGAAAACGCTTCATAAGGCGTGAGTACCCCCGTCAGCAGCAAGGCGAGCAGGGCGAGCAGGGCGGTGACGTCGGGCGCGAGTTTCTCACTAACAAACCCGTACATCGCCGCCGCTAAAATGAGCAGCGTGACAACGGCCTTGATAGTTACGGTGTCGAACGACCAATCGAACATGCAGTGATTATGTTAGTGGAGGCAGTTTTTAGATGATCACGCTGCGGATCGTACTTCCCACCGATCGTTCCGAAGATTCTGACGGAACCATTCGCTATTCTTGGCGAGAGCTGTCGATCTGCTATTTAACGCTTTGTTTGAGCGGAGTTAATAACCGCAAAGTTGCGAAGTTAATGGCGCTCAAGACGATCGCAATCTCGTAACGTCCGAAGGCGGCGGCCGCGCCGATGGCGCCCGTGTTCCAGATGCTGGCCGCTGTCGCGGTGCCGTGCACGCTTCCCCGATCTTTCAGGATGGCGCCGCCGCCGATAAATCCGATACCCGTGATTAGACCCTGAATTATTCGAGATATGCTGTCGGCACCACTGCCTAAGATACTCATCGCCGCTAACATGTAGCCGCAACTCGCAACAGCGACCAGCGGAAACGTCCGCAGTCCGGCACTTCTGACTTCTTTCTCGCGATCCCAGCCAACAGGAAGCGCAAGTCCGTAAGCTACAGCCACACTTATCAGATGTTTAAAGATCGTAGTCCAGTCTATGTCCATGCCTGTCATTCTATTATTTCCTGCTAGTCGTAAACACAAGTGGAAACATCCACACGTTCGAGCAGTGACAACCAGAATAGCGCGCCTCGCTTACTCATTACTTCGACTCCGGCCGTTCACGATTTCTTACGTACGGGAAATGTTAATGAGCTTGCGTTTACGATTCGCTCTTGGAAAGCAAAAACCAATAGAAGCCTCTCGGTGCCAGGGCCAGTTGATAGGGGCGGCTGCCGATCGATGGAAATTTCGCTTCTCCCATCATTTCAACGGGAGTGCAACCCGCGTAATCGGTTAAGTCCAATTCAGCCGGCTGTGCCGATTGCGCGAGGTTAAAAACACAGAGCACCGTTTCATCGAGATAAGTTCGAGTAAAGGCAAAGACCTTTCGATTCTCCGGTTTGATTAAGCGGAGCACGCCGCGTCCAAAAACCGGATGTCGCTTTCGCAGGTGAATCATCTCTCGCACCCAATTCAAGAGTGAGGTGCTATAACGCTGCTGTGCTTCAACATTTACTGCCTGGTAGCCATAAACCGGATCCATGATTACCGGAAAATACAGACGCGCAAAATCAGCCTGCGAGAAACCTGCGTTTCGATCTGCGGTCCATTGCATGGGTGTGCGGACTCCGTCGCGATCGCCGAGATAAATGTTGTCTCCCATTCCGATCTCATCGCCGTAATACAAGAACGGACTCCCTGGAAGACTGAAGAGCAGCGCATGCAACAGTTCGATCCGCCGGCGTCCGTTATCCATCAATGGTGCAAGCCGTCGACGGATACCGACGTTGATTCTCATGCGCGGGTCTTTTGCATATTCGTTGTACAGATAATCCCGCTCCTCGTCGGTTACCATCTCGAGAGTCAATTCATCGTGGTTCCTGAGAAACATGCCCCATTGACAACTGCTCGGAATCTCCGGTGTCCTTTCCAGGATTTCGACGATGGGCCGTCGATCCTCTTGTCGCAGTGCCATGAACAAACGCGGCATGATGGGAAAGTTGTAGCCCATGTGAAACTCATCGCCGCTGCCGAAATATTGGACCATGTCTTCCGGCCATTGGTTCGCCTCGGCAAGTAAAAGCGCACTCGGATAATGTTGGTCGACAAACCTGCGGGTCTTTCTCAGAAACTCGTGCGTCTCCGGAAGACTCTGGCAGTCAGTTCCCTCCCGTTCGAACAGGTACGGCGCAGCATCGACTCGAAAGCCATCAATTCCAAGTTGAAGCCAGAACGAAACGACGTCGAGCATCGCGTCGCGCACTTCAGGATTGTCGTAGTTTAAATCCGGCTGATGACTAAAGAAGCGATGCCAGTAGAACGCTCCAGCCTGCTCATCCCAGGTCCAATTTGAACGCTCCGTGTCAGTGAAAATGATCCGCGCTTGCGAGTATTTCTGATCTGAGTCGTTCCAAACATACCAATCACGTTTCGGAGAGTCAGGGGATCGTCGCGCCTCCTGAAACCATGGATGCCGATCCGAGGTGTGGTTGATTACGAGATCCGCAATGACGCGAATCCCTCTATTGTGTGCGGCACTGAGAAATTGTTTGAAGTCGTCAAGCGTGCCGTACTCGGGCAGCACGGCGTAATAGTCTGAGATGTCATAACCACCGTCGCGAAGCGGCGATTCGTAAAAAGGTAGTAACCAGATGCACGTAATACCTAGCCACTCAAGGTAATCCAACTTAGCGGTAAGACCACGGAAGTCGCCAACTCCGTCGCCAGTCGAGTCGTAGAAGCCCCGAACGTAGACTTCGTAGAAGATCGCATCCTTATACCAGTCGTTCAACATCAGTTCATCTCCACCGGCAATTCTCCACGCAAAGATACGCAGACGCAAAGCGCGCGCTTTGATAGGTGGAACCACTTACAAACAGTAGGTAATAAGACTGATGAGCCTGCATTGCGCTTTCGGTTACGATCAGCGTGCTCATTACGATGTGACGTGTTGACGGCTTGCATACACCGGGCGAGCTTCCAACACCATGGGGAGTCACATTAGCCCTGACAATTGAGGCGCCGCGAGGCGCCTCGATTGTTGTAATGGGTTTCCTATGAATATGAACACCAGCCGCCAAAGAGTAATTGTCGTATCAAACCGTCTACCTGTAAGCCTGAAGCATTCCGGGACAGTCTGGCAAAGCAAAGCCACGGCCGGAGGACTTGCCACTGCGATGCATCCGGTGCTGCGCGGTAGCGATGGAATCTGGATTGGCTGGTCTGGTGATACATCGGGCGTCACAGATGAAGGACGTAAGGCAACGATCAAGGAATGGGCCGACAAGCACGGTTATTTCGGTGTCGACTTAGACCAGGAAACGGCCCACGGCTTTTACGAAGGAATTGCGAATCAGGCACTCTGGCCCGTCTTTCATCACTTTCCTTCTCTACTGCGCTTCGATTCCGCAGATTGGAAAGCGTATGTCGGAGCCAACGAGATATTTCGCGATGAGATATTGAAACACCTTCGCCCCAATGATTTAGTTTGGATTCACGATTACCATTTCTTACTGCTGCCGCAAATGCTGCGCGCAGTATTGCCCGAGATCTCGATCGGATTCTTCCTCCATGTCCCTTTTCCTTCATCGTCCGTATTCCGCATCATTCCGAAACGCGAGGAATTGTTGCGGGGCATGTTAGGCGCCGACTATCTGGCGTTTCATACACACCGTTACCTCCAAAACTTCCGCACTTCCATCTTGAGGTTGTTGGGCCTCACGAGCCAGATGGACCACCTCGAATACGGGAAACGAATAGTAAGACTCGACGCGCTTCCCATAGGTATAGCGCCACACCAGTTCAACGATCTGCTTACTAAAGGCACTGCAACCAGGAAACAATTGACCGAACTCAAACAACGTTTTGGTTATTGCAAGATAATTCTCGGAGTTGATCGCCTGGACTATACCAAGGGAATCCCCGAACGCCTGCGCGCCTACAGAAAGTTTTTGCAGGACTACCCTGAATGGCGCGGTAAAGTCGTACTGATCCAGGTGGCCGTTCCTTCCCGCGAACGAGTGCCGAGATACACTCGATTGCGCAGGGAGGTTGATGAGCTTATTGGCGAGATAAACGGTGACTGGAGCACGCCGAACTGGTCTCCCATCACGTATTTACGACGCAACCTGCCGCAAGCCGAATTGGCCGCTCTTTATGCTAGTGCGGACGTTGCTTTGGTTACACCGCTAAGAGACGGCTTGAACCTCGTCGCCAAGGAGTACGTCGCCTGCAAATCGTCGGGTGATGGTGTGCTCGTACTCAGTGAATTTGCCGGCGCGGCGGCGGAAATGGGCGAAGCTTTGCTGGTTAATCCTTACGACGAGGAGAGTTTGAGTGCGACGATCGCGCGGGCGCTGTCGCTCGATGAAACAGAGAAGCGTATGCGCATGATGGCCTTGTATAAGCGCGTTCACAAGAACAACGTCTTCGCGTGGGGTGATCGATTCATCAAAAACCTAACTACCGCTGTGCAAACCCGATCTGAGCAGCCGCGCAATGAACCGCTCCCACTCGACAAGAAGTCATTGTTGGAAGCTTTTAATCAGGCAAAGTCGCGCATCATTCTGCTTGACTATGACGGAACGCTCGCTCCCTTTGCGGCGCTGCCACAGAGTGCTGTTCCAAGTCCAAACCTCATCGACGTGCTCAAACGTCTGGCGCGAGATAAGCACTCGGCTACGGCCTTGATCTCTGGCCGGTCGCGGGCGGACCTCGAACGATGGTTCGCCAGCATTCCTAATCTTTGGATCGCCGCTGAACATGGCGCACTCGTGTGGTCCCCGACATCCCAAGCCTGGGAGCGGCCGCATCATGTTAGCTCCGATGATTGGAAAAAGCGGGTGTATCCTGTTCTCGAACATTTTGTGGATCGCACTCCGGGTAGTTTCATCGAAGAGAAAGAGTTTTCACTCGTATGGCACTATCGCATGGCGGATCCTGAGTTTGGCGATTGGCTGGCGAACGATCTCGTGGCAAATCTCGATCACATGCTCGCGGAGTCGCCGGTCAAGACTGTGAAGGGGCAAAAGACCGTCGAGGTAAAGTCACTCTGGGCCAACAAAGGACAGGTGTACTCTCGCCTAATGCATTCAGTTGAATCGCCGGATTTCATTTTAGCGGCAGGTGATGATGCGACGGATGAAGATCTTTTCGCATCACTCCCCGAAAATGCCTGGACAATACACGTGGGCAGAAATGAGTCCAAGGCAAAGTACTACGTCTCCGGCCCTGACGATATGGTTGCGCTTCTCACGGAACTTGTTGAAACGCAGCAGACAATTCCCATCGAACTTCCCGAAATCCTCACCGGCCCCGATCAGCCGTTAACCGCAGAACTCGTTATTCGGTGAGCCTTTCCCATCTTTTACGTTTCCAGTTTTACAGAGCAGAAGTAATCTGAATACCTCACCGAAACGGATCGACTTGTTATCTTTCGGTCCGTAACACTAGTTTCGCGTCGAATGAGTCGAGTAGAATGCCGGCGGCGATGGAGTTCGCCATGTAACCACCCGAAGGGTTGATGACTCCTAATCATTTCACGTACCGCGCGTGAAGTGGTTAGGAGTTTTTCTTTGAAGGAGGAAGATGAGCAGACTGTTTCTAATTGGCGTCGCCGGTTTCGTTGGCACCCTCTGTCGCTACTTTCTGTCAGGCGTGATTGCGAGACGTTATGGTGAGACATTTCCGTTGGGCACACTGATCGTGAATCTGATTGGATGCTTTCTTGTGGGCCTGCTCTTTTACCTCCTCCAGGAACGATTCGTGGTGAATCCAACATTGCGCACGGTGGTCTTTATCGGACTTCTCGGCGGGTTCACCACGTTCTCGTCGTTCGGACTACAAACATTCACACTATTGCAGAATGGCGAGTTCGGACTTGCGGCTCTCAACTTAATGGCTTCGAATTTTATTGGTTTGGCATTGGTGTGGGTTGGCTACACGGTAGCCAGGATTGTATAGGAGAA
>CBFGMX010000183.1:0-10606 GCA_965649955.1 uncultured bacterium
AGCACTTCGCGAATTCGCGCAACTTCGATAATGTCTATGCCGATGGAAACGATCACGACTGATGACCAGTTAGCCGACCACGGATTCTACTGGCGCGAACTCGACGGCGTTCGCGCTCTTGTCTGTGCGCCACTCGAGAATGTTGGATTTGTAAATGGCTTTTCCACTCGTCTTGGCGGCGTCAGCGACATGCCGTCAAATGCGTTGAGCCTCGCTGGATTCAACGAGGATCGAGCGGAGAACATTCTGGAGAATCGCCGGCGCTTTCTCAAGCTTTTTCCGGGCGAATGGTCCCTCGCGGGTTGCTGGCAGATGCATGGAGCGGATGTTCGTGTGGTGAATTCGGCGGAAGAAGCAAAGCCCGCGGAGGGCCAACTCGGCGAAACGGTCTACTGCGACGTGATCGTAAGCAACGCGCCTCATGTGTTGGCCGGTGTGAAAACGGCGGATTGTGTGCCGATCCTGCTCGGCGATCCTGTGAGCGGAGCGTTTGCGGCCATCCACGCGGGCTGGCGCGGGACGTTGGCGTCGGCCGTGCTCGCCGGCGTTCAGCGGCTGACTGATGAGTACGGAGCGAAACCTGAAGACCTGCGCGTCGCGATCGGCGCCTCCGCTGGTCCATGTTGTTACGAAGTGGGCGCCGAGGTGATCGACGCGTTCACCAAGCGGTTCGAAGACGGCGCAGATCTTTTTACGAAGACGCGGGCGGGTCATGCGAAAGTCGATCTATTGAAAGCAAACCAGGATCAGTTGATCTCAGCCGGAGTGCGAAAAGAGCGTATATACACCGCGCCAATCTGCACGATGTGCCGCACGGACCTCTTCTTTTCCTATCGCAAAGAGAAGAGCTTGAATGGAAAAGTTGGACGACTGATGGCCGTCGTGGGCCGGCGGTGATCGCTTATTCGATGTTGAGCCACATCTTCACTTCGCGCGTTACGGGCGGAAAGCACGACTCGTCGTTGCACGCCTGGAACCTCAACCTGCCCCTGATCTCGCCTGAGCCGCCCGAGTAGTTCGCCGGCACCGTTACCGGGAAGCGAATTGACGTGCGACCTTCGTAGACGGCGACTTTGCTTTTCGAAAACTTGAGACTTCGCATCAGCGCGCGCGGATAGGAAATCGGACCGACTTTCATGCCCGTCGGCGTTTCTACCTCAAGCTTTGTCGCTATCAAAAACTTATCCAGTGGTTTGTTCGATTGCACGTGAAGTCCCTGCGGGATTTCCATCACCACATTTGCTTTCACCGTTCGGCCTTTTTTGATTTTGTCCGGGGCGATTGAACCGCTGACCTTCACATCGTTGGACGACTGCGGCGGCAGAGTTGTGGAGTACAGAGTGGCGGGAACGAGAAGGACCGCCATCAGTAGAACTGTATTGGATAAAAGCGAGTGCTTGATCATCTCAGGCTCCGATTGAATTAATTACGACACGATTCATAGGTGTTCCCTGGCGCGCCGCAAGTTGCCCGCACGCCGCAAAAATGTCGCGTCCGCGCGGGCGCCGCACGTAAACATGAATGCCCTTGGATTCGAGAATGTTCTTGAATCGTTCCACCGTCTCGTCCGGCGAAGGTTGATACGGCAAAGGGTCGGCGGGATTATGGGGAATCAGGTTAACTTTCGATTTCAGGCCATGGCGGTTTAGCAGGTTCGCCAGTTGACGTGCGTGCTCGTCGGCATCGTTGACACCTGCGAGCAGCACGTATTCGAACGTTACTCGCTCATTTGGCTTCAACGTCTTTTCAAATTCCTTGCAGGCGTTGAGTAACTGTTCGAGGGGCCACCTCTTGTTGATCGGCATCAACTGGTTTCGCAGTTCGTCGGTTGGGGCGGCGAGCGAGATCGCGAGATGCGGTCGCTCAGAGACCTTCGCGAGTTCGAGAATGCGCGGCACTACGCCGGCGGTCGAAATCGTCACGCGATTGGGAACTATGTGAAGCCCGTTGGGGTCAGCCATCACGCGCAACGCGTGCAACAGCGAATCGAAGTTGAGAAACGGCTCGCCCGCGCCCATGCCGACGAGGTTTGTGCCGCGGGGTGGTTTCACGCCTACACCGTACGCGTCGTTGAGCGCGATTATTATCTGCTCGACAATTTCACCTGCTGTTAATGAACGCAACAAACCGAGTTGGGCCGTCAGACAAAAGGTGCATTGCAACGGGCAGCCCGACTGGGATGAGAAGCAGATCGTGTCGCGGCGTTCTTCGGGAATGAAGACTGTTTCGACCGGGAAACCGTCCTGCGTTTTCATCAAGTAACGGCGAGTGCCATCTGCGGAAAGATAACGCGATTCGACCGTCAGTGTTGACGATCGCGCAACTTCGCTCAATCGCGCTCGCAGGTCTTTCGGCAAGTCGGTCATCTCGTCGAAACTGCGCAGACGGCGGTGTTGCAGCGCGGCAAATATCTGCCGCCCGCGGTAGCCGGGCTCACCCATGGTTTCGACGAACGAAACCAGTTCCGCCTGGCTCATACCCATTAATTCCGCTTGCTCCATCACGGTTTTATCTTAGCATCTGTCGTCAGCAGTCGCATTTCTGCCCGTGGACGGAACGCGAAGACGCTGTTTGTGCGTAGTAGACATCGTGATCAACCGTGAACGTTCAATCGCGATTATGTTGGCCATGCTGCTTGGCGGCGCAGCGTTTGTCTATGGTTTGCGTTCCCTGGAGTGGCACATGACGTTTCATCCGGTGCGGATGGACCACACGGTCCGTCGGCCTCCAGCCGGAGCATCCGACGTCTGGTTCACGACTGCCGATGGCGTGCGCCTGCATGGTTGGTTTTTCGAAAACCAGGCGAATCCCCAGAGTGCAACAATCATTTTCTTCCACGGCAACACGGGCAACATTGCGGACGTCGGTTGGTTAGGCGAACGCTTTTACGAACGCGGGTTCAACGTTCTGCTCTTCGATTATCGCGGTTACGGCGCCAGCGATGGAGACACTGAAAACGAAACGGGACTTTACGCGGACGGTGATGCTGCGGTTGGGTTCGTCGTCAATGAGAAAGGCGTGCCTTTCGACAGGATCGTTCTGTACGGCCAGTCGCTTGGAACGACGGTGGTTGCCGATGTTGCCTCGCGACGGCAGGTGGGTGCCGTAATAATCGAATCGGGTCTTAGTTCAGCGAGCTCAATCGCAGGTCACGCGCTGCCGTGGTTACCTCAACAGTTACATTTCGTGGCGCGAAATCGATTCGAATCTGCACAGAAACTAGCGCGAGTTAACGCGCCCGTGTTGATAAGTCACGGCGATCCGGATCCGGTGCTTCCGACCAACGAGGCGCGGCTACTATTTGCGGCCGCGAACGAGCCCAAGCGATTGTTGATAGTGCCGGGGACTGGTCACAACGTGCTTGGCTCCGGGGGTGATCCGTATCTCATTGAGATTCTAAACTTCATCCACGAAGCTATGGCGCGATCGTGAACGTGGCTGAAGGCGCGATTGTTTGGCCCGTAACATGATCGCGGATGCGAACCTGGATCTCGTACTCGCCTGGTGCAAGAGAGCGACTGTCGATCAGGCGCGTCAGGGTTAGACGTTGGCCCGCGTCGTTGATCTGGCGCCAGTCTTCGACCTGTTTGGTCAATTCCTTTCCGTCTTTGAGCAACACATACTCGGCGTCTGCTGCCGGGCGCAGTGTCGTCTGATCGATCGCGGCGTTATAAACCTGGAGGTAGATGCCGACCGGATCGTTGTGACGGAAAACACGCGAGAGGTTTGGTATGACTTTCGTCGTGCCGATCACGAATTGACCGACCGGAGCTCCGCTCTTCATATTTTCGAGTTTGGCGGCGAGCACAATGCCTGACGCGGACAACTGGTTGTCAGGAAACTTCGGCACTTCGAATCCGATGCGCTTGATGCCCTTCGCCCCCGACTCCATATCACGCACGACGAGATCGATCTTGTAACGCCCCGGCGCAAGAATGAATGCACGGCCATAGGCCGACTTTCGCATCCGGGTGCTGCTCAACTCTTCCGCTGTCGCAGTCGCAGTCACCGAGTCTTCAAACTTGCCGATGCGACGATTGGCGATGGTGGTCACCCAACCAAAGATGTTCATGCGCGCGGTCTGCAATCCGCCGCTGTCTGTAAAACTGAGCTGGCTATTGTCGGTCTGAAGCGTTAGCGCCGCCAGGACGTGATCGTCCGATTGGCGAAAGAAGTTGAGCTGCGCGCTGAAGTCGAGCGCGCTGTCGTCAACGGTAGGAGTGTTAGTGACCGTTCCGATGTAATTGCGCGTGTGCGGCAGGTCCTGATCGAGTCCGCGCATCAGGTCCAGCACTTCGAACGGCGAATCCTGCGCGCGGCGGTAATTGGCCAGGCCGAAGTTGCCGAGGTTCATGAGGCGGTTCGCACGAGTTTCGAAGCCGGCCAACTCGGCTATCGTTGGACCACCGCCGACGTGAATTAGAGCGTCTTTTTCGTCAGGATTTCGCGCCAACCGATATTCACCACTGCCGGTTGGATCGACGAACTCGAGCTCCACGCCGCTGCGGACGTTCGGAATGTATCGATAGAACCAGCGCTCGAAAGGGTAAGTGGTAGTCGAACCGCCACCTTCCCATGGCTCGCGCTCGTACGCGCCGCCGGCCGGGTGAGACTCGATCGAGTCAGGCTTTCCAAACTTGATGTAGATGCGGCCCCGGTCCGTCATCCGGCCTGGCTTACCGGAAGAGAAGTGTTCGTTAGCGTAAGCGACTCGCTCGTAAAACTGTTCCTTGAATTCGTTCTCTTGAGTGTCCGGATCTGGATCGCGGGTGCGCCAAAATTCCTCGATGAATTTGTCGCGTTCGTCGTCGGTTACCAGTTTTTTCCACGCATCGCGTTCGGATTGCGTCAGGATCAGATCGTGATCAGTAATCCACTGCACGTACGCTTTCTTGGGTTCTTGTCTTACCCTGCGCGGCTTTTCTTCCGGGTTCTGTTTCTGCTGTTGAGCTGGAACGGTCAGTGATGAGATGAAAACGAGGACGAGGACGGCGACAAGCTTACGCGTCTCCGTAACAGACGAGATAGACGAGGCAGACATGGGTGGTCGTCTCCCTTCAGATGAAGTTGGTTTGGACCGTGCGGGGAGACGACCTGAAGAAAACCGAATTGTACTGAATCGACCGAGTTTATTGAACGACGGTGAACTTCTGCGACGGCGACAGTGCCTGGCCCGTGACGCGGTCACGAATGCGAATCGCGACCTCGTACTCGCCGACGCCAAGATTCCGCGTGTCGATCAAGCGAGCGAGAGTCAACCGTTGACCCGAATCGCTGAGTCCGCGCCAGTCTTCCGACATCTTGCCCAGTTCCTTGCCGTCCTTCATCAGCGCGTATTCGACGTCGACTGACGGTCGTAAAGTCGTTTGATCGATACCGGCGTTGTAGATTTGCAGGTACACACCGACGGGCGCGCCGCGATGGTAAACGCCGGACACGTTCGGGATGACCTTAGTCGTGCCGATCACGAATTGGCCCACCGCCGGTTGATCGTGCAAGCTCTCGAGCTTCGCGGCGAGAATCATCGTCGAAGTTGAAAGCTTCTCGGAATCGTATTTCGGCACTGTGAAGCCAAGCTGTTTTAAGCCTGTGGCGCCGGAAGCAGTGTCGCGAACGATCACGTCAACTTTGTAAGTACCCGGCGCGAGTGGAACGGCTTTCTGGTAAGCCGACTTCCGATCCTTGGCTTCGCTGAGTTCTTCAGCAGTCGCCGTAGTGACAACCGGATCCTCAAAGATTCCGACGCGACGACCCGCAACGGACGTGATGCGCGCAAAGATGTTCATGCGCGCCTGCTGCAAGCCGCCACTGTCCTGAAAAACGAGGTCTTTGTTCTCCGCCTGAATCGTGAACGCAGTGATCACGCGTTCATCCGACTGGCGGAAGAAATCTATGCGCAGATCAAAGTTCAGCGGATTCTCTTCGACGATACCGGTGTTGACCGCCGTTGCGAGATCGTTGAACTTCACTTGGGGCGGACGGCTCAGGTCCGCAAGCAATTGCAGACGCGAGAACGGGCTGTCTTGTTCGCGTTGATATTGTGAGTTACCAATACTCCCCGCTCCCATGATGCGATCCGCTTTGTCGGTCAGGCCCAACTGTTCCGAAAGCGTAAGACCGGCGCCCGGAATCATCAGCATCGCGTCTTTTTCGTTTGGATTGCGTGCGATGCGGTATTCGCCGCTGCCTGTCGGATCGACGAACTCGATCTCGATGCCAGACCCGACACCGGGAAGGTAACGATAAAACCAAATCTCGAATGGGTATGTGGTGGTTGAGCCGCCGCCTTCGTACGACGGACGCTCATAAGCGCCGCCCATCGGGTGCGTCTCGCGACCGTCGGGCTTGCCGTACATGATCCAGATGCGGCCGCGGTCTGTTTTCCAGCCCGGGATGCCGGAGCTGAAGTGCTCGTTCGCGTAGGCGATGCGTTCGTAATATTCTTCCTTGAACTCGTTCTCGTCAGTGTCTGGATCGGGATCGCGGCGGCGCCAGAATTCCTCGATGAAGCGTTCGCGCTCGTCGTCGTTTGCCAGTTTTTTGAATGCTTTGCGCTCTTCGTCCGTGATGATGTAGGTAACGTCTTTATCCAGCCAGTCTTTGTAAGCCTTCTTCAGTTCCGGTTTGACGTTGCGAGGCTTGTTCGTGGGATCGTTCTGATCCTGTGCGAAAACGCCGAGACTGGCGGTCATTGATAAGGCAACGATGAATGCCAGGCGAAAGGCGACTTTCCGGTAAGACATTAAGAAAACTCCTGTGTATGCGGACGAAATCGAGCGATACGGACTGCTAACAGGCGCCGTTGAAGACCAAGGATTCTAAGATCCTGTTAAGAACACAGTCAAGATGCGGAGACGAATGGACTTAGTTGCCCAAAAACCGGTCTAAAACGGTGTAAATGCCGGTCTGAATACCCGTATTGGAAGCCGCTTGTCAGGTGGCAGTTCGGGGCTTGTTGAAAATCCAGGCAACGAGGATCGACACCAGGTACAGGATCATCATCGGCGCCGCGAATAAGAGCATGTTTAAAATGTCAGCGGTCGGCGACAACACCGCCGCGGCGATCATGATGATTATCAGCGCCGTCTTCCAGATCCTCACGAGAAATCCTGCGCTAACCAAACCGATGCGCGCCAGGACGTAGGTTATGGCGGGCATCTGAAACACCACTCCCATGCCAAGCATGATGAGGACTATGAAGTCGAAATAATCCGACGCTTTTAGCAGCAGTCGAAACTCGGATCCGATTCCCAGAAGGTACTTCGCTGCCGGCGGAAACAGCACGTAGTAAGCGAAAGCGGCACCGAGTACGAATGAGATGGACGAAAGAATGATGAACGGAGTTACGTAAGCGCGTTCATGCGGATAAAGGCCAGGAGAGACGAAGCCCCAAATCTGTAGCAGCAGAAACGGCACCGAGATCGCGATAGCAGCGTAAAGCGCGACCTTGATGTACAGGGAGAACGGTTCGAGGGCGGTGGTGACAATCAATTTGTCGTTCTCGCCTGCGTACTGTTTTGTTGTCACCGCGTCGAGTTCGATAGGCAACCGGACGCCTTTGGGAATAACGAAGCTCCCAGCATAAAGCGCTTCGTCAGTGAAAAGTGCGAGCTTGCCCTGCGAATCTTTTAGTGCCCGCGCCATCACAGAGGCGCCGATGGGAATCAAGCTTGTTCCCAGCTTCGTTTCTTCTGCAAAAACGAAACGTCCCGTGTCGTTCTCTTTCAAGGTGTAGAGCGCCGAGATCGTTTCGTTACCGGTGAGACCGGCGATCGGCACTTCGCGGCGTTGCGCTTCGGCGAGAGCCTGCTGAATAGGAGCGGCGAGAAAGTTGTAGATCGGCTCCGAGACGAACCAGCTTCCCGTCGTAGCCAGAATCACTACGACGAAGCAGCGGACCAAACGACGACGAAGTTCGTCGAGGTGCTCCAAAAACGTCATCTGGCCGCCGAGTTCGTTTTCGTCAGTCTTATCCGAGGAAAGTGCTCTTAGAAATGCAGCCATTACGGGATTAGATTAAAGCCAATCGTGTTTTCGGAGAGGTTCCGGTTGAGTTGCTTCAGCCGGAACGGGTACTGCCTGGGGCGTCGATTCGGAAGCTGCATCGGCAGTTGCGGGTGCAACGTAGGGCGAATCATCTCTGGGTACGACCCATTCTGGATTCGCGGCTTCGAGTTGCGGATCGCTGGTGCCATCGTCGAGTGCGACGTCTGCATTTACGGTGGCGGGAGTCGATTCAGTAGCGGCCATGATCGCATGGTCGTCGGGGCCGGACGTTTCCAACGCCACTTCACGTTCCCAGGTGCGTTTGAAATCGTCAGACGCTTTGCGAAATTCGGACAGGCCTTTACCCATCGACCGAGCGAGCTGAGGTAGTTTTCGTGGTCCGAAAAAGATCAGCGCGATCGCCAGGATAAAAAGTAACTCGGTGGCGCCAAGGGATTCGAGGATAAATGCAAACACTGCTTTGCCGCCTTCCAATTAATTGCACTCGGGATTGTAGCGCGAGGCGCTAGTAAACTTAAAGTTTCCCACGGATGACACAGATTGCACGCGTGGCACGGGCTTAATCTGTCGAGGTTGCAGTACACTACCTCATCTCGATGTTAGAAGCTAGTGGAACTCTTCAAGCATTCGCGGAATGCGCCGAGGCCGTGGCCGCGACCACGAAGAAGCTGGAAAAAGCAGCGCTGCTCGGCGCATATCTGCAAACGCTTTCCGATTCGGATCTCACGCGCGCCGCGCGTTACTTCGCCGGCCATCAGTTTGCGCTCGCCGATGCGCGAACGACAAACGTCGGCGGCAGCATCATCAGTACCGCGCTTAGCGAGGCCACTGGCTTCAGTCTGGAAGATCTTTATCCGCGCTACGTGCGTCTAGGCGATCCGGGCGATCTCGCTGCTGAGATCGTTAAGGAAGCGGGAAAGTCTTTCACGCCCACCATCACGCTCGCGGAAACTGAATCGCTGATCACCCGGTTAAGCGAGACGCGGGGAATAAAGAACAAAACTGCGTTGCTCACCGCGGTGTTACATAAAGCGACACCGCTGGAGGCGAAATATCTGGTTAAGTTGTTGAGTGGCGACCTGCGTATTGGTCTTCGAGAAGGACTAGTTGAAGACGCGATCGCCCGCGTCTTTGATCAATCGTTGGCGGATGTCGCCTACGCAAACATGCTCTTAGGCGACATCGGCGAGACGGCGACGCGCGCGCGTGCCGCTGATCTGAGAGACGTCAGCATGCGGCTGTTCCATCCTATAAAGTTCATGCTGGCAACGCCGGCCGCAGATCTCACCGACGTCGCGCGGACGATGCCCGATGAGTTTCTTGTGGAAGACAAGTTTGACGGCATTCGCGCGCAGGCGCATGTGCAGGACGAAAGGGTCGCGATCTATTCGCGCACGATGGATGAGATTACGCATCGTTTTCCGGAGTTGGTAGAACCGCTGCGAGCGCTGCCAAACGATGCAATTATCGACGGCGAGATCGTTCCCGCGCATGGAGATCTCATTCTTCCGTTTAGTGAGCTGCAAAAGAGATTGGGAAGAAAGAACGTTGGCACTCAACTACTCACGGCGGTGCCGGTTGTGCTGGTTGCGTACGATCTGCTTTACGCTTCGGGCAAGGTATTGATTGATGAGCCGCTCGCGGAGCGACGCCGGCTGTTGGACCGGTTGGTCCCTCAGAATGGGTCGTTGCGTTTGTCGCAGGGAAAGTTGTTCAACGAAGCGGCGGCGCTTGATGATGAGTTTGCCGCGGCGAGGGCACGTGGAAACGAAGGGTTGATGATTAAGAGTCCGGCTTCGCTTTACAAGCCAGGGCGGCGTGGTCGTGAGTGGTTGAAGTTGAAGCGAGCGATAGCGACGTTGGATGTTGCCGTGACCGCAGTGGAGGTGGGGCATGGGAAGCGCCGGAACCTGCTCTCGGACTATACTTTCGCAGTGAGGCGTTCTGCCGAGGACGATGAGTTATTGAATATCGGCAAGGCCTATTCGGGTTTGACGGATCGGGAGTTAACGGAGTTAACTGAGTGGTTCAAGCAGCACACGATACAGGAGTATGCACATGGGAGGGTGCGGGTAGTTGAGCCGACGATTGTCATCGAGGTTACTTTTGACAGAGTTCAACCATCGAAGCGACATAAGAGCGGATATGCGCTCCGGTTTCCGCGGATTCTCCGATTAAGGCCCGATAAGTCGGCGGCGGAGATTGACACGCTCGAGACGGTGAGACGGTTGGTTGAGACTGGTGGTATGGGGCAAAAAGGGCCGAATTATTGGGAAAAACCGTAAAAGCGGTGGGTGGTGGCGGGAACGCGCATGCCATCGGCCCCTATAATGGTGTAAAGTTCCTATGGACATAGGGGGCAGATGGGGGTACGATGCAGCGCGTCACCGCCTCCCAAGCCAGGTTTTTCGAACTATTCGGTGAGCCCGGACACACAGAACCAAAGGCCGCGAGGCTACGCCGCGGGCGCAAGCTGGAAGTGCTTTTGTCTGAGTGGGCGCTACTCAGTACACTGACAGCAGGGCTGCCAACGCTTCAAAAAACAGGTTCGTCGTCTCAGCCGTTATTTCTCCGGTTTGTTCGATGCACGGGTAGCCTA
>CBFGMX010000184.1:0-10567 GCA_965649955.1 uncultured bacterium
GCATCGAGATAGTCTGCCAAATCATCGGGGGAAAGAAGATATACGGCAGGCGAGTAACCCGCTTCAACACGAATTTCCAGCAGGCGCTCGATTACTTCAAGTGGTGCAAAGCAGCTAACAGGATCTCTGTACGTTGCCATGTTTCCAGCGCCTTTCTTGTTAAAAATCAATCACACGGTCCAAATTTTTGCTTACCGTGTTTCTGCGACAACTTTGATGTACGCAAGTCGAAAGTAGTTTGTTCTTCGGAGTGCAAATATTCTCACTGCTTTTCACCTGCTATTTTTGACGCACGAATACGGTGAAAAGTTCCAAAACGAAAAATGAGTAGCGAACAACCAACCCCTAACACTCAACAACCTTCAAGTCCGCCGCCACCAAACTTCATCGCCGTCTTGAGAGAGATGTTGCGGGCTTCTGACAAAGTCAGCGATCTGATCTTCAGTCCCGGACGGCCGCCGCAGATCGAACTCGCAGGCAAACTGGTCCCGGTGCGGATCGCTGGGCTGGAAAAGTTGACGCCGGCGCACACAGCAGGAATCGCGAAGTTAATCCTCGGCAACCAGCAGGCGGCAATTGATAGCCTGGAAAAAACCGGCTCCGCCGACTTGTCGTTTAGCGTTCCCGGCGACGCTCGTTTCCGCGTCAACATCTTCCGGCAGCGAGGAACGCACGCGATCGTCATGCGCGTAATCCCAATGCGCCCGCCGCGTTTCAGCGACTTCAATCTTCCCGAAACTTTGAAGGAGATTGCCGACCTCAAGAATGGAATCGTGCTGGTCACTGGTCCAACCGGAAGCGGCAAAAGTTCGACGCTCGCTGCCGTGATCGATCTGATTAATGAGCTGCACTACTACCACATCGTTACCATCGAGGATCCGATCGAGTTTCTGCACACGCACAAAAACTCGACGATTCACCAGCGCGAACTACACTCCGATACGCCCAGTTTCTCTATCGCCCTGCGCGCCGCGCTACGGCAGGCGCCGAAAGTAATTCTGGTCGGCGAGATGCGAGACCGCGAAACGATCGAAGTCGCACTCGAGGCCGCGGAAACCGGACACCTCGTGCTTTCCACTCTGCACACGATTGACGCGTCGAAGTCAGTCGATCGCATCATCGGCGTGTTTCCGAAAAACGAGGAGAAGGCGATCAGGACACGCGTCGCGCAGTCGTTTCGCTTCATTGTTTCGCAACGACTGATTCCGCTTGGCGATGGCAAAGGACGCATCGCCGCCATCGAGATCCTGAAGTCGACGATGCGCACTCGCGAATACATCGAAAAGGGCGAGTCGGAAGGAAAGTCGCTGATCGACGCGATGGAGCAGGGGGATCAGGAGGGCATGCAGACTTTCGACACAGTCATCGAACGGCTCATTCGCGACGGCGTGGTGAGCATCGAAGCGGCCCTGCCGTATGCCACCAATCAAAACAACCTGCTGTTGAAGATTTCTGACCTCGCGGGTGCTCCGCCGCCTCGGCGTGATTCGGCCCAGCCGGTCCGTGATGAGACGTCGATGCTCGATCTCATCGAGCCTTGATCTGTATAATCTGTGGTCGGTTTGGTATGTTGCGCTTTCTAATTCTAGCCGCGGCCCTTCTCTTCCCGATAACAGTTTCAGGCGTCAGTTTTGACGGGATTCGTATCGAACTGCCTCCGGGCAGTCAACTCAGGGTGCGAAACGATTTTGGCAACACGACAGTCGAGCTGTGGGACCAGAATTATGCGTCTGTTTCGGCCACGATTGAAGGCTCGGCGACACTCACTCGTTCACCGATCGTCATCGATAATCGCGGCAAAGTAATCACGATCTCCGTGGTTCGTCGGCCCATCGATCCCGCTGTTGCGATCCATCTCAAACTGCAAGTTCCCGCAAATGCCGACGTCGAGAGTTGGACGCCCCAGGGATGGGCGAAGGCCGTAACGCAGGAAGTCACACTGCAACCGAAGATCGTGGCCAGTTCTAAACCAGCAGCGGGAACTCCCGCGGACAAGGCTGAAAACGTCGAGATCAGCGAGGGCGACGTTATCCGCGTTGACTCGCAACTGGTGACACTCAACATAAGCGTCATCGATCGCAGCACCAGCCGCGGCCTCGCGGGGCTGGTCCAATCAGACTTCCGGCTCTTCGAAGACGGCCAGGAGCAGAGCATCGTGCAGTTCGAATCGTCGTCGGCGCCGTTCGACCTGGTGCTCCTGATCGATCTCTCGGGCTCGACGAAGGAAGTGGTGAAACTGATCCGCGCGGCGGCACTGCGTTTCGTCAACGCGGCGCGCCCGGCGGATCGCATTGCTGTGATCACGTTTGCGGGCACGTCGACTATCGTGTCAGGACTTACCGCCGATCGCGATCTGCTGCGGCAGCGGATCGAAACGATCGACACGGCGAAAGGCGACACCAAACTTTACGACGCGATAAACTTCACGATGAGCCAGATCACAAAGGACGCCAACAACTCGCGTCGCTCGGCAATCGTGGTGATGAGCGACGGGTTGGATGGAACTATTCCCGGCATCAGCAGGCAGATCGGTTCGCAGACCTCCTACCAGGAGACGCTGCGGAACGTTCAGGAGTTTGACGGCGTCCTGTACACGTTGTGGCTGAACACCGAGTATGAAGCGATGAGTCCGGAGGATACGCAGCCGGAAGCCTTCGATGCCGGTCACGATCGGATGAGGGAGATGGCCGAAGCGGGCGGCGGAGTTTTCTACTCCGTAGAACGCCTCACCGATTTGGCGGGCGCGTACGAACAGGTGGTGGCGGACCTCGGAACGGTTTATAGTTTGGCGTATCGGCCCTCAAGTAGCGTTCGCGACGGACGTTGGCGAGCAATTCGGATTGGTGTTAATCGCTCGAACGCGGTAGCACGCGGCAAACGTGGCTACTATGCAAACTAAATTCAGACTGGCAACACGCGCTCGTTTTGTTTTGACGGCGAGCCTGGTTGTGTGTCTGCTTTGTCTCGGGATCGTTCGTGGGCAGGACCCTGTGGGGCAAGGGCAAGGGAAAGGACAAGCGCAGGATCCGGTCGAGACTATTCGCATCGATTCGGATCTCGTCGATTTGAAAGTCAGCGTGCTCGGCGTTGGGCCCAACACGACGCTGCCGATGCTGGAACAGAAAGATTTCGTCGTGCTGGAAGACGGTACGCAGCAGGAGATCTCGTTTTTCGCAGCCGCGGATGCGCCATTTGATCTGGTCCTGTTATTGGACCTCTCCGGATCGAACTCCCGGAAGTTGAAGATGATTCGAAACTCGGCGAAACGTTTCATCGAGGCAACACGTCCGACCGATCGCGTCGCCGTAGTTTCGTTTACCGATCAGCCGGCGCTCTACTCATCTTTCACCCTCGATCGGACCAAACTTAAAAAGAGCATCGATCAAATGGACGACGCGTACGGCGGCACCAACTTCTGGGACTCGCTCGACTGGGTCGTCAAGGTCCTCATCCCGCAGGGATCGGGGCGTCGCAATGCCGTGGTGGTGATGACGGACGGTGTCGATAATGCGCTTCCGGATGTTTACGGCGAAGGTTCGCGCACCGGCTTCAATACGCTGCTGGAAAACATCCGCAATTCGGAAACGATCGTTTTTCCCATCTATTTGGATACTGAAGAAGAGAATGTGAAGAACCATCGCGTACCTCGTGCCGCGTATGCGCTGGCACGCGAGCAACTAACGTTGATCGCGTCCGCTTGTGGAACTCCGATGTACCGCGCCGCTAAGTTGAGCGATCTGGATAAGGTTTACGAGCAGATTGTGCGCGATCTGAGCACGGTCTACAGCATTGGTTACCGCCCATCGAACAAGGCTCTCGACGGCAAGTGGCGTTCAGTCGAAGTGCGCCTGGTGCAACGCCCCGACCTCCTGGCCCGCACTAAGCGCGGGTACTACGCTAAGCTCGCTGAACCGAGCCGCTGACCCGCGGACAAAATCCCACTGAACACGAACTAATACACCGATTCAGCGGAAACACGAAATCTTGAGATTTAGAACACCACCCGTGTTTTCCCAAGCTTGTAAATAGTAATAACAGGTCTATAATGATTCGGAGATTACCGGCCGGTCACTTCTTATCGCGATATCGGAGGGTCATTCCCGTGAGAAAAATAAACTGCCTCCCGGTGCTGTCGGTTTTTGCCGTTGCACTTGTCCTCTGTTGCTCGGTGGTGAGCCTCGCTCAAAACCGTTCGAGATACGTGATTTCGGCCAAAGCCGGCGGAATTAACGCCATCACCGGACAGGCCACCGTCCGTGGCAAAGGCGATTCTGACTGGCTGGAACTGATGGTTACGGATGATTTGAACTCCGGCGACCGCGTCCGTACCGCTTCCGACGGCCGAATCGAAATCCTGCTCAATCCTGGTTCCTATTTGCGGGTAGGTGGTAATTCAGAGGTTGAGATGTCCAACAACTCCCTCGCGAATATCGAACTCCGGCTGGTCAAAGGTACAGCCATCGTTGAAGCCACAGGCGTCGACGGCGTGGAGTTGAACATCAACATCAGCACGCCGCACACAAACATCGCGATCGTCCGCCACGGTCTGTATCGCGTGAGTGTGATTCCCGGTGACGCGACCGAGCTGATTGTGAGAAAAGGACGCGTGATCCTCGGCGACTCGCAAAAGGTCAAAGACGGAAACAAAGTGGTTTTCAGCCAAACGAACGTTTCCGTGGCCAAACTGACCAAGGAAGAGAAAAAGCTCGAAGAGCAGATCGACGCGTGGAGCAAGGAAAGAGCCGAAGCTCTGGCCCGGGCCAACCGCCGCATTACTAATACCATGCTGGCCTCCGCGTTTTCGCGGAACCGCGACCCGTTCGCCGACTGGCGGTACGCGCGCGGATTTGGCCTGTGGTTCTTTAACTCGCACGTCGGATGCTACACGTTCATTCCATGGTACTACGGTTGGAGATCGCCCTACGGATCCGCGTATACATTCGGAACCTTCAATCCGTACGCCTATCAGGGCCGACGCAATGGCGCGACCGGTTATCCCGGCGCTGGCTCCAGTTCAAATCCACCGGCAACTGGATCGAACGGAAGCGGAGGCAGTGGACGCTCCTACCCGTCGAGTGGCGGTTCCGGCCCACGTCCGATAACGCCGAGTGGCAGTTATGGTGGAAACCCGGGTGCGAGTCAGTCGTTGCCGAGCAGGCCAATCGACTCCGACACCGGCCGGCCGATGCCGCGTAAGAGTCTCGAACCAAGCAGGCCGAATAACTAATTTTGGCGCGGTGCCTTAAAGAGCTCCTCCAGCTCTTCGTTAATCAGGGTCCTTATTTCGGGAGGCTTTAACCCGGCAAGGATCAACTGTGTCAACGCTGTACGTAACTGGGTTCGCAGGCGGTCGTCAGGTTTCTCTGTAAGCGTTTGTGAGATGACGACCGCTCCCGACCCATGCCTCACTCGAATCAGCCCTTCCTTCTGCAGTCTACGATAAGCAAAAGCGACGGTATTCAGGTTCACGCCGAGGTCTGAGGCTACCTGTCGCACCGGCGGTAGCAACGTCCCTTCTGCCAATTCTCCGCGCGCAATGAGGGTCTTAATCTCATCGACCAGTTGCTGGTACAGCGGCCTTGCGTCTCGCTCATCGACTGTTACGAACATAATTGTCTGTTGACTATATACAGTAGACAATTGGGGCTTGTCGAGAGATTTTATCGGACCGTCAATTCGTTTGCGAGGACCAGGGCAGACTCGACGACCGCGTCCATGCGGGCGGTGGCGACGATGGTGTCGCCGACCATGAAGACGTTTGGTAGCGACGTACGATGGCCGAAGGCGCCGCCAGGCGCGGAGGAGTCAATCCGTTCGGCGCCCAGGACCATGCCGAGTTTGCGGCGCGTGAGGTCGTAAAAGGTCCGTGGATTTGCGGTTTCGATGATCTCGACGTCGCCGCCAAGCTGCGGCAATACCTCATGCAGACGCGTCCAAACGTTCTCCAAAGCGGCCTGAT
Source organism: uncultured bacterium (assembly GCA_965649955.1). Classification (GTDB taxonomy): domain Bacteria; phylum Acidobacteriota; class Blastocatellia; order Pyrinomonadales; family Pyrinomonadaceae; genus PSRF01. The sequence goes on from CBFGMX010000184.1 coordinate 5,960, forward strand.
CTCGTTCCTCGTACTCCTCTTCGCTCGCCTGAAACGTAAACCAATCGGCCGAATCAGTATCTGTCTTTATGGTGACGGCCCGTTTGCCGGATGGTCCACTGCCGGGCGGAGCGATCGCCACCGTGAACTCTGCGATTGTGAAGCGCTCGCCGGGCAGACGAGCAAGTGCCGATTCTTCCAAACTCGCATAAACGAGGTAAGCGCCACGACCTTCCAGCGTTTTGAGGAGTTTCTTTGTTTCCAGTGGTGTCCGGTTGAGACCGATCAGTTTTCCGTAGGTGTCCCAGATCGTCAGGTTACTGACGATCGCTTTTCGCGCGATTACTGTCTCGCCGCTGAGTAGATCGACGCCGACGGCGCGTTGGCCACTTTCGTCGTACGCCAGACGCAGCACGGGGCTATTCAAACGCAGCGCGCCACCACTCTTTTTGATGGACTCCGCGAGACGTTCGGCAACGCTGGCCGGCCCGCCTTTTATCGAGTAGAGGTTCTCGCTGCCGGTGAGTAGCGAAGTCTCCGGAAGGTCGACCGGCAACTCTGAAAACACGCGGTCGTAAATCTCGCCCGGGCCGAACGACGTGTAGAGTCCCATCCCTGGCTCGAAATCGTATCCCGCGAACTCAACCCGCGCCACGCACCCGCCGACCTGCGAGTTTCTCTCGAGCAGACAGGTTTTGACCCCACGCGCGGACAGCAGTGCAGCGACGGTCAGCCCGCCGATGCCGCCACCAACGACTACTACGTCATACGACATACATAAGCAGCGATCGTTTCGAACAAACGACCAGGGAGTTCCAGACCTGGAGTTGTCGGCGTGATCTCCTCGCTCTTTTGCAGCAGATCCTTGTCGAGGAAGGGAGCGAGAACGATAAAGAGAGACTGAATGCCGTTAAAAACCAGGTGAATGATGAACGGCGGTACCACCGAGCCGGTGTAAGCGCGTGCAAAAGTGAGCGTGAAGCTGAGGATAGTGATGACAACTATGACGGCGATATTATTCGAATACTGGAACACGTGTACGCCGGCGAAAAGCAACGACACGACCAGTATCGCGATGATTTTCCCACCGGCGCGTTCGAGTGCTGAATACATCACGCCGCGGTAAATCAGTTCCTCGACGAGTGGCGCTGTGACAACGGCGACGAGCGCCGTGACCACACGGGCGGCCATGGAGCTTTCGACCATTAAATCCAACTGCGTCTTGTTTCCGCCCCACACCGTTGTTACGGCCCAACCGATTGCGAGTAGCGCAAGGGCAAGCAGAATGCATAGCATCGTGCCGTACGTGGGGGACGTGTCTCTCGGCCATCGGAAACCGATCGTGTCGAAGAATGGGCGCCGCCGGCCTTCGGTGACAAACAGCCAGACTAAGCCGAGTGTCAGCACGTGGCTCGGGAGAATGCCGAGAATCGATAAGAAGATGAGCGTCTTGTCTGTGGCGAGTGCTTGCGGGTTTATGGGCCCGACGTACACCATCTTATAAATGACGTAAGGCAGTGCGACGACGACCGGAATAAACGCCAGCATGGCCACGCTGAGCAGCCAAATGACGAATGAGATCAGGACCTGCAACCACGCCGGCCGGGTCCTTGGCGGCGGTGGTACAGCGACGTCGGTGCGAACAGGTTGATCTACAACAAACCCTGCTTGCTCGTCCGAGAGCGGTGTCACGTGCTGTGAAGGCTCGTTTGTAATCACTGAAGAGCGAGTGTAGGGGACTTGTTAACACAAATCAAACGATTGCCGGATCTCATTAGTTAGACTGCGGGGTATTCAATTTCCAAGTAGGACGAACCGACGCGAGGCGCTGCGAGCATCAGCGCGATGATTGTTTTCGCGTCCTGAATCTCATTGCTGGAAATCATTTCCAGCGCTTCGTCGATCGGAAGCCGCACGATTTCGAGAACCTCGTCCTCTTCCGGTTGTTGCTTGCCTTCGGTTAGTTCGGTCGCAAGAAACACCCACATCTTCTCTTCACAAAAACCGGGTGAGACGAAGAATTCCGACAGTTTCTCCATGCGTCCGGCGATAAGTCCGAGCTCTTCCTGGAGCTCACGCGCGGCGCCCTCGTGCGGCTGTTCACCCTCGTCGAGTGTGCCGGCCGGAGCCTCCAGGAGATAACGCACGGCGGGATGCCGGTATTGCCGCACGAGCGCGACTGTGCCGTCGTCGAAAACGGGCAGGATCACCGCGCTGCCATGATGATGGACCACTTCACGCTGGTACGTGAGCTCGCCTTCGCGGACCGTGTCTACGGTCACGTTGAACACGCGGCCGGAAAAGACTTTCTGACTACTGACGATCTTTGGCAGTTCGTTGTGCTGGCTACTCATGTTGTTTTTTCCATTCCCCAATTAAGTAAAGTGATCCGGTTACGCAGATCATACACTGAGCGGGCGTGATGCGAAGGGCGGCCTCAAATGCCTCCGCACTCGTTTGGAATTTTGCGACGGATCCGCGGGCGAATTGCGTCGCTACTTGTTCGAGTATCTCGAGTGAAGCGGCGCGCGGGTTGTCGATCGTCGTGAGGATCAGTTTGTCGGCGAGCGGGAAGAGTATCGCGCCGATGCGACTCAGTTGCTTGTCGATCATCGCACCGAACACCAACGTCAGCGGGCGGGGCGCAAACTGGTTCAGGTACTCGCGCAAGGCTTCCGCGCCGGCTGGATTGTGTGCCCCGTCGAGCAGAACGGCTGGTTCGGTCGCGATCAACTCCAGCCGTCCCGGATGATGCGCTGTTTCGATTCCCGTAGCGATTGCGTCAGATGAGATCGAGAGGGTCTCTGCGACGCGAACTGCGAGCATCGCGTTTTCGATCTGATGTTTCCCGCGCAGGCCGACGCAGATGTTTGGAACACAATACCTTCCGTCTGGGGTGACGCCCACGATCTCCGGAGCTGAGTCATTCAAAATTGGCTGAACACCGGTTTCTTCACATCGTCGAAGTAAAACGGATAAAGCCTCTGGCGGTTGGCTGGCTATGATTGCTTTCACACCCGGACGGATGACCGCAGCCTTTTCACTCGCGATGCTCTCAATCGTCTGGCCCAGGTACTGTTCATGGTCCATGGCGATTGGTGTGATGGCGACGATGCCGGCCCTGGCGGCGGTCGTGGAGTCGAGTCTTCCGCCCATCCCTGTTTCGAGAATCGCCAATTCGATGCCAGCTTCACGAAATGCAAGCAATGCGATTGCCGTCACCTGTTCGAAAAAAGTGGGCAGTGCGTCGAGCTGTTCAGTCGCGAGCAAACGGTACGACGCATCGCGAACCGTTGCCGTGTGACGCGCAAAATTGTCCTCGCTGATCTGCTCGCCCGCGATCCGGATGCGCTCGGTGATCGACACGAGGTGCGGTGAGGTGTAGAGACCGGTCTTCATGCCCGCCGCACGACAGATCGAATCGAGCATTACGGCGGTAGAACCCTTGCCGTTGGTGCCGGCGATTTGCACCGCTTGAAATGCGCGTTCGGGATTGTCGAGGGATTGGAGGAGGAGTTCGGTGTTTCTGAGTCCCAGCTTAATCGTCAGAGTTTCATGGCCCAGGCTGAGAAGATACTGAACCGCCTCTTCGAAACTCATCGAATCAAAACAAATCCGCGTTTACCCTCTCGAAGTGGCGCGACGGCGGGCCCGTTCGATATCCGACTCGCCATGAATCTCGGGATTCATCATGAAGTTCAGCAGCTTGATAATGTAGCTTCTCAGCTCGCGCCGATCGACGATGGCGTCGACCATGCCGTGGTCCAACAGAAACTCCGAGCGTTGAAAGTCTTTCGGCAACTTCTGACGGATCGTTTGTTCGATCACGCGTGGCCCGGCAAAGCCGATGAGGGCCTTTGGTTCGGCGAGAATCACGTCGCCGAGCATCGCGAAACTCGCCGTGACACCTCCGGTCGTCGGATCGGTCAATACCGAGATGAAAGGCAGGTGTGCTTCGTCGAGCGCTGCGAGTGCCGCCGAGATCTTCGCCATCTGCATGAGCGATAGCGTGCCTTCCTGCATGCGCGCACCGCCGGAAGCGGAGAAGATGACTACCGCACCGTGCTCGCGCATGGCCCGTTCGATCAAGCGCGTGACTTTCTCGCCGACGGCAGAGCCCATCGATCCGCCGATGAACGTCATGTCCATCGCCGCGGCCATCACGGGATGATCGCCCACCGTGCCACGGGCGTTGATGATTGCCTCCGGAAGTCCCGAGCTCTCCGTCGCCTGGCTGAGACGTTCCGAGTACGGTTTGCTGTCGGTGAACTCGAGCGGATCGATCGAGATGACTTCGGCGTCGAGCTCTTCATACTTCCCATCGTCGAAGAGCAGTGACAGACGATCGCGCGCGCCGATGCGAAAGTGATGGCCGCAGTGTTTGCAAACCTGAAGACCGTCTTCGAGTTCGCCTTTGAAAAGATGGGCCTCGCAACCGTCGCATTTGACGAAGACGTTTTCCGTCTTCACGACGCGTTCTTCAGGGGGAACCGATTCTATGCGCTTTGTTTTCTTACTGAACCAGGCCATAGGAATGGCCGGAAGGTTAAACCACAAAAGGAACAAAAACAAGAAGCGAATAGGTAAACCACAAAAGGCACAACCACAAAAGGCGTAACCACAAAAGGC
>CBFGMX010000185.1:0-10565 GCA_965649955.1 uncultured bacterium
CCTCTTCGTGGCTCAAATACCTTCCGCCCAACGAGCGATCGCGTCCATCGCCTTTTCGTAGATCTCTTCCTGCGGGATACCAAACTTCTTCGGCGCCTTGAACGAGTGATCGCCGCCTTCGATCACGTGAATCTTTGCCGCCGGTCGCAGTCCCTTGATGAACGGCTGGATCTCCTCAGGCGTCCCGAGCGCATCGCGCGTGCCCTGCACAAATAGCATCGGCTTGCGAATATGTTCGAGGTGGTCCACGCGCAGCTTCGCCGGGTTGCCAGGCGGATGGAGAGGATAACCAAGAAAAACCAGGCCGTTAATCTGGTCGGCGACCGGCTCCTTCTCGTTCTGCGCAGCAGCCGCAACCTGCGAAGCGATCCGGCCACCCATCGATTTCCCGCCGATCAGCAAACGATTGTTCTTCAGTTTTCGATGCTTGACTGCCGTGTCGATCACGGCGCGGAAGCACGACTCCAACTTGTGTTTTTGATCCGGAACGGAGCGTCCCTGCTCCATGTAGACGAAGTTGAAAGTCATCACGTCGAGACCACGCGACGCCAGACCACTCGCAAACATGCGCATGAAGCCGCTGTCCTGGCTCGCGCCCGCTCCGTGGCCCAACACCGCGGTCAGCCCGGCGCGTCCCTGTTTGGCGGCGGCATAAAGAAGGGCCGTCACCGAATCGTTTTCATTGGCGCTGACGGTGAGCTTCTCTGTTTCCCAGGCCATCTGGTTGTTTAGGATTCCTTTGCCAACATCGCGAGCGCGTCCTGCTGTTCGTTCTTGAATCGCTTTGACACGCCCGATTGGACACTCGGGGAACTCTTTGAAAAGTAAGCCAGGTTGCCGTCGGGTTTTTTTCGACCTCGTTCCGCGTAGATCGCGCAGATGAGTTCTTTATCGAAGTCGGGGTCGGAGGGTCTGCTCTTCACATTCGCAAAAGCCTTGTGAACGATCGGCGTGGCGCCGCCGTGTTGAACAGCGGTTGACCAGATTACGTCTTGCAGCGCGCGGCTTCGCGTGTTCACGTCGAGACCGTCGTCGGCAAGTATCTTTGCGGCGAGCAGATCGTAATGGCTTTTCTTGATGAACGCATGCTGCGCTCGTTGAAAGGCATCGGTTTCGTTCGCGGCGATCCGTTTCCAACAGGCCGTAAATGGACCGGTGCCGGGAGTGAGTCCGTGAAAATCGTTCGCCCACTGAAATCCTGCCTGTGCGACAAAACGCGCGACCGTGCCCATTTTCGTCGCCATCTGATACGAGCCATAGGAAACACCGCCGGGATCGCCGGAGCCCGTTGAAACTGTTCCCGGTCCGCGGCCGCCCGTCTCGTACTTTGCCGACAACTCGCCAAGCAATTCAGCCAATGCTTCACCTAATGCTCCGGCGGCGCCTTGTGCCTTAGGCTTTGGCGGAATCAGCGGCAAAGGTTTGGTGTTGTCCGTTGTCAGCTCTGACAGACCGTTTGGCAGCGTCAGCACGTCGCCGACCTTAATCTTGTTGGGATCGGAGATCTGGGGGTTGGCTTTGAGCAGTTGATCCAGCGAGCAACCGTTGATTTTAGCGATCTTCGCTAGTGTGTCACCGGGCTTTACCTTGTAAGTCATTGAGAGGATCTCCTTTTTTATAGACCGTCGCGAGGGACTCGAATAGTAGTAAACGCGTCGATGCGGAGTCAATGAATTACTGGACATAGAGACGTGGAACGCGTTCGCCGATCCCGCAGGTGACTTCGTACGAGAGTGTTCCGGCAGTGCGCGCTAGATCTTCAGCGGAAATGTCTGGTCCGGGGTGTTCACGATCCCAGCCGAGTAGTGTGACTTTGTCGCCCACCTCGACGCCGGAAACATTCGTGACGTCGATCAGCGTCAGATCCATCGATACACGGCCGACAACCGGCGCAAACGTGCCGCGGACGATCGCATTGGCGCGATTAGATAAGGCACGCATGTAACCGTCGTGATAACCGATCGGCAACGTGGCAATCCGGCTCTTGCGCGACGCTTCGAATGTGCAACCGTAACCGATCGTCTCGCCTTGCGGCACCCATTTCAACATGATGATCCGCGAATGCAGTGACATCACGGGCGCCAGTTGAGGGTCCGAAATTGAGTGTGGCAAGACGTCGCGCCACAAGCCGTACAACACTCCGCCCGGGCGGACGATATTTCCCCATGACTCCCGGTGACCGTAAATTCCCGCTGAATTGGAAAGATGAAGATATGTTGGATGAAAACCGGCCTGACGAAATACAGCGGCCGCTTCCTCGAAACGATGGATCTGATCGCGTGTTAACGTCGTGCACGACGTATCGTCGGCGGCAGCAAGATGGCTCATCAACCCGTCGATACGCACGTTGCGAAAGCGATCGAGTTTGGAGACGAATTCGCTCAACTCGTCGAAACGGATGCCCAACCGGCCCATTCCCGTATCGATCTTCACGTGTGCGTCGGCAACTGCCCCCGCGTCTCCCGCGGCCTGGTTGAGCGCTTCGAGCATGTCGAGGCGGTAAACCACCGGTGTCAGTCGTTGCTGAAGGCACGCTGCTGCCTGATCCGGCCAGAAGCCTCCGAGGCAAAGTACGGGTTGCGTAATACCCGCCATGCGCAACTGAATTCCCTCTTCGGGAATCGCGACGCCGAACCAGTCGGCCCCTTCTTTCGCGAGCCTGCGAGCGCATTCGACGGCGCCGTGTCCATACGCGTCTGCTTTGACCACCGCCATGACCCTCGCCGCTGGACTGACGCGATTTTTTATCTGTCTGAAGTTTGCGGCCAGGTTTTCGAGGTGTATCTCCGCCCACGTCGGGCGCCCCGAAATCTTGATTCGCTCGTCCGTAAATGATGGCATGGCGCGTAGTTTACCCGCTTATGCGATTTTCGTCGCAGCCTCCCGGGCATCGATGGTATTGTTTCAGGCGGGACGAGGGATGCTTTATGAAGATCATTTTGAGTTTGCTACTCGCCGTTTCCTTTACGTCGCCCTTCAACCTCTCATCAGCACGCGCTGTTCAAACCCGGGACAGTTGGCGCAGCGTTCGCACTAACAATCTTTTCGTCATCGGAAACGCTGATCCCGAGAAACTGCGTCAGGTCGCGGCGTGGCTGGAATTCTTTCACAGCGCATTCGGCCGGCTCGTCTCGCGTAACGTACTCGACTCGCCGGTCCCCACGACGGTCGTCCTGTTTCGTGATGAAGCTTCGTTTACGCCATTCAAACCGCTCTACCAGGGCCGGCCGGCAAACGTCGCCGGCTTTTTTCAACCGGGCGAGGACGTTAATTACATCGCGATCTCACTCGACCCGGGCGAAAGAGATCCGTTCAGCACAGCATTTCACGAATACGTTCATCTCCACCTGAAAGACAACGTGCCCGGCGTTCCGCTCTGGCTCAACGAAGGCCTCGCCGAGTTCTACGGTTCCATGCAGTTTTCAGGCGGCGAAGCAACGCTGGGCGCGCCGCTCAACCATTACATCCGCCTGCTGCGCGAGCAGGAGATGCTTCCGCTCTCAACGCTTTTCTCCATCGGCACAACTTCGGCTCACTATAACGAACAGGAAAAGAGCGGAATCTTTTACGGCCAATCATGGGCGCTGGTCCATTACCTGATGCTCGGCGGTAACAGCAGCCGGCAAGACCAGTTCAAACGATTCCTCGGCCAGGTAAGCCGCGGTGAAGCAGCGGCCAAAGCGCTGGAAGATTCGTTTGGCATGAGCCTGGCAGTTCTGGAGAACGAGTTGAAGGCGTACGTCCGGCGCGGCGAGTTTTCCGCGTTGCGCATCGCCACGGCCGATCCCGAAGCTTACGCTTCCTACACGGCGATGCAGCGCACGTCGCTCACAGAAGGCGAAGCAAATTACTACCTCGGCGATCTGCTGTTCCACATCAATCGCGAAGCGGACGCCGAACGTTACTTCAAACAGGCAATCGCGCTGGAACCAAACTTTCTCCCCGCGCACGCGGCGCTGGGTCTCATCTCGGTCTATCAAAGACGTTACGCCGAAGCGAAGAAATACCTGGAAAAAGCGACGGCATCACCGCAGAGCTATTTGGTTCACTACCTGTATGCGTTCGTACTCAGCCGCGAAGGCGTCTCCCCAAACGGACGCATCAATGATTACTCTCGCGAGACAGCGGCCGTCATGCGCGACCAGCTTTTGAAATCGATCAAGCTCGCGCCCACGTACGCCCCCTCCCACTATCTCCTGGCGCTCGTCGATCTCGTCACGAACGAACGGCTCGACGAAGCGCTCGAGATGGCCCGCAAGGCAAGACAGATCGCGCCCGCCAAGGCGAGCTACGCGCTCTTAGTAGCGCAAATTCACATGCGCCGGTCGGAGCCTGCCGAAGCGCGCGCCATACTCGAATCACTCACTCGCAACTCCGACACCGCCGTCCGCGCCGAAGCAGAAGACCTGCTGGACTCTCTCAGCCAGACAAATACAAACGCGGGCGGCAATCGCAGCACGACCAGCTCACGCCAGGTCAGTAGCGCGATGATTGCCGAACCCGCCGAAACCGGATCTTCACCCCGCATGATTGGGGGCGGCGGCTCCGGCAGCGTAACGATCCGCGACGGAAACACGATCGAAAGCTCCGGTTCCGTCCCGAACGTCGACGAACTCCTCAATCGATACGTCGACGCACTGGGCGGCGCGACGGCACTTAGTAAATTCACCAATCATGTAGTTAAAGGAACTGTCGATATAGCAGGTGTGAGCCGCGGCGGAAGTTTCGAAACCCGTGCGCAAGCGCCGAACAATTTGTTAACGATCATCGAAGCTCATCCGGTAGGTACCGTAAGATTTGGCTCGAACGGCAAAGCCGGCTGGCACACGAATGGTAAGAAAGTGACCTGGCTGAAAGGTGCGGAATTGGCAGTGGTCCAACGCGAAGCCGATTACTTTGCGCCACTCAGGATCAAAAACAACTTCGCAAAAGTGACTGTGCCCGGCATGAGCAAGATCGGCTATCGCGAGGTCTACGTACTCGATCTGCAACCCGCCACCGGACCTCTTGAACGGCTCTACCTGGACGCGCAGACTTACTTACCGGTGCGGCTCAACACGCAAAGAAACATCGGCGGTGTCTTACAGCCAGTCGAGGTATATTTCGACGATTGGCGTGCTGTCGATGGGATCAAATATCCGTTTAGTATCAGCCAGAGTTCAACCAGCCTGAAACTCGGCTTCACGGTGCAGGAGATTCGGCACGACGTGAACTTCGATGTAAAGACTTTTGAACCACCTTCACCGCGTTAACCCTGCCCTTTACTCGCGGTATAGATTATCGAAACGCATACTCGACGGAGTAAAACGAAGATCGACTGTTCCCGTTGGACCATTGCGCTGCTTCGCGATAATCAGCTCCGCAATGTTCTTTCGATCCTCCGGCATCGCGTCGCGCTCCTCGGGCGTCTTGTACTGCTCCTCGCGAAAGATAAACGCCACTACGTCCGCGTCCTGTTCCAGCGCTCCCGATTCGCGCAAGTCAGCCAACTGCGGCCGGTGATCCGAACGCGACTCCGGCGCGCGCGAAAGCTGAGACAATGCCACCAGCGGCACGTTCAACTCTTTCGCCAACCCTTTCAGCTCGCGCGAGATCTGCGAAACCTCCTGCTGGCGTGATTCGACACGCTTTGCCGACCCTGACATCAACTGCAAGTAGTCGACGACGATGAGGTCCAGCTTTTTCTGTTCGGCTGCGAGGCGGCGCGCTTTGGCGCGCATCTCCAGCACGCTGATTCCCGGCGTGTCGTCCAGAAAGATCTTCGTGTCGGCGAGTATCCCAAGCGACTTCGCGATCTGCGCCCATTCGAGTCGCGAAAGGAACCCGTTACGAAAACGCTGCGCATCAATGTTGCCCTGCGAACAGAGCATGCGCATGACCAGTGACTCCTTCGACATCTCCAACGAGAAGACGCCAACGACAGCGCCCGCATGAATGGCGGCGTTTTCCGCAAGCATCAATGCGAAGCTGGTCTTTCCCATCGAAGGGCGGGCGGCGAGGATGATCAGATCCGATGGTTGAAGACCGGAAGTCATCTTGTCAAGATCCGGAAAACCGGTGGTTAGTCCCGTCAAGACCGCGGCGCGCCCTTCCATCTCCTGGACCTTCTCGAGGAGCTGTTCCGCGATCGGTTTGACGTGCACAAAGCCCTGCCTGATCCGTTCGTCGGCAAGCAGAAAAATAGAGTGCTCGGCGTGATCGAGAATGATCTCCGGTTCGTCTTCTTCGGCTAGTGCTTCCTGGGTGATCTTGTTGGAAGTCTTGATCAACTGGCGCAGCATCGACTTGCCGCGGACTACCTTCGCGTAGTGAAGGATGTTGGTTGAATGAGGAAGGCCGTAGGTCAGGTTGGTAATGAAACTAATGCCGCCGACGCTTTCGAGTGCGTTTTCCTTCTTGAGCTCCTCGCCGATCAGGATCGGATTGATCTCCGCGCCGCGCTCGAACAGCGCGATCATCGCAACGAAGATGCGTCGGTGTGAGGGGACGTAGAAGTCTTCAGGTTTGAGCTGCTCGATCGCCTGGGAGATTAAACCGTTGTCGAGCAGCGTCGCGCCGAGAATAGCGCGTTCGGCTTCGGAACTGTTTGGGAGAGCACGTTCAAAGGGTTGGTCGCGAATCGGATCAGGGGACGCCATGCTCCTTAATAAACCACAGATTTATTCGGATGACACAGATTTGATCCGTTTTATCTGTGTTACTGCGCTGCCTCCTCCTCTTCCTTGGCCGCGGCCTGTTTCGTCAGCTCCGCTTCCTGCTCAGGCGAGAGGTGACCGACGATGACTTCACCTTCCGGAATCACTCTCACCTGTAAATCGATCGTGACCTCGCGGTGGAGGCGAATCGGAACCTTGTAATCACCCAAACGTTTCAACGGTTCGCGCAGGTGGATGCGATGGCGATCGATCTCGTAGCCTCGCTCTTTCAAAGCCTCTGCTACGTCCATCGAAGTGACCGAACCATACAACGCGCCCTGCTCGCCGGCTTTGCGCTTAAACTCGAGCACCAGCGTTCCCATCTGCTGCGACTGCGCTTCCGCCGTGGCGCGCTCTTTCGCTTCTTTCTTCAACAGCGCCGCCCGCTCCTGCTCGATGCCTTTCACATTTCCCGCCGTCGCCTCGACGGCGAGATTACGGGGCAGCAGATAGTTACGCGCATAGCCCGCTCTGACTCGGACAATCTCGCCACGCGCGCCCAGATCGTCAACATCTTCGCGCAAGAGTACCTTCGTATGTGCCATTTCTTTCGTCTCCCTTAATCGGTTGTGTACGGAAGGAGCGCGATGTTGCGGGCGCGTTTGATCGCCTCCGCCAGCATGCGCTGATGCGTCGCACAATTACCGGAGATTCGTCTCGGCAAAATCTTGCCCCGTTCGGGAAGGTAGTTCTGCAACAGCCTCACGTCTTTAAAGTCGATGAGATCTACTTTGTCGATGCAAAAACGACAAACGCGCCGCCGGTGCATGCGCCGGCCGCCGCCGCGACCGCCCATTGGCCGTCGATCGCCATCGTCGTCACTATCGTAGCCGCCGCCACGCGGACGGTCTTCATAATTGGTTGACATAATCTTCCTCTTAACTGTGGATCAAAAACTATTCGCCGGACGCTTCGGCAAACTCCATACTGGCGCCACGGCGCGCTGGCCCACTCCCCTGGCCACCATGGGACGGACGTTTCGCGGCTTTGCGGGCGCGGCGGTCTTTCAACTTGTCAGCACGGCGGCGGTCTTCGTCGACGCGCACCGTCAGGTAACGCAGGATGCGATCGTTGACGCGCATGCGGCGTTCGAGTTCGGCAATCTCGCGGCCCGATCCCTCGATTTCCATCAGCACAAACGTGCCGTCTTTATGATGGTTGATCTCGTAGGCGAGCTGGCGTTTGCCCATGGTCTCGGCCTTCGTGATCGTTCCACCCTGATCGGTGACGATCTGTGAAAACCCGTCGGTGAGTCTGGCAACTTCCTCGTCCGCCGTCGGGTCAACAATGAAGACCACTTCGTATTGTCTCTTCGTTTGCATCAATTAAACTCCATCATCGCTTTTAAAGCGCCGTCGCGAATGATCGTCCGCACTGCCTGGACGCTCCTTGCAATTGTCTCTTCCACTACCGGCCGTTCAGTTCCGGAAAACTGATCGAGCACAAACCGTTTCGAGTCGGCAATCGGGTGATCGGGTTGAATCCCAATCCGCAGACGGATGAACTCGTCGGTGCCGATCTCGGCAATAATCGACTTGAGTCCGTTGTGACCACCGGCCGATCCGCGTTCCCGTATTCGAATCGTTCCCAACGGCAAGGCGAGATCGTCTGAAATCACGACCAACTGCCTTACCGGTTCATCACTTTCAACTTTTCTGAGCAGGCATGAAACCGCGTGCCCACTCAAATTCATGAAGGTTTGCGGCTTGACGAGTTTCGTCGCATCACCTTCGATTTGGCCCTGGCCCACCAGCGACTGGCATTCGCGACGCTTTACCGCAATTCCTTCCTCGGCGGCCAACTTGTCAATCAACATGAAACCCAGGTTGTGTCGCGTCGCCGCGTATTCCTTACCCGGATTGCCAAGACCAACGATGATCATTGATCATTGGTCATTTGACATTGGTCATTTGACATTGGTCATTTGTTCACCGGTCGCACCGCCGAAAATGACAAATGAAAAATGTCAAATGACCAATGACCAATGACTTTTCCTCTCTTACTGAAGCTGAACTCTATTCCGCTTCTGCCTCGCCTTCCTCTTCCTTCTTGCCCTTGCCGATCACTTCCGGTTCGACAGGCTCCTCACCCTCGAGTGCCGGCGCCGGCGCAACCTCTTCCTTCACGATTCCGACCGTCGCAATCACGAGCTCCGCGTCAGTCAGGATCTCAACGCCTTCCGCAACCTTGAGGTCCGAAACGTGTAGAGTGTCGTGTACGTCGAGATGTGAAACGTCGAGGTCGATCGAATCGGGAATATCGCGCGGCTGGCATCGGATCTCGATCTCGCGAATGGTCTGTTCGAGCACACCCTGCTTCTCCTTCACACCAATTGGCTCGCCGACCAGGCGAAGCGGCACTGTCACTTCGATCTTCTGGCCCTTCACGAGGCGCGTGAGATCGGCGTGAATCAATCGGCCCTTAACAGGATCGATTTGACGATCGTGAAACATGACTTCACTCGCGCCGATTCCGTCGACTTCGATCGTGAAGATCGTATTTCGCCCTGCTTCCGAACGAAGGATCGCGGCTAAATCACTCAACGGAGCCACGGCAGCAACCGTTTCGGCGCCGCCTCCATAAACCGTAATGGGAACCATTCCCTCGCGCCGCACGCGTCGTGCATCGTTCTTGCCACGACCCTGGCGCTGTTTTGCCTGCACCCTGTACTCTTTTTTCTCCGCCATGATTTCTCCTTACAAACTTTCAGCGACCCGTGGCTGGAACCACAGGGTCGCTGATGGTCTTCGTTTAAGCCATCAGTGTTTGCCCTTCGCTATACGAAGAGCGAGGAAACCGAAGTCTCCTCATGGATCGACTTGATCGCTTTCGCCAGAAGCGGCGCGATACTAAGTACCTTTATTTTGTCTAACTCGCATGCGTCATCACGCAGCGGAATCGTATTGGTAACGATTATCTTTTCAATGTCCGAATTGGCCAGCAACTCGCAGGCCCGGCCGGACAGGACCGGATGCGTGAAACACGCATGAACTCGTTCGGCGCCCGCCTCTTTCAACGCGCGCGCGACTTTCGTCAACGAACCACCAGTGTCGCACATGTCGTCGACGATCAAACAACTGCGCCCACGAACATCACCAACCACGTTCATGACTTCGGCGACGTTGGCCTTCTCGCGGCGTTTGTCGCACAGGGCGAGTTCGGCATCGAGCCGTTTCGCGTAAGCGCGTGCACGCTCTGCGCCGCCGGTATCGGGAGCAACCACGGTCAGGTTCGGCATCGTGTGCTCCTGATAGTAGTTGATGAAGACCGGGGCGGCGTAAAGGTGGTCCACCGGAATATCAAAGAACCCTTGAATCTGCGCGGCGTGCAGGTCAATCGTCAACAGACGATCGGCGCCGCCCTCGGTGATCAGGTTCGCGACGAGCTTCGCCGAGATTGGCACGCGCGGGCGGTCCTTCTTATCGGACCTGCCGTAACCGTAGTACGGAATTACGGCGGTGATGCGCGACGCTGACGATCGACGAAAAGCGTCGAGCATGATCAGCAGCTCCATCAGGTGCGCATCGGTCGGCGGGCAAGTCGGCTGAACGAGAAAAACATCGCCGCCACGAACGTTCTCGTCAATCTGAAAGTTGAACTCACCGTCAGAGAAACGTTCGGCGTAGGCCTTGCCCATGTCACAACTCAGTTGGCGACAAATCTCTTCCGCCAACTTGGGGTTTGCATTTCCGGAAAAGATCTTAATGCCGCCGGTTGTGCTCATAACCTTTGTGTTTGGTGCTTTGTGCTTTGTTCTCTGTACTACGCGACTATCGAAACTACTAAGTACAAAGTACCAAGCACAAAGCACGAAATGGCTGGGGCGGGTGGATTCGAACCAACGAATGCCGGTTCCAAAGACCGGTGCCT
>CBFGMX010000186.1:0-10538 GCA_965649955.1 uncultured bacterium
TCTCATGGTGGATCATCGCTCACTGCGAAAATAGACGACCCCGTTCGACGCAGACGGCAGTACGGCGCTTCCGGAGGGGCGCGTAAAATATCACTCTTCGAGAACCAAGTGGGGGCTTTTCCCCAAATGGCTGCGTTGGTTTTCACAACTTATGCAGCCGATTATCCAGCCGCTGTAACAGATCGGAGTCTCTCTGAGGGCACGTGTGTTGCGTCTCTAATTAATCAGGAACCCTGAAGAGCGAGGAGAATCGGTAGACTAAAGGACACGCCCAGATTGATTGCGGGCCAAAGAAACATCAACTCGGCGGCCACGCGCGAACCAGACGACAGGTCTGTAACGGACTCCAGAGGAGGTGCAACATGACGCTCGTTATGTATGTGGTTGTTACCGCTTTGTTAGCAACAGGCCTCTTTCTCGGAATCCGTTATTTTGTGCGCGCGTATGTTCGCTACCGAGACTCGCGCATCATCATCTGCCCGGGCAATGGTGAGGCAGCAATCGTGGAGGTCGATGCGGTACACGCCGCGTTGACCTCCCCGTTTGGACAGCCAGACGTCCGCCTGCAAAACTGCGCTCGCTGGCCGCTCCATCAAAATTGCGGCCAGGAATGCCTGGTACAGCTTGACGTGGCGCCGGAAGAATGTTTGGTTCGTGGCGTCATGATGAGGTGGTATCAGTCCAAATCATGCGTCTATTGTGGTAAGCCATTCGAACAGATTCAACTGCTCGATCACAAGCCGGCGTTGAAAAATGCTGAAGGTGAGCTGGTCACATGGCGCGAACTGGTTGGGAAGGATCTACTGACCCTGCTCACTAACCTCAAGCCGGTTTGTTGGGACTGCTATACAGCGCACTCGTTTGTTCAGGAACACCCTGATTTGGTCACCTACCGGCCATGGCGCGAAGGCATTCACCGATCCCAATAGCGTCTGCAGAGCAAAGCCAAGGCAGCGGCAGTCCTCCAAGCCTAATGAACCAGTCTATCCTTTCCATCATTCTGGTACTCGCCTGTATTGGTAACCTACCAGCAGTCGTCGCTGCTAAAGTTGGACCGCCCAAGCCGTTCGGTCCGATCCCATCAGCTCGACAGCTCCGCTGGCACAAAATGGAGTTTTATGGGTTCCTCCATTTCTCCATCAATACCTTCACGGACAGAGAATGGGGGTACGGAGATGAGTCTCCCTCAAACTTCAACCCGACTGACTTTGATGCTGACCAGATTGTCCGTACCGCAGCAGCAGCGGGAATGAAGGGACTGATTCTCACCGCCAAACATCATGATGGATTTTGTCTGTGGCCATCGCGATACACCGAGCACTCCGTGAAGAACAGCCCCTGGCGGAATGGTCTTGGCGACGTCGTGAAGGAAATTTCGTCCGCATGTCGTAAGTACGGCGTAAAGTTTGGCGTCTATCTCTCTCCGTGGGATCGCAACCACAAGGACTATGGTCGACCTGAGTACTTGAACTACTTCCGTAATCAATTGCGCGAGCTGCTAACCTCATACGGCCCGGTTTTTGAAGTTTTCTTCGACGGCGCGAATGGCGGGGACGGATTTTACGGTGGCGCGCGTGAGATGCGCCGGATCGATCGCGACACCTATTATGATTGGCCCACGACCTGGAACCTTGTGCGTACTCTTCAACCCATGGCCTGTCTTTTCAGCGATGCTGGACCAGATGTTCGGTGGGTTGGCAACGAGCGCGGTATCGCCGGCGATCCCTTGTGGAGCACGCTCAATAAAGATGACTTCGCGCCCGGCAGGGCCGACGAGGCGCGTTTAAATCGTGGTGACCGTCCTGGCACGCACTGGGTTCCGGCCGAATGCGATGTTTCCATCCGGCCCGGCTGGTTTTATCACCAAAGTGAGGACAGTGAGGTCAAAAGCGCCGCCATGCTTGTCGATCTTTACTATGCTTCCGTCGGTCGCGGAGGTTCTTTGTTGCTTAATCTGGCGCCGGACAGGCGGGGACAGATACCTGATCCAGACGTGAATTCATTGCGCGAGTTCCGTCGCATCCTCGATGCAACCTTCAGAAAAGACTACGCGCAAGGCGCCTTCGCAAGTGCAAGCAATACTCGAGGCAAGGGCGATCGACGATTCTCGCCGCGAAACGTGGTCGACGGCAATCGCGATACATATTGGACCAGCGATGATCATGTGACAACGCCGGAGTTGACTATCGATCTTCGCAGGGAGCGAACGTTCAATGTGGTCCGCCTGCGCGAGTATCTGCCACTCGGTCAAAGGGTGGAAGCATTTGCGCTGGATATCTGGAAGGACAACGAATGGCAGGAGTTTGCACGCGGGACAAGCATCGGGAATTGCAAGCTCGTGCGTGCTAAACCTGTAACCACCACGAAACTTCGCTTACGTATCACGAAGGCGCCGGTTTGTCCCGCGATCTCCGAGCTGGGGCTGTTCGTTGAACCTAGGTAGGCGCTGGGCATCCTGATCGGCGGACGCTGTCCCGTTGTTACACTCCAATCCCTCGCGAGATAGACCACACGCGGAACAACCACTCGCACATGAAGCTCTGATTTCAGCAGCCGGCTTTGCGATTGAACGAAGCCGCAAGTAAATACGCCTGCCAATGTAGGCGAATGCGCCGGCAACGATCAGGACCGAAATAATTGTTTGCCAATCGGCCATCTTCATGAACCAAGCCCAAGCAGACGTCCGCCCTGATAAGTAATGAACGAGGCTATATACGCGAGCACCATCATGTAACTAACCATGAAAGCGGGCCAGCGCCAGGAGTTCGTCTCGCGCCGGACTATCGCAACCGTTGACATGCACTGACAAGCGAGCACGAAGAACACCATCAAAGAGACCGCGACCAGCGGCGTCCAAACTCGTGAGCCGTCTGTACGTCTGGCATTGCGCATGGCAGCCACGAGAGAAGTGGATTGCGCAGTCGTGGAGTCGTCCCCCACGTTGTAGATGATACTGAGCGTAGAAATTACGACCTCGCGTGCGGCAAACGACGAGATCAACCCGATACCGATTTTCCAATCAAATCCCAGCGGTGCAATCAACGGCTCTATGCGATGTCCCGCCCGACCGGCGTAGCTTTCCTCGACTTGCATTGCGGGATCGTTGTTGGCACCGGTCGCTTCCAATCGGGGGAACGTGACCAGAAACCACATGAGGATGGAGATGGCGAGGATGACTGTGCCGGCCTGTTTAAGAAACGCCCCAACACGCGTCAGTAACAAGTGGCCCACATTACTTAAATTTGGTAGGCGATAAGGCGGCAACTCCATCGCAAACGGAGGCGACGGAGCGTTCAGAATCGTGTGCTTTAAAATCCAGGCGACGACGATCGCAACACCGATTCCCAGCAAGTACATCGCGAGAATTATCACAGCTCCGAGCGAGATAACGCCGAGGACCTTTTGCCCGGAAAAGAAAGCGGCGATCATCAGCGTGTAGACCGGCAACCGTGCGGAACAGCTCATGAAAGGGGCGATCATGATTGTGGCGACCCGGTCTTTGGGGCTTTCGATCGTCCGTGTCGCCATGATCCCGGGGACAGCACAAGCGAAACTGCTCAATAGCGGAAGGAAAGCCTTGCCGTGCAAGCCGACGGCCCGCATCAGCCGGTCCATCAAGAAAGCGGCGCGCGCCATGTAACCACTGTCTTCCAGCAACGTGATAAAGAAAAAAAGCAGCAGTATTTGCGGCAGGAACACGACGACACCACCAACACCGGCAACTACGCCATCGACTAACAGATCCGTAAGCACGCCTGCGGGAAGATGGGCACGTATTGTCGCTCCCAAAACACCAAACACATGATCGATGAGATTCATGGGCAGGTTGGCCCAGGAAAAAACTGTCTGGAAGACTAGCAGCATCACCAGAAAAAGAAGCAGCGGGCCGGCAAACCTGTGCGTGACAACGGCGTCGATCCGCTCACTCAGCCTGGTATGCTGCAAAGCGTCACTCTCGACAGCCTCCGCAACAACGTTGTCGATCCATCTGTAACGAGCCGTCAACAAATCCTTCCAGGATTCAAGGCGCAGGTCAGAAACTGATCCTCCGCCTTCATGCCATGGGAATGAGAGACAGGCCGGCTTGTCTTGTGAGCCTGTGGTAGCGGCGCTGAGTACTGCTCGAGCGAGATCATCGATACCGACACGTCGCTTTGCGATTACAGGTACAACCTGAACGCCGAGAGCTGCGATTAATTTCTCAATATTGATGCTAAGTCCATTGCGCTGGGCCAGATCAAACATCGTCAGCGCCACGACTACCGGAAGACCAGTATCGATCACCTGGGTAGCAAGGTAGAGATTGCGATTCAGGTTGGTGGCGTCAACTACGACAATAACAACGTCTGGTTCGGGTATCTTGCGCGCCCGGCCAAGCAGCACATCGCGTGCGAGTTGTTCATCGGGCGAGGTCGCGTCAAGGCTATAGAGCCCGGGCAGGTCGATTACGCGCGCGGGCGGCAAGGCGGACATGAGTGACCACTGGCCCAGTTTCGTCTCCACCGTAACGCCAGGATAATTCGCGACTTTCTGCCGCAGTCCGGTAAGGACGTTGAAGAGACTTGTCTTACCTGTGTTTGGATTGCCCGCAACGGCCACGCTGAGTGGCTGGTGCAAGTGGTTGGAGAGCGACGCCTGAACGTCCCCGCCGGGATTTAATTCTAGGGCGGCACTCATATCTATGGCTGCGAGTAAAAGAGTAGGGAAGTGTTGGCGGGCGCGGGCGTTAGTCGCATTCGCTCACCGTTATGGCTCGTGCCTCATTTCGACGCAGCGCAAGGTGATAATTCCCGACGCAGATCTGAATCGGGTCGCCCAATGGAGCGGATTTGACGACGCGAACCGCTGAACCGGGAACGATACCCATCTCCATCAGCCGCATTGTTACTGTGTTTGTGTCTTCAAGAGAGACGATTCGGACCGTGGAACCGAGTGGAGTTTTATCGAGTGTCAACCAAATATTCCTTTTAAGCGAAACTGGATTTCAAAGTCACCAGAAACCATTCGGCAAATCGCGGGCCGCAGTTCGGGATGAACGGCGCCGCTGATTCTCACTATTTCGGGGCTGAGGACGACCCATTGGAGGTCTGTTTGCGGAATTCTGCGCTCAGACTTGGCCATATTTCGCAGATCACCAGCAGGGCAATCGGCTTTTAGCCACTCAAACCAGTGGAAAAACAACTCGGCATACTCGTTGCTCAGCCGAGGAACGTGCGGAATTTCCATATTCAATTCGCTTAACAGCATGGCTGCCACTCCCTCAGAACTTCTCAGGAAATATGACCTGCCGGGACCGCGTTATACGAGCTACCCCACGATCCTTCATTGGACTGATACGCCTACGGCTGATGAGTGGATCGAGAGTGTTTCAGAAAGTCTGGATTTGACTGAGCGGCACGGAAATGGGTCGGCGATTTATGTGCACATTCCTTTTTGTCGTTCGTTGTGCACTTATTGCGGCTGTAATTCGCGCATTACCTGTAGCACTTCGGTTGGTCGAGCTTATGTCAAGACCTGCCTGAGGGAGTGGGACCTGTACCGCGACCTTCTAAACCGTTCGCAAGCGATTCCACTATCCGAGTTGCACCTCGGCGGCGGCACACCTACGTTTTTGTCTCCGGCGGAACTGGACGAGCTAATTAGCGGAATCCTGAGACATACGCATCAGACCTCGGACGCCGAGTTCTCGGTTGAATCCGATCCGCGCGTTACACAGCCCGAACATTTGTCGACGCTCTATGGGCTTGGCTTCAGACGCCTGAGTCTGGGTATTCAGGACTTCGATCCCGTCGTGCAGCTGGCAGTAAATCGGGTGCAAACGGAAAGCCAGGTCCGCACTGTGACCGAAGAAGCACGCGCACTGGGATACACGAGTATCAACTACGACTTGATCTACGGTCTACCTTTCCAGAATCTTCAAAGCATCGAGCAAACGGTTGAGGCGGTTACGCGGCTACGGCCCGATCGCATTGCATTCTACGCCTATGCTCATGTGCCCTGGGTGAAGGCGGGCCAGCGACACTTCACTGAAAAAGATCTGCCGTCCGGCGATGAAAAGCGAGCGCTTTACGAACTTGGCCGCAGACTGTTGGCGGCAGAGGGTTATCGCGAGATCGGGATGGACCACTTCGCACTGGAGAGCAATGAGTTGTTTCAGGCTTCTGTCAGACGAACTCTCCACCGGAATTTCATGGGTTATGCAGCTCGCTTTGTCGCTCCGTTAATCGGACTCGGCGTCTCATCGATCAGCGACTGCTGGGACGCGTTCGCGCAAAACGAGAAGACGCTCGAACTCTATGAAGAACGCGTAACAAAGGGGGAGATTCCCATCTTCCGCGGCCACAAATTGAACGCCGAAGACATGATTCTCAGGCGCCACGTTCTTAATTTAATGACCCGCTTCAAAACGAGTTGGGACACGCCTGAAGTCTACGTGCCGTATCTTGATTCAGTGGCAGAGCGGCTCGAACCACTGCAACGTGATGAGCTGGTGAAATTAACGGGCAAAACTTGTGAGGTCACCGAGGGTGGCCGGCCCTTCCTGCGCAACATCTGCATGGCGTTTGATGCCTGCCTGGCGCGCGACAATTCCACCACGCAATTCTTCAGTCGAACCATTTAGGAAAATTTATGAAGCGCGGAGTTTTATTACTCAACTTTGGTGGCCCATGGACGCTTAGTGACGTCAAGCCTTTTCTTTATCGCTTGTTTGCCAACCCTCGAGTGCTCGTCGGAATTCCAGCCCCTTTCCGGCAACTGCTCGCGTTCCTAATCGCCCAAGTCAAGGGACCCTCTTCCATCAAGAATTACAGGACCATTGGCGGGGGTTCGCCGCAGCTCAAGTGGACCGCGATTCAAGCAGAAGGTCTGCGCCAGTTGTTGCCACGAAACGAAATGCGCGTCGAACTCGGCATGCGCAGCTCTGATCCTTCAATCGAAACCGCGCTTAAACAAATGAAGTTTTGGGGCGCAGATCAATTAATGCTCTTGCCATTATTTCCCCAGTATTCGACTACAACAACGGAAACCTGCTTTGACGTCGTTGAAGACAGCCTAAACAAACTCGGCTGGCGGCCACAGGTGACCACCATCACCAATTGGCCGGACCATCCCGAATACATCTCGCTCTTGCGAAACAGTGTGGACGAAGCAATTACTCTTGCTGAATCAAAACTTGATGGGCCGAGACCCCACGTCCACATTGTATTCTCGGCCCATTCTTTGCCGATGAAGATCGTCGAGCGGGGCGATCCGTACGCGAATGATGTGACGCGAACCGTGCGGGCAGTCACGCAAGGCCTACAAACGCCCTGGTCTCTCGCGTACCAGTCTCGCAACGGCAGGCTGCCATGGCTGAAGCCGTATTTGGAGGACGAACTGAAGAGATTGGGCCGCGACGGTGTAGAGACGGTCGTGGTAGTGCCTATCAGTTTTGTCAGCGATCACATCGAAACCCTCTTTGAGCTGGATCTGCTCTATCGAGAGGTTGCGCGGAAGCATGGCATCAAACACTACTATCGGGCTCGTTGTTTTAACGATAACCCACAATTTCCGCGCGTACTGCAATCAATTCTGATGGAGGCTTCTGTATGATCGGCACGTTAAACTCCAGTAATAAAGAGGCGACGATTGTTGGCGCAGGTATCGCGGGAATGCTCGCGGCCTACTCTTTGGACCGTAGCGGTTATCGCGTAACGCTCCTTGAAGAGAAGGAGCGCGCCGGTGGGTTAATTCAAACGGGCAACACTCGACAGGGAATAACCGAGAGTGCCGCTCATTCCCTTATGGTGACTGAGCCAGTTCGCGAGTTGTGTAGCGAACTCGGTGTGGAACTCGTACCGCCACGCAAAGAAGCAAACGCAAAATATATCGTTCGCGACGGCAGACTGCGTCGTTTTCCGCTGACCTTCGGTGAGGCCGTCGGTACTCTTACGCATGCCGCTGTCGCTCGCTCTGCAAGTAATGATTCGCAGAACCTCGATTTCTGGGCGCGAAGGCATCTCGGTAATACGGCGTTGGAATATCTTCTGACGCCGTTTGTGCGCGGCATCTACGGCGTCCAACCGGCTGACCTGGGTGTGGCGACAGCTTTTCCGTCGCTTGATGTTCCCGTAGGAAAGACTCTTTTGGGCACGATGCTGACCAAACGTCGCGACCGTGCGTCGAAGAAGGAGAAGAGGACGCGGGCCGCGCCACGTTTGGGAATGGGAGACCTGGTAGGACGTTTGGAACAACGTCTGGAAAAACGACTTGGCTCGAGGTTCCGCAAAGGCGAAAAGGTAGACCAGCTGCCCGAAGCACCCAATGTGATCATCGCTACACCCGCCTATGCCGCCGCGCGACTCCTGAGGTCCGCTTCGGCAACGTTGGCAGACAAACTAGGCGAGGTTCGCTATACGCCGATTGTGTCTGCAACGGTTTTTGTCGATCGTCAATCGTTCACACGCCCGGTGAATGGCGTTGGAGTATTGATGCCTGCGCGCGAGCAAACAAAATCTCTCGGGATCCTGTTCAACAGCAGCTCATTTGCTAACCGCGTTACAGATGAGTCTCATTTCGCGTCGTTTACGGTGATGATGGGTGGTACAGCGCAACCGCATTGGCTCGCGGCCTCCGATGATGAAATCTGGCAGGCGATCAAGCTGGAGCTGTCGACTCTGTTGGGTATTCGGGAGCCGCTGGCCGTAACAATTCATCGCTGGCCGGCTGCGCTGCCGCAGTATTCCGTCAATCTGCGTGATGTTTGGGCGTGTGCCCGCGAGAGTTGGTGTGCCAGACCGGGCCGCATCCTCTTTGGAAATTATACTGGGCAGATCAGTTTGAGCGGGATGATTGCAAGCTCGGCAACACTTGGGTAGCACTGCAGGCGTAGTTATAAACAACATTCGACGTCAACTCGCGGAGCACGGCGATTCTGAGTAAGCTACGGCCTATGTGGAAATATTTTTTAGCCTCCGCTCTTTCGGTGATCGGGATTTTTGAGATCGTTCTGTCGCTCAACGCAGGTCTACGTGAAGCCGTGATGCAGACTAGTCCCGTGCGTCTTAAAAATGCTGAATCTACGATGTTTTTATTAGCAGGAATCTCAGCGTTAGTAATGGGATTAGGGATTTTCTTCTATGGATTCTCGTAGCTAACTGTTAACACACATTGATGAACAGCGTCGGAGCAATGTCATTGCGAGAAGTATGGTGAGGTCTACTTAGCAACGGAAAGACTTTTAAGTAGTGGTTCAGTTTGAAAGGATCACCGTAGCAAGAACAAGTCCGGAAGGGGGCAACGCCCCCGCTGCTGTGCAATCGAGCGGGGGGCGCTTTGCTTGCCCCATTCCGGACTTGTTCTCAGTTGTAGGAGTGCAAAGTGAACCAGTACCGACTTTTAAGAACCGAAGCGAAAATCTGTGTGCTATAGTCGGCTCACCCCTTCAACAAAAAGAAGCGGGCCGACTTGTGCCGTCAACACAAAGCCAGCCCTAAACCCTCAACCTTCTAGCGAAAGGATGAAGATCATGGCCAGTCATGTTAGCGCAACAACGCGCGAAGAAACACCTCACGCAGTCGAAACAACCCGAATCACAATCAGCGATGCTGTCAGACGTCGCGCTCAGTCCGTGATAAACGACAGATCGATCGATTCGCGCTGGAGAGCGGTTATTCGTTACGGTTTGGAAACGAATGATCCGTGGCTCGCCGATCTCGTCCGCCGTGCGGATGCGCGTGAAAAGATCATCGATACGATCGATTTCTCGCAAAGACCGGAACCCGGGGAAAACGATTCAAACGAAGAGAAGATCGAAACGCTTGCCGACATAATCTGTGGGGCTGGTGACGAATCCGCGGCCGCACTGCTCGTCCTCATGGCAACGGTAGAAAACTCCACGCAACCCAAAGTGCTGGTAAACACGGCAAAGCACTATGCGTTTACTCGCTGCGGTGAGTTAAACCTTTTCGGAATTGTTGACGCTCAGATTGCAGTAGTCGAAGGCGAGTTGTTTGCGAACAGCTCTTCCAGTTTGTGATCACCACAAATCACCGAGGGCCCAGGTATGAACCAGGGCTCTCGGCTTCCTCGTAGGTTGGAGCTGTTTTAGTAGTGATAGCTTGTAGTTATGCAGCTTTAGACGCACTTACACGCTTGATCCGGTCGTATTCTTTGCGTCGAGCATGATGCGTATCCCAGAGATCGACACGCCATGTCTGAGCCTTTGGAGGAAAAAGTGACGTGATAGTCGCCCGGTATATCTGGGCGAAACGACAATCCTCTAAATCGATTTGCAGTCTGTACGCAGATAGTCATAGGCAGGTGGGGGGATCGATGATAGCGTCCAGCAGCGGCGGATGGGCAGCGAGTGAGGGCGCTAGGCGTCGAGGGCGGCAGGCTAACTCGCAGACTTGCCGCTCTCAATTTGTCAACGAAAATCGCGGCTAACTGCCGATCTTTGCATACTCTTTTGGCCACGCGGAGCAACAGTAAAACCGCGTATGGCCTCAATTGCCGCTCTCCCCGCTATTGATCAAAGAGTTATAGGAGGCGAGAAA
>CBFGMX010000187.1:0-10518 GCA_965649955.1 uncultured bacterium
GCGTAGTATAGCAAAATCAATAGTTTACCTCCATCGTTGATTGGTGTTCCGTACGCTCTCCAGACTCCCACGCTCTAACCAGTTGAGCAATCCCACTAGATGGGCGTAGTACAGCAAAATCAGCGGTTTACCTCTGTGCTCGAATTCGTGCTACTTATGCTTGCCAGACTCTTGCTCGAAAATTTCTCAATTTGTGCCCCATGGTCTGGAAAAGACAGAACATCGGGGGCAAGTGATCCGATGTAGAGGTATTGGGTGAGTAATGCTCGACGTTCTTGATAAAGAGGAATACCGGCACAGCTCCACCTCGGTGATCAGCTCAGGTGACTTGTGATAGTGTTCGCTCAGTTGGCGCACGGCTCTAACCTACGCTTCCTGAGTCTGCTCAGAGAGGCCTCTGAGCTGAAGACACTCGATCATTCTCTTTCGCAGTTCGGTCATTGACTACACCTCCAGATAGAATAGAATCTTCCATCAGGAAGAGTAGGCGTGCAGGGTTCGCGATGGAGAGTGATCGAGTTACTGCGCGCAGCGCTTAGTTCCACACGGCATGCACCCGATGGCGAGGAGCGCGACTCTCAAGCCGGGACACGCCGTGGTTGATGCGTTATCTCCGCCGCTGGTGATGTCCGGCGTTAGACCGCAGAAGTTGCCACTACGAAGGGGATGTTTATGCGTCATCCAAAACAGTTAAGCGAAGGTTCTCCGATTGCGGCGAAGGTGCTTATCTCGCTCCTAATTCTGTGCAGCCTTGGGGCGGCACAACAGACGGCACCGATTTCAGCCTTAGAGGTCAAGTATCGGAGGCAGATTTTTAAGAACGACCGCGCCTCGGTGTTCCTTCTCGAAATTCCGCCAAAGCACGCGTCGCTGATGCACCGGCACGACACTGATATGCTGAGCATCTTCGTGTCTGGGGGTGAGACGAACGCCACGATTCATGGTAGCGCGCCGAAAGAAGACAGATTCGCGGTCGGGGAAGTCCGCTTCCGCCCGGCAGGCTTTACACACTCGACCGAAAACATCGGGGCACATGTATTTCGCTCTGTAATTCTCGAATTCAATTCGTCAGCGGGCGCAATCCAGCCGACCAAGCCCAAGGATTCGAGTTACTGTAACCCCGGCAATGAAACCGCGTGCGTGGGTGAGAAGTACCTTTTCTGTACCGCTAAATTCTGCGTTAAGGAAATTAGCATTGCGCCGGGGGCTACATGGCGTAACAACGAGTACGCGAGTGACCAGATGCTGGTCGCGGTCTCCGACTATAAGCTGTCACATCGACGGGAAGGCAAAGCGGCACACGTTCAAAGGCGGAAGAGCGGCGAGGTCGAGTACCTTACGGGCGGCTCTACACCTCAACAGACGAACGCTGGTAGCGGGCCGGCGCGCATCATCGCCGTGATATTCCGCTAGCGGCTCGCAAGGATAAGTCACAGCAGAGCATGGTGGATAGGGCGCGCGGGGGATGAGAGTCTGGCTCCTTGCCAGACTTGTGCTTGCCAGACTTTTGCCAGACATTTGAAGTGCAGTCGCGCCTACGAGCGGGCTAAATTGTTCCGACCTGGACGCAATCCGCTGTTATTTGCTTGCTTATGCGTAAAATGAGAGGAAGAAAATCAGCTAGCTATAGATTATGAATCCCACGCTCTAACCATCTGAGCTACCCCGCCACGTCCAGGATCTATAAGTCACAGACACTGTGTGATCTTAGCTAGAACCCAACCGTGACGGAATATTATCATAGCCCACCAAATTTGATCCGGTAGCGTCGATCACCGCTTGAGACGAAAATCGTGTTTTGCTCTTTCTCCAGACGCTTACTTTCGACGCCGTGCTGTTTGCCAGAGCCGTTAACGACAATCTTCTCAAGAGAAAATCTTCGACGCCCGAGTTGAATGAACGTGGCTCCGATACTCGTTAAAGTGAGCTCATGCCTTTGCGCTCAGCGCTGTCTCCAGCTCGTTAACAGCAGCTTTTTCATCATCGCTGATCTGGACGCCACCAATGCCCAGGAAGCCGCCTTCCTTGGAGGCTTCGGCGGTCTTCTGCGCAAGCGAAGTTAGCCACTGTTTGTATCCCTCCGCTTCGGCTGGTGACTTCTGCGATACTATTGCCAGCGCGCGCTTGCAGCCGTCGATCAACGCAGTCCGAACGGCCGCTCTGTCGCCCGGTAAGTCAGGCATATCAGGCTTTCCGCCCTGCGCTTTTATTCCCTCGCCGACAGCTTTGATCAACTCGTTCGAGCTGCCGGCCGCCCCGTCGATGACTCCCCTGACGACAGCAATCGCCTCCTTCGCCGTTCCAATTGGACCACTCAAGTCTGACAACGTAACGAGTAAGCCTGCCATCACCGGTGCGGCAGAAATAGTTTTCCACTCTTCTGGAGTGTAATCAGTTTGCTTCGACATTTTTCTCTCCGTTTTCCCTGGATACCTTACTGCTGCGTCACACGACATCACTTTGTCGTGTTGCTTGCCTGGGCTCCGATGTCCAAACATGCAAGCCTGCAACTGTAAAACATTACAGAACATGACGTATGTGCGTTAACACACACATATTTCCCTGGCTCTTAAGTAAGCTTAGACTTTGAATTTTCAGACATTGTTCGTGAGGACTTGCGCGGCCTTCAATACTGCTTGCAGGAGGAAAACAGATGTGGAAAGAGTTTAAAGAGTTCATTGCCAAGGGCAATGTTATTGACCTGGCGGTAGGCCTTGTAATTGGCGTGGCTTTCGGCAAGATCATTACGTCGCTTGTTGAGGGCGTGATCATGCCACCGATCGGAATGCTTTTAGGTAAAGTTGATTTTGCGAATTTGTTTTATGTTCTTGACGTTTCCAAAGGCGTACCTGCGTCACTTGCTGATGCTAAAGCAAAGGGCATCCCCGTTATTGCATACGGCCAATTCTTTAACGACATCATCAGCTTCCTGATCATCGGCCTCGTGATTTTCTTCCTGGTCAAAGGGGTCAACCGGATCCGGCGACAGAAAGACGAGACCCCTGCGCCGACGAACGAAGAGAAGATTCTCATGGACATTCGAGACATCCTCCAAGCCCGGAGATAACTATACATTTCCAATCCCTGATACGACTGGAGAATCAAGATGAGCGTAGCGAAAGTAACTGAGATAACTGCCTCTTCTTCGAAAAGCTTCGAAGATGCTTTACAAACTGGGATCAAACGCGCTGCCAAGACTCTAGAAAATGTGCAGAGTGCGTGGGTTCAGGACCATGAGGTTCACATTAAGGATGGCAACATCACTGAATACAAAGTCAGACTCAAGATCACGTTCGTGTTGAACGATTAGTGTGCCGAACCAGATCGTTCGGTCCACTCACATCGCAATAAAGCCGGAGTGGCCATTGTCGTTGAGCGGCGCCGACCTCTGTCATCGCACGGTTGCGATTGTCGGCGCGGCGTCATGAGCTGGCTTGTGTAGATTTAGGCTGGGAAAAATTAATCGCGAAACCTATCCGGTTTTCTGGTGCCTCTATTTGCGGTGCGGTGGCAAAGAGCAACGAGACTCGGCTCTGATCTTTTCGAGTGAACTCCTGTTGCGTCAATGTCCCTTGCGTCTTTAAAGAACCAACCTCAGCGACGATCGGCGCAATTTGGTCCCACGTGACAAGGCCTTGTTTTAAATCGTCTCTCGAATACCCCAAGAGTTCGAGGAAGGTATCGTTGGACTCAAAGATGTTCCCGTCGCTATCAAAATACACAATTCCTATCACGTTGCTCTCAAACAAACTGCGGAAGCGCGTTTCACTCTCAATCAATGCCCGCTCCCTTTGTCTGCCCTCAGCTAGTTCCTGCTGCAACCGGACCACTGTTTCCGACAATTCGAAGGTCTGTTCTTTGACGCGCGCCGTCAACCTGCTGTTCGCGTCGTAAAGTGTTCGGCCTTCGTGTTCGAGTTCAGCAGCTCGGAGAGCAATGTCGTAGGTGCGCTGTTGAAGTGCCTGCCTCTTTCTGGCGTCATCGGTTGCATCCAACAACAAGATCCAGGTTCCTTCGTGCCTCCGAAAAAGATAGAGATCAGCGAACACTTGCGCTGTGGTCTGGACCTTGGGTAAGACGGTGCCGGAATTGACTGGCAGTAGACCCACGAGAAATGGGACGTGATTACCGACTTCCATGTTGTCCTCCAGGCCGCTTATTCCGTAGGAAGACAACGCCCCACCCCAGTCGATGAGTTTACCCTCGTCTGAGACCAGCATGAACGCTGGAGCCAGCAAGTCATCCGTAAGAGCATCGATAAATTCGCGGATTGGACCAGGCAGATCAGCCATTATGTTTCTCCATCATTTTCTCGGTCAGAGACAGAAATGCATCCTCGACTCCTTGCCCAGTCTTGGCGCTGGTATCAATTATCTTCCAGCTTTTCTGTTCGATTGCCGTCCTCTCACGATCATCGATTTCCCACATGTCGGCAAGATCCGATTTGTTCAGGAGCAGGAGAAACGGCACTGGTCCAAGCACCTCCTCCGCGCGCAACTGAAGCGACAAAACATGATAGAGAGTATCCTTACGCGTTCCATCCGCGACCAACAGGTAACCGGAAGCGCCTCTCAAGTACGACTTGCGCAAGTCGTGTTCTGTTTCGGAGCCTTCGAGGTCCCAGAGCAGGAGTGTGGTTTCTTGTTCACCAACTTTCACAATCTTCTTGTCGACCTTAACACCGACGGTTGTGTGATACTTATCGGTATAGATGCTTTCGACAAAGCGGCGCACTAGGCTGGTCTTGCCGACCGCGAAACTACCCAACATACAAATCTTTTTCTGGATCATGAGAACGCCTTCTTATTAGGAGTCTCCAAAGCTAGCTGAATCACTGGACATCAGTCGCAACAACCCTAAACGTCACACTTCGATTGGTCGCTCGGTCAGCTTCAGTAACTTCTTCCTTCACTCGTTCACGTGATCCGACCGGATGAATCGTCAGATTAGGCCACTTGGGTAGCTTCGATTCCAGAGCCGTTGCAATTGCCCTCGCCCTTTCTTCACTCAGAGCAGCGTTCCGAGCCTCTGTACCAGTTCCGTCAGCATGCCCGGAAATCTCCAGTCTCACGTTCTTTTTCAGTTCCACTGCCAATGCCTGTAGGCGCTCGATATCTCCTACCAGAAGATTGAATTTTTCATCCTGCCCTGGAACTAAATCTGATCGATCCAGTTGGAACATTAGTAACGGATCCTGGATGCGATTCAGGTCCAACAACTTCTCGTCGTGTATCCCGGCAAGACCGGGTAAGAAACGAGCAGCCCTGCGGGTTTCCGTGACCCATTCGTGCGTCGCAAATCCTTCGGCTACCAACGCTCCATCTTTCACACTCAACTTAACGGTCGCCGGCGGGCTCAATAAACTTTGCGCTCTCGACAAAGCAAATTCAGGCGTCAACGACTGAAATGTTTCCCAGTGGCTAACAACGTCATTTGGGTTGATCTGAAACTCCTGCATTACTGAGTTTGGGTCGCGTGCCAACGGGTCGCGCAGACCGCTCAAAAAACGTTTTCCTTCCCTCGTACCACTCTCCGACACAACAATGCCTGGCTCATTTCTTAGTCTCTCGACATAGCCATCCCAACGTCGCTTGTCGCGCAACCAGAAGAATCCCCAAACCAGCAGTCCGATAACCAGTAAGCTGACGATGACTGTTAGCGGAGTGATTCTTCGACGAGAGGTCGCGTCTTGTCCCGTATCGTAATGGGCCTCGAGACAATCTTCGAGGAGCGGCGCAGTATCTTCGAAAGGCGACGCGTCACCCTGAAACGCACTCAACGCTTGACCAAACTGAAGGTGAATACGCTCCAACGTTTCCTGTAAAACCAGTCTGAGATCTTGTGGGGCGTTGCCACGGATAACTGCCGCCAGCACGGCCAATGGACCACGCTCGATCCACACAGTTAGTTCGCCAACCTGTAACGTCTCCAGTTCGTCGCCCTGGGGCGTTGCAAAAGAGTCGTGCACGAAGTCCTGGATGGCAGTCAGCATCGCCGACACCATGTCAGCATCTTGAACCTTTATTCCCGGCGCCGACGCCTGCTGCAACAGCAACCCCGTCTCCTTGTGAATCAGGAAAACTTGTTCGACCCGGTAGCGCAGAGTCTTGAGCAGTACTACTTCCGCAAACGACTTCCCGGTTCGCAGGGCTTCGACTCGCCACTTCAGACCCTTAACCGAGAGGCTGTAGGTCATGCTCTGATTTAGTGATTGGACCATCCCGCTCAAGGCAGCGGCGATCGCTTTCCTGATCGCTGGGCCAATGATTGGAAAGATCGCGTCCGCGAGAGGTTTAGGATTCTTTCGCACTGACTGCTGCAGTGCGGCTGCTACGGTTGGCGCCAGTGCGTCGGTGAGTTCGTCGTCCTTGCGAGACCGAATGGCGGCAGGCAACACATGACTGACTTCTTTAAGTTGCCGTCGTGGATCGGTTAGTCGTTCGTGTACTTCGGCAATCTGTTTTTCTGCGGGACCAAGCAGCAGAGTTCGGAGCTCCGCCATGCTCTCGTCATCGTTTGATGAAGAGGGAGCTAGCTCCTGATCAAGCACGTCCGGCGTATCAGACTGCATGGTGGCGACCTACGAGATGAGCAAGTGCGGTCTTAATTGGCGACGGGCATTTTGAGATCGTTGTTCAATCGCATGGCCATTTCAGTGAGCAAGGTAGCCAGTGATGAACGATCCGTCTTGCCGTGATTGAGATCCGCTACCTCTCGCTGGATCAATGCCGTTACGTCATCTTGCCTACGGCGCATCTCATCATTGAGATCCTTCGACTGCGAGAGAATTTGCTGTCGTAACTCGCTATGCGCCCGCGCCGTTTGCTCCTGGGCTTCACCGAGCTTTGCACTTAGTGCCTGACTCGACTCGTGGACGCCGCGCCATAAGCCGGAGACGGCGTCGTCGCGGGTTCGTTGTTCAGCTTGAAGGCGATCAGCCAACGCAGCGAGCTCGGCCTTAACGAATGCCTCGAGTGCTTCGAAACGCTTTTTGGTGTCTTCACGCAGCTCAAGAGATTCCTTAACCAGCTGCTCCTCCACACGGGTAAACCGCCGGTCGTAGTCGCGCATGTGACCGCCGAAGAGGATGTCTCTGATCTTATCGATGTTGCCCATATCGGGCTCGACGCCGGCACCGTTTGTTGCTTGTGACTGGGTTTCGCCCTCGTTATGAAGTGGCGATGTTGATTCGTCGTATGCCTTTTTTTGCTCTGGAGATGACATTTGTAGCTCCGATCAAGGTCCTTGGTGTCGGGAGAATTATGGAGCCCGAACCGTACCTGTATCCCAAGAATTACTAGCCGTAGTCCCGTGTGGTGCAATACTGAGTAAAGCGTTGCATTTATGTCAAGCTGGTTTTGCACTTTGGAATCTCAAACTTGGGGGAGGGAAAGAGAATCTGGGTGATAAGGCCACCATCCGTCGCGTCAGCAACTGCTGCAACTTCTCAGAGCACACGCAAAAGGGCTGGCGAGTTATCAATCGGGATCGGGATTTTGGCATCAACTGCTGGATCGCCACGACTCCTATCTCGAAACATCGGCGACGGCGATTTACACGTACGCCTTTGCCCGGGCCATCAATCGCGGCTGGATCGACCCGCTGGCTTACGGGCCGATGACGTTGCTCGCGTGGAATGCGGTCTCTACCAAAGTCAATATGCGTGGACAGGTCGAGGGAACATGCGTCGGTACAGGAATGGCATTCGATCCGGCGTTCTATTACCACAGACCGACGAGTCCGTTTGCTGCGCATGGCTATGGGCCAGTTCTGCTGGCGGGTGCGAGACTCGCGACAACTATCCAGGCAAAGGCGCGATGATGGAACGGCGGCTGGCCGAGCGCCGGCCGATGCAATTGTTTACGTTAAACATCAAGACAGGTGAACGTAAAACGCTGCACAAGAGTACCGATTGGCTCAATCACATTCAGTTCTCGCCAACCGATCCCAGCCTGCTAATGTTTTGTCATGAGGGGCCGTGGCACAAGGTGGACCGCATTTGGACCATCCGCACTGACGGCGGCGCCTTAACCAAGATCCACACCCGCACGATGAACATGGAAATCGCCGGCCACGAATTCTTCTCGGGCGACGGCAAGACTTTCTGGTACGATCTGCAGACACCCAAAAGCCAGGTCTTCTGGGTTGCGGGTTATCACACTGTCACAGGAGCACGCGTGCAGTATTATGTGCCGCGGCCGGAGTGGTCGGTCCATTTCAATGTCTCACCGGATGAAAAGATGTTCGCCGGCGATGGTGGAGGTCCGAATAGTGTCGCGGCTCCGGAAAACGGTCAGTGGATCTACCTGTTCCGTCCTGAAGAACTGGCCCCGAGTCTCGTCGCGCAGTTGCTGAATGCCCAACAAATGATCATGCCCGGATGCTTTAAGACTGAGAAGCTGGTGAATTTGCAAAAACATGATTACAGCCTCGAGCCGAACGTGACCTTTAGCCCTGATATGAAGTGGGTCGTCTTTCGTTCCAACATGTTAGGGCCGACTCATGTCTATGCCGTCGAAGTAGCAAAGGCAAGTAACCAATCCTCGAGCCGATAACGGAGAGTTCACGATGTCAGAATCAAACAATTTATCCCGCCGAGATTTTGTGAAGACCGCCGGTGCCGCTGCTGCGGCGTCGTTGGTGCTGAAAGATTCAGCCCTTGCTTCAGTGACTGCGCCGCGACGGCGTTACGCCATCGTGGGCACGGGTGATCGCGCTACCGGCATGTGGGGACGCCAACTGGTCCAGAAATATTCCGACGTGCTCGAGGTTGTGGGACTTTGTGACATCAATCCCAAACGAGTTGCCGTCGCGCGAGAGATTATAGACGTGCAGTGTCCGACGTTCACAAACTTCGATCGCATGTGCGATCAAACTAAGCCCGATCTGTTGATGGTCACGACAGTGGACGGTTTTCACAGCGAGTACATTACTCGAGCGCTGGATCGCGGGATTGACGTGATCACTGAAAAGCCGATGGTGATCGACGAGAGACAGTGCCGCGCGGTGCTCGATGCTGAAAAACGCAATAAGCGAAACATCGTGGTGACTTTCAACTACCGTTATGCACCGAAGCACCAGAAGATTAAAGAGATTCTAATGGCAGGCGAGATTGGCCGTGTCATTTCCGTCGATTTCAGTTGGTACCTGGACGTGTATCACGGTGCTGATTATTTTCGACGCTGGCATCGATTGAAGTCGAAGGGCGGTAGTCTATGGGTACATAAAGCTACTCATCACTTCGATCTGATCAATTGGTGGCTCAACGCTGATCCCGTCGAGGTCTCGGCTCAGGGGAGCCTTGAAGTGTATGGGAAGAAGGGCCCCTTTCGGCACACGCACTGCCGGCCTTGTCCGCATAAATCTAATTGCAAATTCTTCTATGACATTACGAGAAGTTCCGCGCGCATGAAACTCTACGTCGGTCCAGAAGACGTCGATGGATACCACCGAGACGGCTGCGTCTTTCGTGAAGATGTGGATATCTACGACACTATGTCCGCCGTGGTGAAGTATTCAAGCGGCGCGCACATGAATTACTCGCTGAATGCGTTCATGCCGTTTGAGGGTTACCGGCTTGCGTTCAATGGCGAGAAGGGTCGTCTGG
Organism: uncultured bacterium; assembly: GCA_965649955.1. Classification (GTDB taxonomy): domain Bacteria; phylum Acidobacteriota; class Blastocatellia; order Pyrinomonadales; family Pyrinomonadaceae; genus PSRF01. The sequence continues at coordinate 9,608 of CBFGMX010000187.1, forward strand.
AAATCCGGGACTATGAACGTCAACCCTGGCCGATCGAAGTGGAGACTGAGGTGTACCTGACCCGGAGCTTCGGCAAACGTGAGCTGATTCCGATTCCGAAAGTTGAAGGTGGACACAGTGGTGGCGATAGTCGGCTTCAGGATCAGATCTTCCGCAAGGCTGATGTGCCCGCACACATGCGTCTCCCAGACTCGCGCGCAGGAGCCATGTCCTGTCTGACGGGCATCGCAGCCCGAAAAAGTGTGGAACTAAAACGACCCGTCAAGATCGCCGAACTCGTCCGTCTTTAGCCACAAAAGGGCACAAAAAACACAACAGTCAAGTTAGCTTGTGTCTCTTGTGCCTTTTTGTGGCTAGATCGAGACAGCCGAGGCGCGCCTGACGCGAATCTCGACGGATTTAGATCCGAGTGTCGGGTGTTTCGCCGTGAGCCGGATAATTCCCGCCGCTTGCCTGGTCTTGATCCAAACAGCTCCCACGCCTCCAAACAACGAAAATGGATTGTCGCCAATAATCTCGCCGGGTCCGTTCACGCTGAGCGCAATCGCACCGGTCGCAAACGGCCGAGCGCCGCCAAACTCGTCGGTAACACGCATGACCACACGGGTGGCATCGATACCGTCTCCGATGAGTTCGCGATCGTCAGCCTCAAGATGGAATTGTTGATCGGCGCCCTTTCCGGACATTGTTTTTGAGATCACTTTCTTACCGGCAATATAACCATCCATTCGCAGGTCACCCCAGGCGCCGCCAAATGCGCTGCGAATGTTTGCGACGAATGGAGGGTACTTCAGATGCGGAAACTCTTTTCGATCCGGATCGAGTTCAGCCACCAGGCGGTCTGCCATATAGATCTTCACGTGGTCACAATTCGAACAGATCATCGCAATCGTGAAGCTCTCATTTCGATC
>CBFGMX010000188.1:0-10325 GCA_965649955.1 uncultured bacterium
GCGTCGGCAAGACCGTTATCGTGATGGAGTTGATCAACAACATCGCGAAAGCGCGAGCGGGTTTCTCGGTGTTCGCGGGCGTGGGCGAGCGAACGCGCGAAGGAAACGACCTGTTGCGCGAAATGGTCGAGTCGCAGGTTATCCAGTTTGGCGAACAGTTCAACAAGCACTTCCACGACACCGGCGCGTTCGATCTGTCGAAGGTCGACATGAACACGATCGGAAAGTCGAAAGTCGCGCTGATTTACGGCCAGATGACCGAACCGCCCGGCGCGCGTCTGCGCGTGGCGCTTTCCGGACTGACCGTCGCCGAATACTTCCGCGATCAGGGACTCGACGTGCTGCTCTTCATCGATAACATCTTCCGCTTCACGCAAGCGGGATCTGAAGTGTCGGCGCTGCTCGGACGCATGCCTTCAGCCGTGGGTTATCAACCGAACCTCGCGACGGAGATGGGCGAAATGCAGGAACGCATCACGTCCACCAAAACTGGATCGGTTACGTCGATTCAAGCTGTTTACGTTCCTGCTGACGACTACACCGATCCGGCGCCCGCGACGACGTTCGCGCACCTTGACGCCGTCACCGCATTGTCACGCCAGATCGTGGAACTCGGTATTTACCCGGCGGTGGATCCGCTTGCTTCGTCGTCACGCATTCTCGATCCGCGCATCATCGGTAAGGAGCACTACGATACGGCGCAGGACGTGAAGCGTGTGTTGCAGCGTTACAAAGACTTGCAGGACATCATCGCGATTCTCGGTCTCGACGAGTTGTCCGACGAAGACAAGTTGATCGTTTCGCGCGCGCGCAAGATTCAGAAGTTCTTCTCGCAGCCGTTCTTTGTTGCCGCGCAGTTCACGGGTCTGGAAGGGAAGTACGTCAAACTTGAAGACACCGTGCGCGGCTTCCGTGAGCTTGTCGACGGCAAGCATGACGATCTGCCGGAACAGGCGTTTTACATGGTCGGCACGATTGAAGAAGCAATCGAAAAGGCAAAGACGATCGCGCAGTAAGACAAAACGAACCGGTTATGTCAGACAAGATACAACTCGAAGTTGTCACTCCCGAGCGGCGTGTTTTGGCTGAGTCCGTGGACATGGTTACGGTTCCCGGATTTGGTGGTGAACTCGGAATCCTTCCGGGTCACACGCCGCTAATCTCCCAACTCCAAACCGGTGTACTGACCTACGTTCAGGAAGGTAAGAGTTTTCCGTTGCACGTGTCGGGTGGGTTTGTCGAGGTGCGTGACGATCACGTTGCGGTGCTGGCGGAAGTGGCTGAGCGCCCGGAAGAGATCGACGCGGCGCGCGCGAAGTTGTCGCGTGAACGTCTCGAGAAGCAGCTCAATACGTGGAGTGGAACTGAAGAGGACTTCGAAGTGGCGCGCGCGAAATTGGAACGTTCCGTGGTGCGCTTACAGCTCGCCTCATCCCGTTAGCACGGATCAGCGGCCTATCACCGCACGCATTTCTTTGACGGCAGTTTCCAATCCTGCAAACACCGCGCGCGCGATGATGTTGTGTCCGATATTGAACTCGATGATCTGATCGATCGCGGCGACCGCGCGGACGTTTCGATAAGTCAAACCGTGACCTGCCGCGACGAGCAATCCATACTGCGCCGCCAGTTCAGCCGCCTCTCTCAACCGTCGCAACTCCTGATTCGCCCGTACCGCTCCTTCACCATGAATGCCGCGCGCGCCTAACATCGCATCCGCGTAAGCTGCCGTACACAATTCCACCTGCTGCGCTCCAACTTCGTGGGCGACACCGATCTGCACCGGATCGGGATCGATAAAGAGACTTGCGAGTATGTCGCTCTCGCGCAGCGCATCGACCGTCTTGCCCACTGTCGACGCGTTCGTTTTCACGTCGAGCCCGCCTTCAGTGGTGATCTCGTTCGGTCTCTCCGCCACGAGCGTGACCGCATCCGGCGCTGCCTGGCGCGCGATTTCCAACATCTCCTCGGTCGCGGCCATTTCGAGATTCAGGTAAGTCGTAACTGTCTCCCGCAGCAGTCGAACGTCTTTGTCGTGGATATGCCGGCGATCGCCACGCAAATGGACCGTGATTCCGTCCGCGCCGGCTTGCTCACACGCCATCGCGGCGGCGATCACACTCGGTTCAGGCGCTCTGCGCGCCTGTCTCACCGTCGCGACGTGATCGATATTGACGTTAAGCCGTGCAGTCATCGTGGTTGGTGCTTAAGGCTTTGTTCTTTGTTTATGAACCCGCTACCGCGCCTGAACCAGCTTGAGAAAAAATACCAAGTACAAAGCGCAAAGTACAAAGCTCACGGCGTTGTGCGATCATGCACGGCACGAATGGCGGCGTCGTAGACACCACGGCGCGCTTGCTGGCGAATCAGTCCGACTTCGCTGAGCATCTTAAAACTATCGCTGAACAGACTTATCTTGCTGCCCTCGTTATGGTCCCAACGAACCGGCACCTCCCGCAGACGCAAACCGGCTCGATACGCGAGATAAAGCAGTTCGACGTCAAACCCGAATCGATCGACAGTCGCTGCTTCAACCAGCGGCCGGCACACAGACATCTTGAATGCTTTGAAGCCGCACTGCGTGTCCCAAAACGGCAGTCCCGTCGCCAAACGAACCGCGAGATTGAAGACTCTGCCGCCTTGTTCGCGTCGCCACGGTTGATGCACACCGATCAGTTTCCGGTCCAACGCCCGCGAGCCAAACGCGACGTCACACTCGTTGTTCAAAATCGGATCGATCAGTTTCGGTGCTTCGGTAATTGGCGTCGAGAGATCGGCGTCGGAAAAGAGCGCGATCTCGCCACGCGCAGCGAGTAAACCCAACCGCACCGCCCTTCCTTTTCCCAGATTTGATTTGTAACTGATGACGGATGTGCGAAGCGTGCCACTGTTCGCCAACGCGCGTCGCGCGAGCGCGGCCGTTTCGTCGCTGGAACCGTCGTCGACCACAATCACTTCGCCCGCAGGGTAGTTCTGGCACATGTAGTCGACGACGGCGTGCAGGGAATTACCCAACCGGGCCGCTTCGTTATATGCAGGAATTACGATCGAGAGAAACTGGGACATTCGCGGTCTCAATCGCAATATATCACACCGTTTGGCCCCACCGATTGGCACTTCGTGGCTGCGGCGAGGCCTGTGTTATATTTTGGCAATGGAAGTTGCCCGCCAATTGGAACCATCCTCGCCTGAATACAAAGGTGGATGGGTCACGAAGAAATTCACCGTGACAGCGGCCGCTGTGATCGTGGTTGCGGCCGTCTTTGGCGGCATGATAGGAACCACGCAAAAACTCAGCGGACTCACTTCCGAAAGCGCCAACAAATCTTACCGCGTCGTCGACGAAATCGAGCAGGATTACAACGAGGCGGTTGGCACCATAACTTCAAACTATTCCGGCGAAATCGACCACGAAAAAGCTACGCAGGCCGCAATTCAGGGAATGCTTTCGACACTCGATCCGCATTCGGCTTACTTCCCGTACAGCGAGTTCAAGAAGCTGAAAGAGGACCAGGATTCACGGTTCTACGGCATCGGCGTCACCATCGTGAAGCATCGCGACGGTGTTTACGTTCAGTCGGCAGTGGAGGGTGCACCCGCGGCGAAACTCGGTTTGCGCTACGGGGATCGGATCGTCGAGGTCGACGGTAAAGACTCGCGTGGTTGGAGCAGCGAGCAGGTGTCGAAAAATGTGCGCGGTGGTTTGGGTGAACCGGTCACGATCAAAGTGGAGCGCGCAGGAAATCCGGCGCCACTCTATTTCACGATCGTGCGTGCGGCAGTTCCGTTGCCGAGCATTCGCAATCACTACATGATTCGTCCCGGCACCGGGTACATCGGTCTGACTGGCGGTTTTCAGCGTTCGACTGACGACGAGTTGTCGAAAGCGATGAAACGCCTCCAGGAACAGGGAATGCGCCAGCTCATTCTCGATCTGCGCGGCAATCCCGGTGGGCTTCTCGATCAGGCAATCGACGTCGCGAGCCAGTTCCTGCCGCGAAACCAGGTGGTCGTTTCCGTTAAAGGCCGCACCGAGTACAGCGAGCCTACCGTTTACAAATCCACCGGCTCAAACCCGGCTACGTTGCCGTTGGTGATTCTGATAAATCGAAACAGCGCTTCTGCTTCGGAGATTGTTGCCGGTGCCATTCAGGATCATGGCCGCGGATTAATTGTCGGCGAGACGAGTTTTGGAAAGGGATTGGTCCAACGCATCTTCCAGTTGCCGTTTAATACCGGTCTGACGCTGACGACCGCGCGTTACTACACTCCGTATGGCCGTTCGTTACAGCGTGATTATTCGAACGGCTCGCTTTACGAGTATTACAACCCTCACGATTCGGATGAGTCGCCGTCACCGCCTCCACCTCAAGGAGGTAATGGGCCGAGGAATCTCGAGTCGCCGTTGCCGATAGCTTCGCCGACGCCGCATCCGCACAATGGACCTGGAGTGCAGACGGCTGTCGGGCGTGTGTTTTACGGTGGCGGCGGGATCACGCCGGACATCGAAGTGAAAGAACCGGTGAATACGCCGGTGCGGTTGCGCATCGCCGAGGCGGCGTTTCATTTCACGCGTCAGTTGGCGGCGGGAGTTTTGCCGGGGTTGGAATCGTACAAGGTCGATAAAGTGCAGTACGGGAAGAGTGCGAAGGCGACCGACTTTCCGATCACGGATCGTGTAGTCGAAGCGTTTCGCAACTTCGTGCGCACGCAACCGGATTATCGCGTGCAACCGGCACAGATTGACGAAGAACTCGACTTCACCAAACTTCGGCTTCGCCTGGAGATCATCACCGCGTCATTCTCGAACGACGCAGGCGCTCGCGTGGCACTCGATAGCGACGCGCAAGTGATACGCGCCCTCGAAGCCCTCCCCGACGCCAAACGCCTCGCCGACAACGCTCAGAATGGCGTGTGGCGCGGTTAACGGCGGAGAGACATCGCCATCGCCTCAGGTCATGCGGCGAAGCCGATGCGAAACGTCTCACAAACTCACAAACGTAAACCCTGCTGACTTTAACCCACCACGTCATGGACGGGCGGCGCGGAAGTTGTCGAAGATAACTAATCCGGGCGCGACCGGTTCGGGTTGCCATGTGCCGGCTTTGAGTTCGAATCTCACAGCGGTTACGGGGACTGCGGCTGTGTCCCAGCGCTCGCTGAAACGCATGGTCCAGGTTCCGGGTAGGCCGCCGTTATCACTCGCCGTTTCGAATATAACGTTTCCGCTAATCGAATCGTGACGGATGCGCCAGTAACGGTGTGTGGTTGGGTTGTATGCGGCGGTGAAGAGGTTTCTCTTTGTGCCTCCGATTCTTGCCTGGCAGATAAAGATCCCTCCCTCGACGTAAATGCGATAGTAGTTGTGCGGATCGATGCCGGCAGTAAACATCGCATCACCTTTGGTTGAAGCAGATGGCGCCTGGACCAACTCGACGTAGCTGTAAGCTCCTGTGAAATTATGTGTGTTGGTCGATCGGATGCCGTTGTAATGCGAGCCCGATTGTCCGGCGAATAGCGGACCGATCTGAAATCGCTGACTTGTCTCACTTTCAGGCACCGAAGGATCCGTGAATCCGCTGAATAAGCTATTCGACTGCCACTTCACGGTGTCCAGCGAGTTGTCGTTGAAGTTGTCGTCGAGCAGGACGGTTTCACCGGGCACCGGCGTAGGGGTCGGCGTCGGTGTAGGAGTAGGTGTAGGTGTAGGAGTAGGTGTAGGAGTAGGTGTAGGTGTAGGAGTCGGTGTTGGACTGGCGCCGCCGCAGGGATCGACAACACCGACGGGTGTCCAGCCGTTAATCCAACGCCACCACTGGAAGTCGGTGCCCAACACGTACACGATGTGATTGCATAAAAGAATCTCGGAACCGACGCCGCCCTGTGCGCTGACGCCGTTGCGCAATATCGCTCCGTTTGTACCAAGCGTCCAGACGGCACCCTGGCTATCGACAATCTGATTTGACGGCGGAACGCGCGTGTTATTCGGCGACTCCGAGCTCGGCGTTGGCGTCGGTGTCGGAGTTGGCGTGGCTCCGCTGCACGGATCGACAAAACCTACTGCTGTCCAGTCATTGTTCCAGCGCCACCACTGGTTATCCATGCCGAGCACATACACGATGCGATTGCAGTAAAGAATCTGCGAACCGGCGCCGCTTGTGCCGGCGCCATTGCGCAAGATTGCCCCGTTAGTAGCGAGGGTCCAAACAGCACCGGTGCTGTCGACAATCTGGGTACCTGGCGGAACGCGCGTGTTATTCGACGACTCCGTGAGCGGTGTCGGCGTGGGCGTCGGAGTTGGCGTCGGAGTCGGAGTTGGTGTCGGCGTGGGCGTCGGAGTTGGCGTCGGTGTCGGAGTCGGCGTCGGTGTCGGAGTCGGCGTCGGAGTCGGCGTCGGAGTCGGAGTCGGAGTTGGCGTCGGCGTCGGAGTCGGAGTTGGAGTTGGTGTCGGCGTCGGCGTAGATCCAGCGCAGGGATCCACGGATCCTGCCGGCACCCAGCCACCGCCGGTCCAGCGCCACCAGGCGGAGTTGCCCCCCAGCACATACACGATGTGATTGCAGTAAAGAATCTGCGAGCCTGTGCCGCCTGTGCCCGCGCCGTCGCGCAAGATGGAGCCGTTCACAAGCGTCCAGACACCACCGCTGCTATCGACGATCTGATTAGACGGCGGAACACGCGTGTTGTTCGGCGACTCGGGGGCGGGCGTCGGTGTAGGAGTCGGCGATGGCGCCGTGCTGGATGCCGTGAAGCTCCACACTGGACCATTCGCTGTCTGATTCGCCATCGTCTTACCGACTACACGCCAGTAATACGTAACTCCACTCTGCAATCCGGAAGCCAGGTACGTTTCCAAACCCTCGGATCCCAGCGTCCCCGTAACCACATCAGAGGCGACACGCGGCAGGCTGTTAGGATTTGTCCCAAGGTAAACGTCGTACTTGTGGGCCCAACGTCCTCCTTCCCACGTCAACATCACCGATACACCGGCGGTCACACCATTCCCCGGAGCTTTGTTGATGGGCACATCCGGTGGCAGCGGCACAAACGGTTCGTACTCCGTCGCCGAACTCCACTTCCGATTGAACTGATTGACAAACCATTGAAAGAACCACGTCTTAGTCGTGAAGTAGTTGTGCTCTTCCTGAAAGTTGAACGATTGCCAGCTCCAGTTCGATGAACCGAAAACAGTTAGACCGCGACCGTAAAGCGTCACCGACTTCTGGTGATTAAGCCCCCGATGCTTCCGCATCTTGATCTGCACACCCGCCGCATGCATTCGATCGATGTTGTAAGGGCCGGTAAACTCGGCGCCCAGCCTGCTGGCATCGAAGCGATACTCCAGCGGTTCAGCCAGAAGGCGTACCGGCACACCTCGAGCCAGCGCTCTCAACAGAGCATCACAGAGGCCCACATCCGTGATGCGATACATTGTCAAGTCGATCTTCACGTTTTCACGATCGATCTCCTCCATCATGCGTTTGCCATAGTCCTGTGCCGGATCGTTGTTCGGCACAAAATTGACAGCGGGGTCGATCGGAAAAGTCGGGTAGGTGCGAGTTAGAGGACCATTGATGTTAGCGTAGTTACCATACAGCGTCGTGTTGGTCCAAACGTCGTCGTACCTCGTTTTGAAACTGTTCACGACTGCGGGGTCGTCACTGAAATACCAGGCGCCGTCGACATAGTTGTTAAACGGATCGTAAGGCCAAACATCAGCGTCACCGAAATTGGAACCCGTAAACAGCACCGTGTTCTGGCCCGCCAGCAACATCAGTTTCACATGTACGATCCCATCACCCACTTTGTAGCGCATGGGAATGCCTGCGGCCTTGAACTTATCCAGCAATGGCTGGTTACCGGGAAACTTCAGATCAGCACGTGGCTCGACCGTAAGCCTCACACGCACGCCTGCCTGATGCCGCTTGATGACCTCGTCCGCCAGTTCCGGAAGCTGAATCATGTAAAAGGCCATGTCGATCCCGACAGTCTCTTTGCGGACAAGATCGAGGATTGACCAGTAACAATACTCAAACGATGGATCGCACAGTCGTTCCTGGGCGCGACTTGGAGTAGGGACAACGAGAAGAAGCCCGAAGATCCAGAGAGTAAAAGCTAAGCGGATCCTTGTATGCATGATTGTTCGACTCTAAATCTCCGACGATGGCCTGTAAAGAAGAGCTACGGGCGAGTACCTCGCTCTCACTTCTGCTGGGGACTGGCGAGACTCTATGCCGTTGAAGTGGAAAAAGTCTTTCGAGACTGTTTCGAAGAGTTGAAGACGCCCAAATACCCCCGCTACACTGCTGTTGATGTCGCCTGGTCAATATCTTAGCCGAACACTGAAAGCGATCAAATTCAGCGTCAACGCCTGCAAAGTTCTGCTGTCTGATCAGGCGTACTTCGCGAGTGTTCGGGATGGAAAGCTTCGGGATCAGGAGCATAAATACGTTCCCTGGTTCACCTATCCGGCCATCGAAGCCCTGAAGAATTGGGACTTGTCCGACAAACGGGTGTTTGAATACGGCTCGGGATACTCAACTCTGTTTTGGGCATCGCGAGCGAGGGAAGTGATAAGCGTCGAGCATAATCCGGTCTGGTACGAAAAGATTGGCAGGCTCGCCCCGTCGAACGCGCGACTCATACTGGCGCCGATCGACAAGAAGGAGGATTACCATCCCTCCCCGGAGTTACGTGAACAGTTCAAGGCCTACGCAGAAACGATTGACGGGCGTTTTCAGATCATCGTGATCGACGGATACGCAAAGTCTCGCGTTCGTTATCAATGTGCTCAAGCGGCGCTCCCTCATTTGGACGTTAACGGACTCATCATTCTTGACAACTCTGACTGGCTGCCCGCCACCGCGATGTTTTTGCGTGACGCCAACCTGATCGAAGTCGATTTCAACGGTCCCGTCCCTGGTAACATCCACCCCCAAACGACCTCATTTTTCTTTACGAGAGAATTCAATTTTCGACCTGCTGGTCCGCGACAGCCCCTAGCGCCGGTTGGTGGTAAACCTGACAACTGGGAAAAAGTTCTTGAAGAGGAATTACTGAAGCAGGATCGACGAGTCATTCGCGCCTCCACTGGAAACCCGAATACTCCCGATTAGAACATGCGATTTAGCGAAGCATTGTATTGCATTCCCGCCGCCCTTTATTTATATTCCGCAATTCAACCAACGAAAAAATGGGTTGCGTTGCTACCGTTCTGATGGCCTTTTTTCTAAGGCAATAGTTCTATCCCGCAGTTTCGAAAAACCATTTTAAGTGAAAGGACACTTTCGCATGAAGGACCGGTCCCGCTCCGTTTACGATTTTGGGCTCGCGCTCGTAGTCGTTATTGCTGTGGCGCTGGCCACAGTCACGGTGTATTCGCAAAACGCCGCGACGCCTCAGAATCAGGCAGCATCCCAGGCCCCCAGCCCCAGCCCCAGCCCCAGTCCAACGCCAACTCCAATCAACTGGTCAACCGATCCGACGCTCAAGCGCTTCGTCTTTCGCAGCATCGGCCCGGCCAGCATGGGCGGACGCATCGACGACTTCGCCGTGCCGGAACAGAACCCGTACATCATCTACGTCGCCTTCGCGACCAATGGCGTTTGGAAGTCGACGAACAACGGCACGACGTTCACCCCGATCTTCGACACTTACGGCACGCATTCAATCGGCGACATCGCCGTCGCACCGTCTGATCCAAACATCGTGTGGGTGGGAACCGGTGAACCAAACAACCGCCAGAGTTCCAGCTACGGCGACGGCATTTACAAATCAGTCGACGCGGGAAAGACGTTCACGAAGATGGGGCTCGAAGACTCGCAGACCATCGGACGCATCGTCATCGATCCGAAAGATCCGAACACCGTTTATGTCGCCGTGATCGGTCACTTGTTTGGACCAAACAAAGAGCGCGGCGTTTACAAAACAACGGACGGCGGGAAGACATGGACCAACGTGAAGTTCATCGACGAAGACACTGGGTTCACCGACCTCGCGATGGACGCGTCTGACAGCAAGACCCTCTACGCCGCTTCGTATCAGCGACGCCGCACCAACTTCGGCTTTAACGGCGGGGGACCAAACAACGGTATCTGGAAGACGATCGACGCCGGCAAGACGTGGAGGAAACTCGAAGGCGCCGGTCTACCCGAAGGCATTCTCGGACGCATCGGTCTCGACGTCTCGCGATCGAATCCGAACGTCCTTTATGCGCAAATCGAAGTAGGCACCAGCACCGGCACGGGCGGTGAAGAAACGTTCGGTGGTCAGGTTGCGCCGAGTCCGAGCCCTTCACCTTCCGCATCGCCCTCGCCGAGTCCCGC
>CBFGMX010000189.1:0-10315 GCA_965649955.1 uncultured bacterium
TTTCACCGAAGTTCGAGAACCACGACCGACTTCGCAGGAACATTCAGATCCAATTGCGAACCTGCGAGCTTGTACGTTTTGAACGGCACTGGTGTGACAGCGTTTGGCCGGTCGAAGGTGTTCATCGCGTTAATTGCTGAGGCAGTAAGCAGTTCTCCTGTGACAGTCTTAACCGGTCCACCGGAAAACGTTGCTGAGATTTCCGCGGACCGGTTGGGATCGAGATTGACGACCGACACGTGTACGCGGCCCTCTGCGTCGCGCGAAGCCGAAACGCTCAGCGACGGGACGGATGCTTCGTTTGATCTGTACTCGGGCGCGCTCAGATCTATCGGTATCATCGTCGCTCCCTGATGCACGCGGTACATCCTGAACACGTGATACGTCGGCGTGAGCGCCATCTTCTCTTTGTCCGTCAGTATCATCGCCTGTAGCACGTTGACCATCTGCGCGATGTTGGTCATCCGCACGCGTTCGCCGTGCTTGTGGAAGATGTTCAGGTTAATACCGGCAACGATCGCGTCGCGCAACGTGTTCTGCTGATACAGCGCTCCCATATCGCGCCCCGGTTCCTTGTCATACCACGTGCCCCATTCGTCCACCATCAGTCCGACGCGCTTCTGCGGATCGTGCTTATCCATGATCGCACTGTGCTTTTGAATGAACTCGTCCATGCGCAACGTTCGGGCTAACGTCGCGTGCCACTCCTTTTCATCAAACTGCGTAGCCGATCCCTTCTTATCCCAGTTGCCCGTCGGCAATGTGTAGTAGTGCAGCGAGAGACCATCCATGTACTTCGCGGCTTGCGACATCAGTACCTCGGTCCAGTTGTAATTCTCATCGTAACCTCCCACCGCGAGCTTCTGGATGCGATTGTCTGCGTGGTTCTTGATGAACGTAGCGTATTGGCGATAGACGTCCGCATAGTACTCGGGCCGCATGTTGCCGCCGCAGCCCCACGTTTCATTCCCTACGGCGAAATATGGAATCTTCCACGGCTTTTCGCGACCATTGCGGCGGCGCAGGTTCGCGAGATCTGAATCAGAGTCGGAGGTCATGTACTCGATCCATTCCATCATCTCCTGCGGTGAGCCGCTGCCGACGTTGCCGTTAATGTAAGCATCTGCGCCCAGCATCTCGCAGAGATCGAGGAACTCGTGCGTGCCGAAGTGGTTCGTGTCGACGCCGCCCCAACTCGCATTCGGCCGGCGTGGCCGCTTGTCGCGTGGTCCAATCCCGTCGCGCCAGTGATACTCGTCGGCAAAACAGCCGCCCGGCCAACGCAAAACCGGGACGCGCAGTTCTTTCAGCGCGGTAACCACGTCGTTTCGCAGGCCGCGCGTATTCGCGATCGGTGAATTGTCTCCGACCCAAAGACCTTCATAAACGAGCCGTCCGAGATGTTCGGCGAACTGTCCGTAGATGTTGCGGTTGATAACCCATCGCGGTTGGTCCAAACGAATCGCCAGCGTCGCCTTGTACGATCCGGTGGTTTGAGCTTGCGAGGAAGACATAAGCTGTGTTGGTAAACAAACTGCGAAGGCGGCCAGCACCAGCGCCAGCCAGCACATGTTCAACTTTCGTCGATTATGCATAGAATCTTTGACCTAAAAGTGGTTACCGTACGGCTCCGCAGGCTAAGCCATGCATGGAGCAACTTAATGAGTATTGATAACAATTGAAGCAGGCGCCAGATTATCCGAGGTCGCTTTCAAAATAATCTGTCCGCCCTTCTTTTTTGACTGAACGATCGCCAGCGCCATTCCGTGAAACGCCTTGCGCTGATCGGCCTTGAACGGCTCGTGACTGATCTGGTTGCCGTTATCGACACCCGCAATGAACCCGGCGCCGCTTACCTCAAATCTGATGAGGTTATCAGCGGCCGGAACGACCGTGCCATTCTTGTCTACGACCTGAACAGTTACGAATGAAAGATCGCTTCCATCGGCTTTGATTGTTTGCCGGTCAGGAGTCAAAAGGATCTTCGCCGGCGCTTGCGCAGTCGTCACTTCTTTGGTCAGTACGACCTGACCATTCTTTCGCGATACCGCTTTCACCGAACCCGGTTCGAATTCAAGCCGCCAGAACACGTGCATGTCGTCGCCCTGTTTTCGCTTCGTTCCCTGCGACCGGTCGTTCAGAAATAGTTCGACTTCGTCGGCGTTGTTGAAGTAAGCAACGACGTCAACCTTCTCGCCCTGTTTCCAGTTCCAGTGCGGAAAGACGTGCAACACCGGCGAACTGGTCCATTCGCTCTGGTAAAAATAGTACGGATCTTTAGGAAAACCGGCGAGATCGATGATACCGAAATACGAACTGACGGCGGGCCACGGAAACGGCGTCGGCTCTCCCAGGTAGTCCCAGCCGGTCCAGATGAACATGCCCGAGAACCAATCGCGATTCTTAACGAGCTTCCAGTGCTCTTCGTGCGCGGAGCCCCACGGCGCAGTCGAGTTGTCGTAGGCGGAACATTCGTAAGTTGGCCCGAGCTTCAGAATGTCTTCCTGTTTCCTGGGCCAACGCCGGATCTCGTCGGAGGGCATCGTGTAGCTTCCGCGCGTATGGACCGAGGAGTTCGTCTCGGCGCCGATGATCGGTCGTCCCGGGAACATTTTCGCAAACTCGGGAAGTTGTGCGTGATGGTAATTCGTGCCGACGAGATCAAGATCGCCTTCAGTGAGCACTTTGTTGTCGCGGCTCACACCGTTACACGCGGCGGTGATCGGACGAGTGCCGTCGAGATTGCGGACGATCGCGACTAACTCTCTGCTGATCGTGCCGCCCTCGGGATTCTTGTTCCACTGCTCCATCACCTCGTTACCGATGCTCCAGATGAAGATGCTCGGATGGTTGCGATCCCGAAGCACCATGTCTTCGAGATCGCGCTTGTGCCACTCGTCCCAATCAAGGTGGTAATCGAATTTCGTCTTCTGCATCTTCCAGACGTCGAATGCCTCGTCCATGACGATGAAACCCATCTTGTCAGCGAGATCGAGCAGTTCAGGAGCGGGTGGGTTGTGGGAAGTGCGCAAGCCGTTCACACCCATTGCCTTCAGTATCTCTAACTGTCGTTCGATAGCGCGCGTGTTGACAGCCGCGCCGAGTGAACCCAGATCGTGATGATTGCAGACGCCACGGATCTTCACCGGTTTGCCGTTGAGAAAAAACCCCTTTTCAACGTCGAAGCGAAACGTGCGAATGCCAAACGGCGTCTCGTAAAGATCGATCACTCTCCCGCCCTGCGTTAGCTGCGAGACGACTTTGTAAAGGTAAGGACTCTCATCCGACCAAAGCTTCGGCGCTGGAACTTTCAGGGTCTGACTTACTTCAGCACGAAGCCCTTTCGAAACGACTCCCTTCTCCGTGACTCGCGTGACTTCTCTGCCGTCTTCCGCGTGCCGGATACTGGTCGTAAGGTCTACCGGAGCGGTACTGTTCGAACGATTATTCAACTTCGTCTTTACTACGACGGTCGCCGACTGTTCGCTGACCTCGGGCGTCGTCACGTACGTGCCCCAATGTTCGACGTGAACCGGATCGAGCGTAGTCAACCAAACGTTTCGATAAATACCCGAACCGGAATACCAGCGCGAATTCGGTTGTTGTGAGTTGTCGACTCTGACCGCGATCACGTTCGGCTTTTCACCGTAGACCAGATGCGGCGTCAGTTCGTATTGGAACGTGCTGTAACCGTAGGGACGCTTTCCGAGATAGTGACCGTTGATCCAGACCTCGCTGTTTCGATAAACACCGTCGAATTGGATGAAGATCAGTTTTCTTTCCAGGCCCGCACCAACTGAAAACGTTTTGCGGTACCAGCCAATCCCACCGGGCAATGCGCCGCCGCCAGTACCGGCCGGGGCGTTTTCACTGAAGCGACCTTCGATACTCCAGTCGTGAGGAAGATTAAGCTGCCGCCACTTAGAATCGTCGAACACCGCGTTTTTGGCGTTGGCGATATCGCCAAGTTGAAAACGCCACGACTGATTGAAGGAGAAGGTCCTGCCCGGTCGAGGATTCGCCAGGCAAACTGTTGCAACGAAAAGAATCAAACACAGTGAGCTGATCACATTTCGTTTGCGGTTCATAGGGTGGTCAAGAGAGTTATCGCTCGGCGAGTTCCAACACTTTTCCGGAAACTGTGAAGCGGCCGCTCACGCCCGTACTGGCACGCGTAAAACCAGGCTGGCCGCCGCCGACGAAGATGGTGAATTCACCAGGTTCGATCACACGCTTACCACCATCATCGATCAACGACATCTGCCGCGGTGTGATAGTGAATGAAACGCTTCGTTTTTCTCGCGGTCGAAGCGAAATACGATCGAAACCAACCAGGTTGCGAATCGGCACTGGCGCCGACGCTGCCGCGTCAGTCAGGTATAACTGGACCACCTCCTCACCCAGCCTCTCGCCGGCGTTCGTCACGTCCACACTTACGTTTACGGGTTGACCCGCCTTCACCGATTTAGAATCGATGCGCAGGTCGCTGTAAACGAAGTTCGTATAGCTCAAACCGTAACCAAACGGATAAAGCGGCTCGCCCTTGAAGTAACGATACGTGCGACCCTGCATGCTGTAGTCGGTAAACGGAGGCAACTGGTCCACCGTTTTATAAAATGTAACCGGCAAACGACCGGCCGGGTTGTAATTGCCGAACAACACATCGGCAACCGCGGTCCCGCCTTCACCGCCGGGATACCACGCCGCCAGAATCGCAGGCACATTGTGGTTGGCCCAGTTGACCGCTACTGCGCTGCCACTCAACAACACCACGACCACCGGCTTACCGGTTGCAGCTACAGCTTTCAACAATGCCTCTTGAGACTTCGGCAGGGAAAGGTCCGTTCGATCTCCACCGCGAAAGCCTTCGACATGCACCGGCATCTCTTCGCCTTCGAGCCGCGCCGAAATACCGAGAACTACAACGCTCACGTCTGATTCCCGCGCTGCCGTTACGGCTTCCTCGAGCAATCGCTCCGACAGCCGCGGATACGACCAGACAAGCTTGGCAATGTTCTCGCGGTTGTTTTGAAAGTACTCCATACGCAGGTCGTAACTGCGGCCGCCTTCAAGCGCAATCTCCTTTGTCACAGTCTTCGTCGGATTGCTGGACCACGCTTCAACCAGGAGTTTTCCATCGATGTAGATCCGTGCACCATCGTCGGCGGTGAATCCGATGGTGTAGTTGCCGGATTCAGGTGGTTTGAGTTTGCCGGTCCACCGAACGGAAAAATTGTTTCCAGTCAACTCCGGTGTCGGGTTGTAACGCCCCCAGTCGAAATCAATGCGCGCATCCGTTCGCACAGTTGCCGCTGGACCACGCAGCTCCTGGTTATTGAAATACTCCGCCTTCAATCCCGGTTCTGTTCCATTCACAGTCAAAGCCGAAGCGGGAACGGGCACGACGGGCTCACCGGCTAGCGTGGACCCGAGCGCGTAAACGACTTTCGTATCCTTCGAGACTGCGTTCTTGATTCCGGCGAGAGGCGTAAACAACCGTGACGCATTACCGTTGTAATTACCCCACAACACCTCCGGCGAGTCAGCATTTGGGCCAATGACGGCGATGCTCTTCAGGTCCTTCTTCAGCGGTAACGTACGGTCGACATTTTTCAAAAGCACGATTGACTCACGCGCAGTCTTCAACGCGAGCTGGCGATGTTCGTCAGTATCGTTCTGCGAAAAAGGAATACGGGCGTACGGAACCATCTCCGGCGGATCAAACTGGCCCAGCCGAAAACGAGCTGTCAGCAGACGCTTGACGGACGTGTCAAGCTCGGCTTCAGTGATCAGACCCTGCTTCACGGCCTGGACCAGCGACGGATACTCCGTACCGCACGTCAAATCGGTGCCGGCTTTAACGCCGAGCACTGAAGCCTCCATTTCAGTGGGCACGACCTTGTGGAATTTCCAGATGTCGTAGATCGCACCGCAATCTGAAACGACGTAACCATCGAATCCCCACTCGCCGCGCAAAATGTCGACCATCAGCCTTTTGTTGGCGCAGCACGGTTCGCCGTTCGTGCGGTTGTATGCGCACATCACCGAGTAAGCCTTGCCTTCAACAATCGTGTCGCGAAATGCAGGCAGATAAGTCTCGCGGAGATCCCGCTCGGAAGCTATCGCGTCGAACGCGTGGCGTTCAGGTTCTGGTCCACTGTGTACGGCGTAATGTTTTGGAGTCGCGATGACCTTGAAATAACGCGGGTCGTTACCTTGCAGTCCGCGAACGAATTGGATGCCAAGCCTCCCGGTCAGGTAGGGATCCTCGCCGTATGTTTCCTGGCCGCGGCCCCAACGCGGGTCGCGAAAGATGTTGATGTTTGGACTCCAGAAAGTCAGCCCCTGATAACGACCGAATTGGTTGTTGCGCGCATACTCATGATGCTTCGCGCGTGCCTCCGTCGAGATGACGTCAGCCACTTCATACATCAGTTTCGTGTCCCAGGTGGCCGCCAACCCGATGGCCTGCGGAAACACAGTGGCGATTCCGGATCGGGCAACGCCGTGCAAAGCCTCGTTCCAGTAGTCATGCGCAGGGACACCGAGACGCTCAATCGCCGGAGTTGCATTCATCATCTGCGCAACTTTTTCTTCCAGCGTCAGGCGCGACATGAGATCGGCGACACGCACCTCAATCGGAAGGTTCGGGTTTTTGTAAGGAGGTGGAGACGGAAGCTGCGCGCGCGAGACAAAAGCGAGCAAAAGAAACACGGATAACGCGAATTTTAAGGTTGTCATGTTCTAACGCACACCGAATAAGATATCGACCGTTAGCTGGTCCAACCGTTCATACGGTAAAATCCTGCGTGTTAATTCAGCGCGGTCCAGCGAAAGCTCCCTCAGTTTGTTCGCCTTTTCGCGGCTGTATGGTCCAAGCAGTTCAACATGATCTCCTGAGCCGTTTTGTATCTCCGCCAGCAGTGCCTGAATCTCCTTGTCCTCGTCGAACTGCCGCGCTTTCTCTTTCAAAATCAGGTAATTCCGCATACAGCCCGCGGCAAACTCCCACACTCCCTGCTCGTTCTCACTGCGATAACTATGCGCATCAAAGTGCCGTGGCCCATCGTAGGAACTCTCCAGCAACCTGACTAAGAAGAAGAGGTTCTTGATCGACTCCGACCCGAAGCGCAGGTCCTGATCGAAACGCGGGCCTTTTTGATCGTTCAGATCGATGTGAAACAGCTTGCCAGCTTCGATTGCCTGGGCCACTACGTGGTAGAAGTTGAGCCCCGACATCTGTTCGTGGCCCACTTCGGGATTGACCCCGACCATTTCAGGATGATCGAGCGTGGCGATAAAACCGAGCATCGCACCCGTCGTCGGTAAGTAAATATCTCCGCGTGGCTCATTCGGTTTTGCTTCCAGCGCGAAGCGATAGTTGTAACCTTGATCGATCGAGTATTCGCAAAGGAAGTTGAGAGCTTCGCGGTTCCACTTCAACGCGTCACGCGGATCTTTGGCGGCATCTACTTCAGCGCCCTCGCGGCCACCCCAGAACACGTAAATATGCGCTCCTAACTCCGCGCCAAGATCCATTGCGCGCATCGTCTTCTGCAAGGCATAGAGACGCACTCTAGGATCGCTTGAAGTGAAAGCACCGTCTTTAAAGACGGGATCGTAGAAGAGGTTCGTAGTTGCCATCGGCACCTTCATGCCGTGATCGTTAAGCGCCTGCTTGAACTCGCGCACGATGCGATCTCTGTCCGCGGCAGTCGCGTCGATCGGTAGCAGATCGTTATCGTGCAGGTTCACGCCGTAAGCACCGAGCTCACTCAAGCGTTTAACGATCGTGACTGGACTAAGTGTGGGACGCGTCGCATCGCCAAACGGATCGCGCCCGCGGTTGCCGACGGTCCATAGACCAAAAGTGAACTTATGCTCAGGTTTCGGTTTGTAAGTGTCGCTTGCCATTTTGTGCTGCCCTTATTTTGTAACAACCTCGAGTTTCACCCGCTCGTACTTGACCGAACTTGTGCCGACCATGATGTCGAACCAACCCGGCTCGACGACGGTCTTCAAGTTCAGATCGAGAAACGAAAGTTTGTCGGGTGTGATGACGAAATCAACTGTTTTGCTTTCGCCCGGCGCGAGCGAAATGCGTTTGAAGTCTTTGAGCTCCATGATGGGCCGCGTAACCGAACTGACCAGGTCGCGAATGTAGAGCTGCACGATCTCGTCACCCGCGCGTTTGCCCGTGTTCGTGACGGTAACGCTGACTGTCGCGTTCTCACTCGGGCCAATGCGCGCCGGACTGATCTTCGGATTTGAATAAGCAAACGTCGTGTAACTTAACCCAAATCCAAACGGAAACAACGGTTCCTTGTTGGCGAAGAGATAACCGCGACGCGCCGTCGGTTTGCGATTGTAGTAGAGTGGCAACTGGCCCACTGAGCGCGGGAAGCTGATGGTCAATTTGCCCGCTGGGTTGTAGTCGCCAAAGAGAACGTCCGCGACACCCACGCCGGTTTCCTGTCCTAAATAAAAGCCTTCGAGTATGGCGGGAACGTTTTCGGCGATGTAGTTGATCGAAAGTGGACCACTGTTGATCAGCAAAACAACGGTTGGTTTACCAGTCTCGAGAACAGCCTTAACGAGATCATTCTGCCGGCCTACCAAATCGAGACTGTCGCGATCGCCAAGATGGTTGTCGGCCCATCCCTCTTTGTTGGTGTCCTCGTTTCCGCCGAGCACGAGCAACGCGACGTCCGCAGCCTTCGCCACGGACACGGCTTCGTCGATCAACTTCTGATCTTCCGCCGGATCGCTCAGTTGGGCGCGGTCGGCAAACCAGTTGCCACCTTCTTTTGTTATCTTGCAGCCTTCAGCATACGCAACTTTGACTCTATCTCCCACCTTGTCCTTTATTCCCTGAAGTACACTGACGCCACGTCCGGGCTCATCGCTGTAACCACCAAGGTGCACTTCCGCGGCATTTGGACCAATGACCGCGATCGACTTTAACGCACTCACATTCAACGGCAACAAGTTGTTTTCATTTTTCAGCAGGGTGATCGACTTGCGGGCCGCTTCCGCCGCCAACGCTCTGTGCTCGGTCGAGTTTGTAACGCGCACGGCGCGTTCGACGTCGACGTAAGGATTTTCAAATAACCCCAGGAGAAACTTGGCGCGCAGGTTTCGAGCGACTGCCTGATTGATGGTCGCCTCAGAAACTCGCCCTTCTTTCACCAGATTCACCAGCGTGGGAAACGCATCGGGATCAGGCGTTTCGGCGTCGACGCCCGCTTCGATCGCGAGTTTTGCCGTCGTGGATTTATCTGGCGCGATGTGATGCAGATCCAGCATCTGTGGAATCGCATAGTAGTCTGACACCACGTGTCCCGTGAATCCCCATTCCTCCCGCAAAACCTTTTGCAGCAACCACTTGTTTGCGTGAGACGGAACGCCGTCGATCTCGTTGTAGGAAGGCATCACACTCATGATGCCCGCCTCAACCACGGCAGCCTTGAAACTCGGCAGAAACGTCTCGCGCAAGGCTCGTTCGGAAAAGTTCACTGGTCCAATATTCGTCCCGCTCTCAGGCTGTCCATGCGCCGTGAAATGTTTTGCGGTGGCAATCACGTGGTTTTCATCCACACCTGGTCCGGATCCCTGCAATGCTTTCACAATTGCGACGGCCATGCGCGAGGTGAAATGGGGATCTTCTCCGTAAGTCTCCTCGGTACGGCCCCACCGCGGATCGCGAGCGAGATCGAGGTTGGGCCCAAGCACCTGCTGACTTCCCCGCGCACGCGTCTCCAGTGCGCCGGCCGTAAACACTCTCGTGATCAATTCCGGATCCCAGGCGGTCGCGAGTGCGATTGGTTGAGGAAAGCTGGTGCTGCCCTTGGCCATATGGCCGTGAAGGATCTCGTCGTGGAGAATCGCCGGAATGCCGAGTCGCGTGTTCTCACGCAGCCACTTCTGTACGGCGTTGGCAAACTCCGCTCCTTCGCGCGGCCCCTTGCGTTCTCTTTGTCGTGCTATCTGCCCGATTCCGAATTTCATCACCTCCGCTGCTTTGGCGGGAGAGAAATCGCCGCGATCAGTGGAGAAATCTGTTTGCGGATTGACCTGGGGCCGGTTGGACCAAAGACACGTCAACTGGGCGACCTTTTCTTCCAGCGTCATGCGCGAAAGCAGATCGGCGACACGCCGTTCGACCGGTAAACGAGGATTCTTGTAGTCTGGAAGCCTCTCCTGAGAGCTCATTTGGGCAACCGGCAACCAGATTGAAATGAAGACTGCGAGGCAGATGCTGAATGCAAGAGTTCGCTTTTTTCTCAAGGAGTTGTGCCTTCTTTGATGTTCTTAT
>CBFGMX010000190.1:0-10112 GCA_965649955.1 uncultured bacterium
ATACAACTAGAATGAGACTGAGTTTTGCCCTGGCATTTCTGCTGTCACTCGCCTCCAGTATCGCTGCTCAAACTACAAGTACGATTACAGGCGAGGTAAAGGACACCAACGCCGCCTTGTTGGTTGGTGTGCGAATCACTGCGACGGCAATAGAAACCGGCGTTACGCGAACTACTTCCAGCGGACCTGAAGGACGATTCGTTTTTCCTGCTCTTCCTGTTGGAACATATGAGTTGCGCGCCGAGCACGACGGCTTTGAGCCACTCGTTCCGCAAACCGTGAGGTTGACCGTGAACGAAACCGTTCATATTTCACTTGTGCTCAAAATCGCGGGTTTGACAGCAAACGTGATCGTCGACAGTGGCGAGTCGCTCGTGAACACAGAGAGCGCCGAGTTGAGTTATCTGGTAAGCGAACGACTCATTCGCGATCTACCTTTGAACGGGAGAAATTACACCGATCTCGCGCTCTTGCAACCTGGCGTCGTCGCGTACACACATCGCGATGGAGGGTCAGTAGTCGCTCACGGTCTCGCTACCAGCATCAACGGTCAGGATCCTCGTTCCAACGTCTACCTCCTGGATGGCACGCCGCAAAACGATTTCACAAACGGACCAGCGGGCAGTGCGGCAGGTACGGCGCTTGGCGTAGAAACCATCAGGGAGTTTCGCGTAGAAGCCAATTCCTATGGCGCCGAGTTTGGCCGGAACTTTGGCGGGCAGATCAACGCAGTGTCCAAATCCGGCACGAACTCATTTCATGGTTCGCTTTACGAATTTCATCGCAATGACAATCTCGACGCGCGTAACTTTTTTGACGGAAGCCAGAAGCCGGAGTTTAAGCGGAACCAGTTTGGCGGAAGCTTTGGCGGTCCAATCAAACGCGATCGAACGTTCTTCTTTTTGGGCTATGAGTCGTTGCGAGAAAACCTGGGACAGACAATTAGAACTGTAGTGCCGGATATCAATGCTCGCAACGGTATCCTGCCAACGGGCGGTAACGTCACAGTCAACTCGGCCGTCAAACCATATCTTGACGAGTTCCCTTTGCCGAATGGCGCGAGCCTGGGTGGCGGGTTGGCGGAGTATAACTTCGGTTTCAACCGTCAGATCACACAACATTTCCTGCAGGGCCGAGTCGACCAAAATTGGAACAATCAGCACCAGTTTTTCGCGCGTTACACGTTCGATGATGCAGACCAGCAACTGCCAACCGACTTCCCGCAGTTCCCGCGATCGTTTCGTTCGCGGAACCAATTCTTTACGGCAGAAGACCGCTTTATCCAAAGTTCCACCACCATTCACACCTTTCGTCTCGGCTTCAGTCGCACGCGCATCGGCCAACAAGTAGAAGCAAATACAACGCAGCCGCTGCAACCATTCGTACCCGGACGAGAATTAGTTGGGAACATCGACATTGGTGGCATTCCACGGTTTGGTCCACAGACTTCAGTTAGCGTGCGACTCACGCAGAATGTCTTTGGGTTTGAATATGGTATGGTCCATACCCGAGGGCGCCACATCATCAAAGCGGGCGGAGTCGTCGAACGGTACCAGGACAATATGGTGAACCCGACGTTCTCGCTGGGCATCTGGACGTTTGCTAACCTTAGAAATTTCTTAACCAATAATCCACAAAGCTTTCTTGGACTCACGCCAACTGGCGCTCTCGATCGCTATTGGCGCTTCACTTTTTTCGCGGGCTACCTTCAGGACGATCTTAAGGTCCACCCGCGACTGACGGTAAATGCCGGGCTGCGTTACGAAACGGCGACGTTGCCCGTGGACATCTATGGCCGCGACTCCGCTCTGCCATCTCTGACGGATACGAGTCCGACAGTTGGACCACTCTACAAGAATCCGACAAAACTGAATCTGTCCCCGCGCGTCGGGCTTGCCTGGGATGTGTTCGGTAACGGCAATACCAGTTTGCGCGCGGGGTACGGCCTCTACTTCAATACGAACAACCAGCAGAACCTTATCGTCACAGTTACAAATCCGCCGGCAACGCCGCGCATCGCAATCGGGTTCACAGCCACTTCGCCTTGCCGGCCGGCGTTTCCCGTCGCGCCGCTTTCGTGCGCCTTCGCTAATTCAATTCGCCCGGTTCAGTTTGATTTGGACAATCCATACGTGAATATCTATAGCCTCAGCATTCAGCGCGAACTGCCGTGGGAAACTGTGGCAACGGTGGCTTACGCGGGGTCGCGAGGCGTGCATCTACTGCGTAGCAATGATGTGAACACTGCCGTCCCGATTATTCGATCAGACGGAACACCGTTCTTCCCACAGGGAGCGCCGCGGCAGAATCCGGCTTTTTCCACGATTGAGTTGAAGAGTAGCGATGGCAACTCCTGGTACAACGCCATGATCTTCGACGTGCGCAAGCGATGGAGCCGGAACGTCACGCTTCAGTCGTCGTACACGTTCTCACGTAACATCGATACGACTCAGGCGTCGACGTTCTTCTCTGACGCGACGAATGGAACCACCACTGCTTTTCCGGAGTTTCCCGATCTGAACTACAACAAAGGGCTCACGGACTATCACGCAAAGCACAACTGGGTTGTGAATTTCACGTGGGACCTGCCTTTTGCGCGAAATTTGAAGGGGCTCAAGAAGAGTTTGCTCGATGGGTGGCAACTTGCGGGAATAAACAACGTTCGTAGTGGAAATCCGTTGACGGTGTTCGTTCAGGCAAATCGATCACGATCGTTGTGGCAGCCGTCGCTTGGACCCGGCATAGGTCGCGATCGAGCGTCGATAGCTCCGGGCTTTACCTATGAATCTGCTGTTCTTGGCGGGCCCGACCAGTATTTCGACCCTGCGGCGTTCAGGGTGCCGCCGGCAGGAACCTTGGGCAATACGGGACGCGGCGCGTTTATCGGTCCGAATTACCGGAGCTTCGATCTTTCGGCGAGCAAGAATCTGCGGGTGACGCGCCTCGGAGAAGCAGGGAACTTGCAGATTCGAGTTGAGGCCTTCAATCTTTTCAACCGCGCGAACTTTTCACCGCCCGCACTGACGGCCTTCGCCGGGGCCTCAGACAGTGAAGCACCACTCCCAACCTTTGGCCGCATCCGGTCGACAATCGGTTCCTCGAGACAGATTCAATTAGGCTTGCGGTTGGCGTTCTGAGCTTTGGGCCATTAGATCTAACCAGACTCGCCGGCACGGGAGCTTTGGCTGATTAACTGATGTTCGGTTGGCTAAGAAATTTCGGAGCGGAGCGATTCTTCTCACTAGTGATTGCTGCTGGTTATTTGAGCGTCGTCTTATTTATGCCAGGAAATAGGTCAATGCCCGGCAGGCTCGGGATGGCTTTAGTAGTAACTGGCTACCTTATAATACCGCTTTTATGTATTTGGTTCGGCGACGAGATGGGGAATTATATTGGGACGCTGCCTGGCCCCGCGATCAATAAACCGACTCCCGGCTGTTTAGTCAGAGTTGGCGGCTGGGGTCTACTCTTGCTTCCCATAATCCTTTTGTTCATTTTGGCGAACCAATGAAGAAGAATATGTTCGGTACGGTTTAAAAAGCGGTCAAGCAACATTGCTGGTGGGTTCTAACGTGAGTTGGCAGTTCTCAACCTATGCGGAAGCTTGTAATTGTTTCAGGTGCAATGGTGTTGATGATCTTTGCGTTAGTCTGCATGGCGCAATCCGATCGTCAACAACAACGACCGCCTAATATTGTTTTTATTCTCGTCGATGATTTGCGCTGGGATGATTTCGGCGCGGCCGGTCATCCATTCGTCAAGACGCCCAATATCGATCGCATTGGCAGTGAAGGCGCATTCTTTCGGAATGCATTCATCACCGGGCCGCTTTGTTCGCCTTCGCGCGCTAGTTTTCTGACGGGCCAATATCCTCACACACACGGGATCATTGACAACGTCAACCGTTCGGCGGCAAGCCACCAACTCATTACCTTTCCTTTTCTGTTGCGCCAGTCGGGTTACACAACCGCTTTTATAGGCAAGTGGCACATGGGAAACGACGACTCCGTTCGCCCTGGATTCGATCGGTGGGTAAGTTTTAAAGGACAGGGATCTTACCTTGATCCCGAGATCAATGACGATGGCAAAGATGTGAAGCCTGACGGGTACATTACCGATCTTCTTACCGGATATGCCATTGAATTCATCAAGCGGCGGCACGAGAAGCCTTACCTGGTTTATCTTGCTCATAAGGCTATTCATCCGGAAGTCATGCAGCATGATGACGGTAGCGTCAACCTGGCCCAGGCTGAACATTTCATACCGGCTGAAAGGCATCGGAGTTTATTTATTGGGGAAAAGATCCCTCGACGCCCCAACGCCATGCGACCTCCAACCGGCAAACTTGCTCTCGAACGAAAGATAGGCGGTCTGCCGCCATTGGGGGCCGACACGGCAACGCGCGACGAAGCGGTGCTGGGTCGTCTTCGCTCATTAATGGCAGTTGAAGAAGGAGTCGGCGCGATCTTAAAAGCTCTGAAAGAGACAGACCAGCTGGACAATACAGTGATCGTTTTCACCAGTGACAACGGTTACTTCTATGGTGAACATGGCCTGAGTGTCGAACGGCGGTTGGCTTACGAGGAATCTATCCGCATGCCGCTTCTGATTCGTTATCCAAAAGCAATTAAGGGCGGCATCGTGCGCGATGAGTTTGCACTGAATATTGATCTCGCTCCGACTCTACTTGAACTGGCTGGTGTTTCGGCTCCGAACAGGATGGAAGGACGTTCGCTGGTGCCGCTGCTGAAAGGTGCGAAGACCGAGTGGCGTAAGTCATTTTTAATCGAGTATTACTCCGACAAAGTGTTCCCGCGAATCCATCAGATGGGTTACAAAGCTGTCCGCAATGAGCGCTGGAAATACATTCACTATTTCGAACTCGAGGGGATGGACGAACTCTACGATCTCAAAGCCGACCCGTATGAGATCAAAAACATCATTCGCCAGCCTGGTGCAGCCAGAATACTCGAAGGGATGAAGCAGGAAATGGAACGGTTGCTGAAACCGTAGCGACAAAGAAATCGCTGAAACAAAACTGCATTCATTTTTCCCAGAGTTCTACGTGATGTGGAGGCAGTGGGCGCTTGTGAAAAACGGGCATGCATTTGTGATCGTTAGCACCTTACCGAATATGGGTGGACGCGAGCCGCGCAGCCGAATAGCAACTGCTGTTGCGGTAGCTACTTTCTTGGCCGTACTTAGCGGTCTCCAATCTGCGGCGCAGGTAAAAGAAGTCGCACCGCCCGTCCGCCGGATAGATCACATAATGATAAGAATGGAGGATCCTGACAAGTTTTATGCGTTCGTGACCCAGACGCTACGGCTGCCGATCGCCTGGCCGCTTGCTACTCGCGGAGGTGTCACTAGCGGGGCTGTTGGAGTGGGCAACACGAACATCGAAGCGATTCAATTTCCTGGTCAGAAGCCGTCGCACGCGAATTTGGTCGGATTTGGATTCGAGCCATCGCCTTTGGCTGAATGCCTGGATGAATTGGACCGGCGAGGTATCACATATGGCGAACCTCGACCCTTCGTCGTAGCTGAGCAAGGGGGAAGCGTGAAGACGTTATTCACAAATGTAACTCTCCGACAGTTTTCTGATGCTGATAGGCCCGTGGACGCAACGATACACATATTCCTGAGTGAATACAGTGCGACGTATGTTGATGTCGAGAAGCGACGTGCGCGTCTTCGCAGAGAGTTGCAAGAGAACGGCGGCGGACCGCTGGGGATTACGGGTGTAAAAGAAGTTATCGTGGGTGCTATGGATTTAGACGGAGCGACGAGGCTTTGGAAGAAATTACTGGGTCCGAATCCCCCGTCCGCACCTGGTTTGTGGCCCGTAGGCGACGGCCCAGCCATACGTGTCGTTCGTGCGAAAGAGAATAAACTTCAAGGACTCATCATAAGCGTACGTTCATTGCCGCAGGCGAAGGCTTTTCTACGCGAGAAAGGTCTGCTCGGTGCTGTCACGAGAAAACGGATCACGATTGATTCGTCTAAGATTCAAGGCCTAAACATCCAACTGATCGAGAATTTCTAGAAAGGGAGATTTGATCGTGAACAGCGGAGTGTTTGAGACGTTCGTTCACGAAGCCTGGCGTCCCGTACGGGAATCGAACCCGTGTCGCCGCCGTGAAGAATGAAAGCCGCTATCATGACTTTAATGCTGCTGATCGCTCTGGTGTCTGTGATCGCCATTATTGGGCTTGCGGCAATGTGGTTCGGTGGAGGCAAGATCGTCTTCATACCTGGACTACAAATCGTTATAAGCACGCCCCTTCTCATCGCCCTTTTCGCGGGTGTCGCAATCCTTATGTCATGTTTTGCCTTTCTTGTATGGCGGGCGTCCTGGTAAGGGTTTTCCAGATTGCGTTGGGACGCTCGGTGGTGGACCAGGCCGCAATACAATCAGAACAGTGACTTTTGACCTTGTGGACCGCGAACTCCTGCTCACCCGCAATCTATTCCCTACGCAACAAATCACCCCTGCCTCTTCTGAGGTTTTTATGAAATTCTTGAGGCAGAGTGCACGTAACGAAGCCCTGTCGAAGAGATCTGATTCATAAAAAATTCAGCGACGGCTAAATACTTTGCCGCATTCTTCTCACTAATATGCTGGTGTGCTCAAAACTCATCAAATCCATCTCTCACAGGAGACTACTTCCATGACGTAATTCTCGAAACCCACACCTCGCTCGTGTCGAAGTTTCCATCAACTTCCTAACAACCACATACAAAAGGAGAACTCATGAGCAAACCAGCAACCACAGTTGACCTCGCAGCTTTCAAAAAACAACTAGCGGATTCGCTCGAGCGCAGCGCTAAATCTGCGGGACAGACAATCGTTAAAGAATCACTTACCTGTGAAATTGCGACTGGCTTACAGGTCGTGACCGCCGGCATTCAACGCGATGAGTTGCCGACCGAGAAAGAGATCACCACCGGGGTTGACCTGTTATATGCGTATGTCTCGATCGATGGCCAACGCGTGTTGCCGCCGGGTTATTACCGCATCCGCCTGGCGATTCCGGGATACGAGAAGAAGGGCGATGTTAAAGTCTCGTTCATCGACACAAAAGGCAAAAGTGTTCATTCGTTAACGGGAACAGGCAGACCGCGGCGCTTGAACCCAGGTGCAGAAGACGCCACCATCACCACCTTCACATTCGGCGTGAGCGTTTGTGGCCGCAAGAAGTGTTTCCACATAGGGCGTAACGGTTTCCGCGACTGGGAGTGGGGTTGCACGGATAACAACGGAAATACGATCAACTGCCTCGACCGCCAGCCGTAATGCGTGCGCACCATTGCGCATGGCTCTTTAGGTGGCGTGCGCTATTAGTAAGAGCAGAATAAACCACTACTTCCGGAGTTATCGAAGGTAACAAAGAAGACCGGCGCCGAGCGCGTCGGTCTTCCGAGTTGTCACTACATCCTCTTGCTTCCGGGTAAGGAGATCATTCGACCTCGAAGATGACTTGATTGGTCGCACTGGCGTTTGCGTTGCGGTCCGTCACTGTGACTTTCAGAACATACCGGCCCGGAGCGAGCGTCTTCAGTCCAACGTTCGCGCCGTAAGGTATTCGAGCCAGATCGGCATTCGGTTCCACCACAACCGGAAGCACCGGACTTGCTACCACGCGCTGCCCGCCTCCTCGTTGGATTTCAATCTGCGCCTCGAGTTTTGGTGCGGCTGCTGTAGCCGCGTTGTAGATGATCGTAAAGAACGTCAGCGTCGATTGGCGCGCAAAGCGATGATCAACGCTGAACATCATCTGCTCGCCACCGGCCTTGTCCTGGACGGAGTTCGAGATGTTTCCGCCCAGCAGCAAAGTGCTCAGCGTCAGTCTTTTCGAACTCAGATCCGGAATGTCGACCCACTGGGCCGCACTGCCGACGCCACCGGTTTTGTCGTCGCGCGCGGCAACACGCACCTGATAGATGCCCGGTTTCAGCGGCAGTTTGTGGCTGTACACAACTGACGGGTTTTTAATCGCCGTCGCCGTCACAGGATTCACATTGATTCGCGTTTTGAAACTACCTGCCTGTTTGCCCTGATCGTTGAACACAACTCCCGCGAGATCAATAGCCGCCGGCTGTTTGCCGTCGGCACCATAACCAAGACGTTCCGTCGACATCTGCGTGGCCGCCGTCAACACCGGACCCGAGCCGGGCACGTCGACAAAACTGACCGAGAGTTTGGTAGGAAGACCGGTACGCGCAGAGGGAGCTGCGAGTGCGGACATCAATGCGCCACCGACGTTTGAGGAACTGTCAGGGACGGCAGTATCGGTTGTTGGCTTGCTCGCTTCGCCCGCTTTTTCTTCCGGCTTTGGTTCACTCGAAAAGAAGCCACGCGCAGTGCGCACTGACAAGTCGGGACGACCCGGGATACTGATCTCGAGCCGTTTGAAGTTTGGTGATTTTTGGTCTTCACTGTCCGGCCGCCAGGCGAGCAGATAGTAGTTAGAGGTTTCGCGCAGCGCTTCGTTGACAGCAGCGGTGACGGCTCCCGCGTTGAAGAATGCCTTTCCGCCGGTATCCACTGCCAGCGCGTTCAGGCCGTCTTGAGAAGCTTGTAATTCGCCCACATTCGTTCGCGATAGTTGCCCGTTTGGATCGACTCGATTGCTACTCGCTTCAATCGACGCGGCCAGGTCGCGCGCGTCGATCGAGTAAATCACTAAATTGCCACGCACGGCGGCGTCAGCAATGCGACTTATCTTGTTGCTGTATCCCGTGTTCTTGTCGTTCAGGAAGAATCCGTCGGAAAGGAAGAATACGAGTTTACGACCGGACATTTGGCTAGCGGAACGCATTAGGCTCTCAAGTGCAGTCAGCGTTGCGGACGTAACCGACTCACTTTGCCTCATGAGCATGTGCGCGCGATCCTTAACAATGCGTTGCGCTGACTCACCGGTCATTCCTGAGGTGGTTTTCCCGCCGCGAACGCGCGCCGCCGCAGGACCACCGCTTGGCGGTCCGATGCCTCCTGGAACTCTAATGTTGTTGGCCTTCATCAACTCCGTCGCGAAGTACTGCAAGGCGGACTGATCGCCTTGTTCGATCCGCATGGCCTGGTATTCAGTCATCGGAATCTGTTCAGTGTCACGAATCGTGTATGGCTTGTGGTTCAGACGACTCACAGCAGCGCGGACCACCGACTTGTGATCTGAAAACCTTTGCAGGAAACCGAGCTGGCCGCTGGGTGTGGCGATTGCGACCTGATCGTCCATCGACATGTCATTATCGACGAACTGGAGGATTGCTTTACGAGTTCGCTCAACACTGGCGGCGCTTAGGTGCAGATCATCGATGAAGAAGATGATCGAGCGACCTCGATACGTCGCGCCGGTTGGCGAGATTGGGGCCGCGGCCGCCTTAGCAGCAGACCTCTCCAGCTGTTCCTCATTAATAGTTCCGGCGATCACGCGTTCGAAGAACGACGGTGTGACTATGCGGCCGTCAACCTTGAGTAAGAAATCTTCCGGTTTTAGACTCGCGACGAAGCGGCCTTGTTTGTCGACCACCACGACGCCGCTCTGTACGAGGTCCGTTGTGATGCGCACGACCTCGTCATTAGCCGGTCGCGGTTCCTGTCCCAAAGCTACCGTTACAACCAGCGAGATCGTTAAAACACTGATAATGAGTTTCTGACTGTTCATTAAAACGCTCCGGCGGACAAGCCCATTCCAACCTCCTGCACTTTAGCATGAGCGGCCTAATCCGAACCCGGAACAAGATAGTGAAGTTGACTTCGGAGCTCCTTTGATGCGGAATTAATCCATGACACCTAAACTCAAATTCTTAGTCGTCGCTACCCTTCTCGTTTTTCCCGTCGTTGCGAATGCGCAGTTCCGGCCTGCGATGTGAAGTGCAACCACGGTGTTATCATCTTCGAATCGGATTATTCTAAGCAGACGGCTACATCGAATCCGACTCGCGATTAGCGTTTCCGACAAGGAAGAAAAAGAGATATTTGAATCGGTTCCGAGGCCAGCACCGAATACCGCAAAGGATGGAATCTCGCTGTAACCAAGAACGTCACTTTCGACAATTTGGTCTACATGTTTACACTTCGCTGTTGGGACGCCGCTGGTAAACGGCCG
>CBFGMX010000191.1:0-9937 GCA_965649955.1 uncultured bacterium
GAGAGAGTTCAGCTCATGACGAAGTTCTTGCGAAATCTAAAACTTTTGGGGCAAATGGAGGTCCAAGGAGGGGCAAAGACTCGATCGAGAACGCGCGCACAGTGACGTCGATTTGGATTTTCCGGATTAAACCGCTTCTCGCAACTGTTGCAAGAAACTGAGTATCTCTGCGGGTGGCGACAGGAAAAAGTTGCGAAGATTGTCCCGTATGGGCTACCAATTCCTTTCAACAACTTACAGCCTCTCCTTCAGTGACGACGCAGAGACTCGGGATCAGCATTGAGTAAAAAGTCGCGCTCGTATTGCGCACCTTAACTGATCCACGTTCGTGGTGTATCATCAACCGGACCTGAAACAATAATGTTGACTTGACGCCTCATCTCTCAACTCGAAGATCGAAGGATATGAGCACCTCAACACATAGAATCTTCGGTTTAACTCTCTTCCTCGCCTTCTTGTTCACTTGTTGCTTTACAGGCCTGTCCCAAACCACAGCGACAAGCAAGTCTGCTCCCAATACAATCAAAGGCACGGTTTCCCTGAAAGGAAAAGGCGTTGCCGGGATTGTCGTGAAGGCAATTCCGAAGAATGGAGTTGAACAACGAAGGCCTCAATATCGCGGGGTGACCGACCATGAAGGAAAGTACACGATTACAAACATACCTTCAGGTACGTTTCAATTTACTCCAGAACTGCTCGACTACGCTTCCGCAGATCAATCCGGCCAAACACTGATCCTAACTGAAGGAGAGACTGTAGAGGACATCGACTTTGAGCTAACTCGCGGCGCCGTGATCACTGGGAGAGTGACAGCTGCCGGCAAGCCTTTGATCGAACAAAACGTCATCGTGCAAAGAATAGACAGTTCGATGTCGAGGTCAATTCGGACGGATGATAGGGGCGTTTACAGAGCATTTGGGTTGAAAGCCGGGAGATACAAAGTATACGTGGGTCAGCCACAAACATTTATGGGACAAAACTCTCGGTTTAATCAAACCTTCTATCCCGCAACTACCGACCTTGAAAAGGCCCAGACAATCGACCTTGCTGAGGGCGCTGAAGTAAAAGATATCGACATCAAAGTTGAGTTGAATGAGGAGGCGACCGATCGGTATTCGGTGAGTGGGACGATCGTTGAGGCTGGGAATGGCCGACCTGTTTCAGGGATGAGACTTCGACTGCAGCGTACGGACGCCCGTGGCTTTCAACCATTGAACATTGTCGCCATTTCGGATAAGGAAGGTCAGTTCAAGTTTGATGAGATCTCTCCAGGCAATTACACGGTGATGATCGCCGCGTTAAGCAATAGTGTCCTTCGCACTGAAAGTGCAGCCTTCGCGGTCACTGACGGAGATGTGACGGACTTAGCCGTGAAGGCGGTTCGAAGAGCCAGCATCTTTGGGGTGCTTGTCTTCGAGGGCGTGCAAAATAAACTCTTGCTTCCACCGCTGGGTTCGCTTTTTGTCAATGGTTACGTGGTGCGAGATGGTAGTTCAGAGGGACGCTTCGGCGAATCTGCGCGCGTCGGTGCTGACGGCAGTTTCCATATGACCGGATTGAGTGATGGAGTTGTCAGTTTCTCGCTGGGGTCAACGGTTGGTCCTATGGCACAAGGTCTTTCAATCGCACGTGTTGAACGAGATGGAATTGTTCAATCACGTGGGCTAGAGATTAAGGGTGACGAAAGCATTATTGGAGTTCGCCTGGTGCTCAAATTCGTGAGTGGAGTGATCCGTGGCGCCATTAAGGCCACGAATGGCGACTTTCCTCCAGGGACACATTTTTCAGCCACACTGCGCAATCCATCAACCGACTCACCGCGTTCTCTAAAGTCGGCGATGGTTGATTCGCGTGGGCGCTTCTTTATCGATGGACTCGCGGATGGGACTTACGAGATTGTGGTGAGCGTCACTATCTTTGGACCAGACACCCCCCGCAAGTCATTTACTGCTAAACAACCGGCAACAATAGTAGATGGAAATGTCAGTGACGTAGTCGTAACGATTGATCTCAGTGAAACTCCCTGAAGCTTTACAATGAGACTACTCGCACGTGTAATTCCATTATTGTTTCTAATGGCAGTGGTCGCTGTGGCCCAGAGTCCGCAGTCAACTGACGCTGACGAAAAACCAAATACTGCGAAAACCGGGACAATTACCGGTCGCGTCGTAAATGAGAGTGGCGAACCCCTCCCTGATGCGATTGTCTCCCTCCGTGGTTATTCATCTCGCGAGGCTTACAATGCAATCACTGATCGCGACGGCAAGTTTCGCTTTAGCGGCTTGAATCCGATCGTTTATCTCGCCTCAGCCAGTCTGGCGTCATACACGGCAGCGCCTCGTCATCCAGACAGCACTCAATCAACCTCATACCGAATAGGCGACATAATAGATCTCGTGTTGGTTAAAGGTGGAGTGATCACTGGAACCGTCACGAACTCAACTGGACATCCAGTTGTTGGAGTCAGAGTGCGTGCGCAGCGGATTCGAGACGGTGATGGGCAGAGGTCACGTTATGGTGCGAGCCTGCGAGACAGCCACACAGATGATCGAGGCAACTATCGCATCTATGGACTTCCAGCAGGAACTTATTTGGTGTTTGCCGGCGGTGGCTACGGAGCATACGAAAACGACGCTCCAATCTATGCGCCCTCATCTGCTCGGGATACAGCGGCAGAGGTTAGTGTCCGTACGGGTGAAGAAAGTAGCGGCGTGGATATCCGTTACCGTTCGGAGTCGGGTCACAGCATTAGCGGGACCGCAGGTGGTACAACGACTCAGGAAACTTATGGCATTACCGTCATTCTCACTTCAACACAAGAGGGTGGCTCACAAGCAAGCGACTCGAACTATCTGCAACCCGGCACCCGTGGTTTTTCATTTAATGGCGTTGCGGACGGTGACTATTACATTACGGCACAGGTGTTCTCGCCCAACGGCAACATTGCCATCTCGGAACCCAGGCGAATAAGAGTGCGAGGTGCTGACATAAGCGGTGTGGAACTATTGCCAAAGTCTTTAGGGACAATGACCGGCCGGGTTGTTCTCGCAGAGTCAAAAGCACCTGAGTGCAAAGGTAAGAGAAGCGTACTGTTAACCGAGGTGCTGGTTTCGGCCTGGCACAATGAAAATGAAGCCAGGGAGGACAAACCTCAATTCATCTGGGGCCTGGGTGGTCCAGTGACTCCAAATCAACACGGTGAGTTTACATTGCGAAATCTGGCAGCGGGTCAATACCAAATCGTTGCGCGGCAGTTTGCAAAGTATTGGTACTTGCAATCTATCTCCTTGCCAGCCGCTGGAGACCCAAATCCAACACCGATCAATCGTGCGCAAGATGCGGTGCTCAACTGGATCACTTTGCGACCGGGAGAACAGCTTTCGGGCCTGGCTGTAACAATTGCCGAAGGCGCAGCCTCGATCCGTGGGCAGATCACAGTTGACGAAGGAAGCTTACTCCCACAGCGACTGTATGTTTATCTGGTTCCGGCCGAACGTGAGAAGGCGAAGGATGTCTTGCGCTTCTTCGCTGCTCCAGTCGCTCCTGACAGGACCATCGCTCTGAATAACATTTCACCCGGTCGTTACTTAATGCTATTGAAACCCCCACTGGACAGGGTTCGACCGACACTCACAAAACTGCGGTTGCCTGACGAAGCTGAAACACGCGCAACGCTACGTCGTGAGGCAGAAGAGGCAAAGATTGAAATTGAGCTCAAACCATGTGAGAACGTGGTTGGTTATCAATTGCCGTATAGAGTTTCAAAATCCGCTTCCAATGGATCCGCAAGCCAAAAACCTTAGGACCGACGCCCAGCTCGCGGACTTTGGAGCATTTATTGGATGGATACAAATGGCGCAACTCTCTTTCCTCCAGTTGAAGGTTCTTTCTCCAATCAAGTCGGACTGTTTCGCGGACACGATCAGCATAACGGTATTCCTGTCCTAGTAGAATTTCACTGGGATAAGACAAGTCCCGTACTCCAACTTGGCAGCAATCTTTCTCTGCTGATAATGGAAATAGTTGGGAAGTGAATTGGTACATGTATTTCTCAAGAGTTGCCGCATGACATAAGGGCGTGCAGCGGAGAGGCTTCACCGTCCAAAAGGTAATGGAACGAAGGAAAGTGCGGCATGATTCCGAGGTCGAGGTTTAGACGAACGCCTCAGAAACAACCGACGAAGATTCTCCACCTTGCGCTGCCAATTCTTCAAATCCAGCTCCACAATCACTGATTCGCACGAAACGTTATTCGCTTCCTTGACATACTGATCGGAAGTCTTCGTTAGCTGTCGTACCCGCTAAAAGCGCCTTCACGCCGGGCGCACTTAAGACACCCTGCTTCAGGGCCGTTTCAAAGGGAGTCACCCATGAACCCTCAAGGTACCAACCATCCTCAATTGACGTTCGCAAAGGTCCACAACGACGAACTCTCGGAAATCAAGAAGCGTCGTGAAAAGCAATGCTACGAACGCGCCGGCATCGATCAACCGGACTCGAATCTCGTCGGTCTGGCCCTGTCCGGCGGCGGCATTCGCAGCGCCACATTCTGTCTCGGCTTCCTTCAGGAACTGCAACGCCTTCGTTTACTGCGCATCTTCGACTATCTCTCCACGGTCTCCGGCGGCGGCTATCTTGGCGGGTGGTGGAGTGCATGGTTGTCCCGGCGACAGGAAGACGTCTCGGACAATCCGGCCTTCGCGCCCGAGGACATCGGCAATTCGATTAACTTGCTGCATCGTATTGTCGAGGCGGAGGATGCCGTCGCCGAGGACTTCCGGACGCACCTTCAAGAGAGCGGTCGCGGACAAATTCTCCTCAATCTTGTTAACCGGCCCGACCTGGAAAAGATCGCTCCTCGTCTCTACGAGCCACTCGCCCTGGAACTAAACGCTTACATCGAAAAAGGTGACACGACTGAACAGAAGTGGCAGCGGCGCGCGAGCCTGGTTGACACGTTTCCCTGCGAACTCCGCGGTCTCTTCCCTCCGAACGAAGGAATCGAGCCCGACCGCGAGAAGACTCGCGACGTGAACGAGAAAGCGTCAGACGGATCCCGCTGCGCGTGGGAAGATCCTGTCCATCACTTACGGCTGTTTGCCAACTACTTAACTCCACGGAAAGGCATGCTCAGCGCTGACACGTGGCGCGCAGTCTCAGTCATCAGCCGAAACCTCGTGCTTACGTGGCTGATTCTTCTCCCACTCCTCGTCGGCGTGATGCTGATCAGTCAGGCCTACCTGTTGCTCCACCCGGCGAGTCACGATGCGTTCATCTGCACCGGCCCTGAGTGCCCGCAGCAAAACTTGTGGATCGCTTTGCGGGTCATTCTTGTTCCCATTGCTGTCTTGCTCGTATCCACAGTGGTGATGGGCATCGCCTGGTTGCTTTGCAATCGAGATAGTTCTTCATCGCTGGACGGGATGGTCCAATGGGGTGGTCTGTTGACGCTCGGTCTCATGCTCACGGCCGCGATAGTCGCGATTCCACCGCTGCGCAATGGTATCGGAGACTACTTTCACCTTTCCGACACCATCGACTATTTCCTTGCCGGTGGCTGGTACCTCGCCGTCCCTGCTGAAATCGCGCCGTATCTTTTGCGTTTACGACTGGTCGCCGCCGGTCTCGCTATCCTTTTCGTGATTGTGTTTCTGATGTGGAACTGGCGCATCGGCGATCAAGCGTTAAAGAACAACGGCATCGAAACAAACGGGCTCTCTTCGTGGAAACGGGAAATACGTCGCGGCCGGTTCGGGCGCGCACAGTCGAAGTTGTTGGTCACGACGGCGATTGTGAGTGCCGTACTGCTGCTCTCCTGGCTCACATGTGTT
Source organism: uncultured bacterium (assembly GCA_965649955.1). GTDB lineage: Bacteria > Acidobacteriota > Blastocatellia > Pyrinomonadales > Pyrinomonadaceae > PSRF01. The sequence continues at coordinate 5,832 of CBFGMX010000191.1, forward strand.
CTAAGCAGGAACAAAAACTTCTCGTTTTCACTGACCATTCCTTTCACCCTGCTGCCGTTGGTTTCGGCAATCGGCGGTTCGATCTTTACGGCGTTGCGCGCCACGCCCGTTGCTGAAGGCGACCGGGGAACCTCGAGGCAGCCGTCATGGGTGAGCAGGTTCGTTTTTGCTGCGACGCCACCGCTGGTCGTCGGCGTGCTTGCGGTGCTGGCGGCGTGGTTTGTTCATTGGGTGTTACTGATGTTCCTGTCGCAAAAGAACGCAACGTACGGTGACTCACTTTTCGTGATGCTCGACGGAGCGCCCGTTCTGTTGACGATGCTTTGCATGGGACTGGCAATTTACGAGTTGGAGGACGTTCAGTGGTCCAGGGTGTTCAAGCTTTCGTTGTCGTCCGCCTTTTTCATGTGCCTGGTTATAGTCAACGCGAGTTGGGTGGCCCAGGTGTTGCTGAGCTATGGATATAGTCCCGATTCGCCGTGGCTATATCTCCTCGTAACGTCAGCGTCTCTCGCGATCCTGATCACGGCCCTGGTGTTTAAGAGGATCATTCCGAAGGGCAAGTGGAAGTGGCGGCTGTTACGACAGCTCGATTTTGTCAGGCGAAGGATCCGTAACGCAGATGAGAAAAAAGGCAAGGTTGCGGTTTATCGAATGCTGAGTCTTAGCAGCGTGCTGGCGGCAACAATACTTTTCGGCGCGCTCACGACTGTGGGATTTCTAATCGGCAGTTTGATTTTCCTGAACACCACTGCAAGAGCAGCGGGCAAAATTTCCGGCGCGGTTGTCTTAACGTTCCTGGCGCTTGGCGGCGGAATGATCCTTTTCAGGCTCCTCGTCTATCGGGTTAAGACGGATAAAGGTGAAAACCTGCTGTCACTCAGGCTGCCGGTCCGCAATAATTTCGGCAAACGGCCGGAAGCGCTCTGGTTTGCTGCGTCTATGTGTTTGACGTTGCCCATCGTGATGATCTGCGTGGGCCATTACCTGATGTGGCGTGGCCGCCCCCATGTTGAAGTTGGGTGGAGTGAGTCATTGATACTCTTCCCATTGGCAGTGGCGGCGATGCTGCTCACGATGATGTTCTTGCGATCGTTGGTGATTCAGAAGCGATTACTGGAAGGCAAGCCAATCGTGGGCTGGTCCAGTGGGATCTTCGAGTGGTTGTTCGATCGGATTCCGAAAGCCAGTAACCGGCGCCGCGCGTATCAAATGTCAGCTTTTACGGCGATCTGTCTCGTCTCACTTCTCGATACGTTCATGCGCGGGTTGTCGCCGGCTGAGGCACGCATGGGTGGCGGTCCGGTGAACTGGAAATGGATCATGGTGGCGTTCGTCGTTAGCTTACCGGTTTTCGGGGTGTCCGTCTTTCAAATTCCGTTCAATGCAGCGATGTACGAACGCTTTAAGCGGCGTCAACGGCGGTGGCTGCACAGAAAGGCCTTCCTTTGGTTTCTGGCGACGCTTTGCATCGTCTGGGCATTACTCGCTGGGCTGCTGTTGCCGCAGTGGTTGGGCCACGTTGCCGACATCCCCTTGAATACAGGATTGACTCCGTTTCTATTGCCGCTCGCAGCGGGATTTCTCCTGATCGTTTTGTTCGAGATCTACTGGGGCGAACGTGACAATCGCCGCTCGTTGATGCTCGTCGGTATCGGGTATTTGGGCGCGACGTCGATCTTCTTCATGAATCTCGCGGGCGCGAGTCCGAGCTGGCATTTGGTTGTCGGTCTGCTGGCGGCGATCTGTGTTTGGGTGGCGGCGCTGGGCTGGATGGTGGATCCGAACGCGGTTTCGATGCATCAGTTCTATAAAGGACGATTAGTCAGGGCTTACCTGGGTGCGTCGAACGTGCTCCGCTTCAAGCATCGCAACAAAGAGATCACGGAGACCGTTGCCGGCGACGATATACCGCTCAAATCGTTGATTAACTGCGATCGCGGTGGACCATATCATCTCGTCAACACGACTCTGAACCTCGTCGCGGGGCGCGACCTTGCTACGGCCCAACGGTCGGCGTCGTCGTTTGTCCTGTCGCAAACATTCTGCGGATCGCCGCGAACGAAGTACTGCCCTACCAAGGAATACATGAACGGGCAGCTTACTTTGGGAACGGCGGTGGCTGCTTCCGGCGCCGCTGTGAGTCCGAACATGGGGGCGAAAAAGCCAACCTCCGCGCTCGCGATGTTGATGACGCTCCTGAACGTTCGACTTGGTTACTGGGCGCCGACGCCCAATCGTAAAGGATGGAATTCCGCGCAGCCCCGGCTGTGGCCGTTTTACCTGGTCCGGGAATTTCTCTCGCAAACAAACGACCTATCGGACTATTGCTATCTCACTGACGGTGGACATTTCGACAACACCGGTTTGTATTCGTTAATAGAACGCGGCTGCCGGTTTGTGGTCCTGGTCGACTGCGGCGCCGACCCTGCGCCGCCGTGTTTTCAGGATCTGGGCGAAGCTATCCGCCGTTGCCGTATCGATTTCGGAACCGAGATTGATTTGAGTCTGGATCCGTTCATCAAGAACAACTGTCCGGATAACAAGAACCCGGCATCGTGTGTCGCCGTCGGGAAGATCAAGTTCTCGAAGGAACACTTGCGTAGTTTAGCGGCCGGCAATGGTATGAACGGTCACAAACTGCCGGTCGAACACCACGGCATCATCGTTTACTTCAAACCTTCGGTCATCGCCAATGTGACCGCGGACGTGCGGCAATACGCAATCGAGAACACGTTCTTCCCGCAACAAGCGACGACGAATCAGTGGTTCGGCGAGGCGCAGTTTGAAAGCTATAGGCGGCTGGGCCAGGCGTGCGCTCACAGTGCCTTCGGCCATCTTCGGAGTGAAAGAGACATCGAGGACGACTGTCGCATCTCGACAAAGAAGATCGACATGATGTTTCACCGGCTGTATGCCCGAATTCTCAAAGGTTGAGGCACGTCCACCCGGCGGCACCGAACAAAAAAAGTTCTTCGCGGGTCCTCCTGCATTCCGATCTGTTGGAACCGCAGACGAGTGCCGGCTTAATGGTAAACTGGTGCGCCGTTAAGCTTGCGTGAAATCCGCGTCGATAAAACCGCTCGTAGTGATGGTGCTGCTCGTGCCGCTCACGGCCCTGGTCCTACGGGCGGAAGGACGGTTGTTCTCATGCGCGTGTGGACAGTTTGAATTCTGGGTGGGCGACACGTGCAGCTCGCAAAACTCGCAACAGCTTTTCGACCCGTACAGTTTTACTCACATTCTGCACGGCATTCTGCTCTTCTGGCTGGTCGCTCTCCTTTTTAACAAACTCTCGCCCGCATGGCAGCTTAGTCTCGCATCGATCTTCGAAGCGCTGTGGGAAGTTCTGGAAAACACGAACTTCGTCATCGATCGGTATCGCGCGCAGACCGCGGCGCTTGGCTACACCGGCGATACGGTCGTCAACGCGATAGGCGATCTACTCTGCGCGATCGTTGGTTTTCTAATCGCGCGCCGGCTTGGCTGGATGCGCTCGCTGATCGCGTTCCTGTTAGTTGAAGTGGTCCTGTTTTTCTGGATCCGCGATGGTCTGTTGCTTCAGATCCTGATGCTCATTTACCCCGTGAACGCGTTGAAGGTGTGGCAGATGTGCCGCTAGTGCTGTTCGCGGGCGGAGTCGTGACGACGCGGTTGTTGAGATCGCGCAGAGCGGCTATGTTCTTTTCGCGCAACATCACGGCGCCGTTCCCGACCTGGATCTCAACTGAATCGGACTGGATGATCTTCTTGAACGTCTCGTAGGGGATGGAGGCTTTCAGCGTCTCGACTTTGGTGTCCCAGGTTCCCGGCTTCGTGTTCGTCACGAGTTGCATTCTGCCGAGCCGGAACGTTTGGTCGCTGGTGGAGATCGAGAGGTCTCGTTCCTCAGGCGGATGTGTGCGCACCCAGTCCTGGTTTTCAAACACGACTAGCAGCGTAACGTTGCGGACGTAGTTGAGTTGCGTGCCCGGCAGGTGCAACGACACTTCGATACTCACGCAGGCATCTTTCCACTTATCTTTGAGGCCGTCGCAGTTGACCTTCATTTTCTGAAGACGCACGACGGTTTCATAGGTGAAGCCGTCGTACTTAGTGTCGATCTT
>CBFGMX010000192.1:0-9823 GCA_965649955.1 uncultured bacterium
CCGTGATCGTCCCATACCAGACGGACGTTAGGTTAGTGCATAATCCGTCGACCATCAGCCGAGAGGTCGACTCAGAATGCACAAAGCCGTAGTTCTGCTCTCAATCCTGCTGCTAACAACTTCCATAGCAGGCCAAACCGGTGGCAGCTCACCGCAGGGGAAAGTCGTTGCGTTCATTAACGTGAATGTCATCCCCATGGACCGTGAGCGCGTCATACGAAACCAGACCGTGATCGTGCGTAACAACACGATCGCCGCCATCGGCGATGCCAAACGAATCAACGTTCCCGCCGGCGCGCAAAAAGTTGACGGCACAGACAAGTTTCTGATTCCTGGTTTGATGGACATGCACGTTCATCTCTTCAGCGATGACGAGTTTCCGGATGCGCTTGCTGAGGACGAGTTCAAGGTGATGATCGCTTACGGTGTCACCACGATCCGTTTGATGATTGGCACGCCGGAGCAGCTGGTCCTGCGGGAAAAGAGCGCTAAAGGCGAGATCCTCGCGCCAACAATCTTCGCTGCCAGTCCCCATTTGACGGGAAGGAAACAACCGAACGCTTACGTCGTGACCACTGAAGCCGAGGCGCGCGCGGCGGTGGTTAAATCGAAGCGAGATGGTTACGACTTCATCAAGGTAACAACGTATCTCGCTCCCGAAGTTTATGAAGCAATCGCGGATGAGGCGAGCAAGCAGAACATTCGCGTGGTCGGACACGCCGACAGCCGGTCAGTTGGCTTGCAACGCGCGCTGAAAGCACGCCAGCAGATAGAGCACCTCGATTCCTACCTGGAAGCGCTGTTGCCCGACAATGCGCCAGTGAAAGGTTCGGTCTCCGACATTTACGTCTACAACCCAAAGAACTGGGAGAGTATCGACTACCTCGACGAAAAGAAGATTCCGGAACTCGCGCGGCTGACTGTCAAAGCAAATCCATTTGTGACGCCGACTCTGCATTTGTTTAAGTTCACTTTCGGCAAAGGCCGGAGTGAAGAGTCGTTCATGGCCCAACCCGACATCCGGTTCTATCCGCGGAAGACCATCGATCAATGGACGCGTGCAAGCAAGCGATATCTTTCGACCGCGGCGCCTGTGGAGAAGCGTGAGAAGTACGTACGTGTAAGGAACCAAATCGTCAAAGCGATTTACGACGCCGGCGGACGGATTATGGCGGGATCAGACACGCCTGAATGGTTGATGCTGTACGGCCATACGTTGCACCTCGAACTAATAGATCTCCGCGATGCTGGTTTATCGAACTACGCTGCGCTTGAGACTGCCACCAGGAATCCCGCTATGTATCTGGGATTGTTGGACCAGACGGGGACAATCGAAAAACGTAAACGCGGTGACCTGGTTTTGCTTGACGCAAATCCTTTGGATGACATTGCAAACACGCAGAAGCGTGCGGGAGTCATGATCAAAGGACAGTATTTCACCCAAACCGAAATGGACCGGTGGCTCGACGAAATCGCACCGAGATTTCAGCACGCACTGGATGAAAAGAAGTGATCAGGGTTTTGTGATCGTCAACCCTTTGACCATCACTTCGGTGTTATGGCCGAAGCGAATGCCATAGATACCGTCGGTGGATTTCAGTTTGCCCTCGCTAACCAGTGACGCTTTATCGTAGCTGCCGACAACCTTGTTGTTGATGGAGCACTCGACTTTGTCGCCTTTAACTGACAACGCGATCTCCTGGGTCACCGGTTCACCCTTACCAGCGGCTTTATTCACTGCCGGGTCAGTCGACGGTCGCCGCCCGTTGACCTGAAAAGCCGCGGGACCGAAACCTCGCACGATGAAGTTTCCGTTACCGTAAGCCGCACAGTACAAATAGCTTTGCTTGTCCGTACCGAGGTCGTTGCCGGCAATCATAATTCCGTACGGGTGCGGATGGTCGTTGAGGTTCAGGTACTTTGGCTCAGTGAACGTTGCTTTAACAGTGTAATCGCCTGAGGCCTTGTTCTCTGGATTCCAATATGTGACGGCTGGACCAGTAACAACGTGAAACGCGTCGCCCTCTTTGGCGAACTTCGCGCTGTTGAGAGTCATACCAGCCTCCGCCTCTTTGGCATCGATCTGGCCCGTCCAGCCCGAAACCTTCACGCCGCCGCCTTCGACTCCTCGCGAAGCGTCTTGCTGCGTCATTTGTGAAAAGTTAGCGGATGGAATTAACGAGGCGGCGATTAGAGCAACCAAGAGACACGTAAGTCGCATGTTCCGAACTCCTCCCCAATTGGTGTGGTTTGGGGAGGAATTCTATCCGATCACTCTAAAAGTGACTAACGTTAACTTCGTGGGTGGTGTCCTGGTCTAAATTCTTTTCCCGGCCGGACCTCTGAACACAAGCTATTTTCGTTCTTAGAACCGGACTCGATAAAAACGCCACCCTTTCGAAGGCCGAATCAGGAGGACTTCTGTTCGGCCTGTTGTTTGTAGTGCAGCCAGCGCCGCGTCACAGCCTTCTGAGCCTCGCCCAACAGAAACTTCGCGACCGCCGGGTCGCTCTGTTGCAACATGCGATACCGCCCCTCGGTGTAGATGTAATCCTCAAGCGGAATCTTGGGATCGCTCGAATCAAGTTGAAACGGGTTCTTGTTCTCTTCGGCGAGTCGCGGGTTGTAGCGATAGAGCGGCCAGTAACCAGACTCTACCGCCAGCTTCTGCTGGCCCATTCCTTTCGCCACATCGATGCCGTGAGCGATGCATTGACTGTAGGCGATGATCAGCGATGGGCCGGGGTGCGCCTCCGCCTCGAGAAATGCCTTTATTGTCTGCGTGTCGCTGGCGCCCATTGCGATCTGGGCGATGTACACGTTGCCATAGCGCTGCGCTGTCATTCCCAGGTCTTTCTTCCCGGTCGGTTTGCCGCCCGACGCAAACTTCGCCACCGCGCCGAGTGGCGTTGCTTTAGAAGCCTGCCCGCCGGTGTTTGAATAGACTTCCGTATCGAGCACGAGAATGTTGACGTTCTGGCCGCTCGCGAGCACGTGGTCCAAACCACCGTAACCAATGTCGTAAGCCCAGCCGTCGCCACCGACGATCCAGACACTCTTTTCAACGAGCGAGTCTGCGAGGGTGAAGAGATCTCGCGCCTGCTCGCCTGTTTCCGCCTTGAGCCTGGCTTTCAATGCCGCGACGAGCTCGCGTTGAATGTTGATGCCTTCGTTGGTTGACTGGTCCGTGTCGAGTAAGCTGCCGGCCAGCGACTCGCCAACAACGTCACGCAGTGCGTGCACCAGACTCTTGGCGTAGTCTCGCTGATGATCGAGAGCGAGTCTCATCCCAAGACCGAATTCGGCGTTGTCCTCGAAAAGCGAGTTACTCCATGCTGGTCCACGCCCGTCTTCGTTCGTGGTGTAAGGCGTCGTCGGCAGATTACCGCCGTAAATACTTGAACAACCGGTCGCGTTCGCAATAATCGCGCGGTCGCCGAAGAGTTGCGTCATCAGCTTGATGTAAGGCGTTTCCCCACAACCGGCACAAGCGCCTGAGAATTCAAACAGTGGTTGCAGTAGCTGAACGTTCTTGACGGAGTTGAAAGCAATGAGACCGTTCTTGTGCAGATCGGGCAGTGTCAGGAAGTAATCCCAGTTGACTCGTTCACTGTCGCGCAACGGCAACTGCGGCTGCATGTTAAGCGCCTTGTGCTCCACGTTCTTTTTGTCTTTAGCCGGACAAACTTCAACGCACAATCGGCAGCCGGTGCAATCTTCAACAGCAACCTGAATCGTGTACAACTTGTCCGGAAACTCCCGCCACTTCGCAGGCATGGATTTGAATCCCGCCGGCGCGCTCGCGAGGTCGCTCGGAGAGCAAACCTTCGCGCGAATCGTCGAGTGCGGACAAACCATCACGCACTTTCCACACTCGATGCAAAGATCCGGTTCCCACACGGGCACGTCCTGCGCGATGTTGCGCTTCTCCCAACGCGTCGTGCCGACGGGATAAGTTCCGTCTTCGGGAAAGGCACTGACAGGCAGGAGATCACCGCGGCCGGCGATCATCTCAGCGGTCACGTTACGCACAAATTCAGGTGCGTCAGCCGGCACCTTCGACGTGAATTCGATCGTGCTGTTCGCGATTTCCGGAACAACAACCTCTCGCAGGTGGGCCAGCGCAGCATCGACGGCGGCAAAGTTTTGCCGCACCACCGGCTCGCCGCGCCTGCCGTAGCTCTTTCTAATGAACTCCTTGATTTTGACGATCGCTTCGTCGCGCGGCAAAACACCGCTGAGCGCGAAGAAACACGTCTGCATGATCGTATTGATGCGGTTTCCAAGCTGGCTCTCTTTTGCCACAGCGCCGGCATCGATTGCATAGACTTTCAGACGCTTTTCAATGATCGTCTGCTGCACGTGCTTCGGCAGATGGTCCCACACTTCAGTGTCCGCATACGGGCTATTGATTAGCAGCGTGCCACCGTCGATCGCCGCAGCCAGCACGTCGTACTGGCTGAAGAATGAAAACTGATGCACTGCGATGAAGTTGGCACGCTGGATCAGGTACGTGCTCTTGATTGGACGTGGGCCAAAACGCAGGTGAGAAACGGTCATCGCGCCCGATTTCTTCGAGTCGTACACAAAGTAACCCTGCGCGTAATTGGGCGTTTCTTCGCCGATGATCTTGATTGAGTTCTTGTTTGCACTGACAGTTCCGTCCGCGCCGAGTCCCCAGAAAACTGCGCGCACCTGGTCGTCAGCCTCGGTGCTGAATGACTCGTCGTACGAGAGACTCGTGAAAGTAACGTCGTCGTTGATCCCGATCGAGAAATGGTTCTTCGGCTCGGGCTTGCTGAGTTCATCGAAAACAGCTTTCACCATCGCCGGCGTGAACTCTTTCGACGACAAACCGTAACGCCCGCCAACGACACGCACGCCGCGCGCGAATCCAGTGGTTTCGGAAAGTGCAGTCACGATGTCCTGGTAAAGCGGCTCGCCGGTACTTCCCGGCTCCTTCGTGCGGTCAAGCACCGCGATTGTTTTCGTCGATGCGGGCAACGAATCAATGAAGTGTGAAACCGAGAAGGGACGGTAAAGCCTGACCTTTAGAAGCCCCACTTTTTCGCCGCGGCGGCAGAGCGCTTCAACCGTCTCTTCCGCGGTTTCACAGCCCGACCCCATCATCACGAGCACACGTTCGGCGTTTGGATCGCCAACGAACTCGAACAGCTTGTAGCTCCGTCCGGTGAGTTGCGCGAAACGTTCCATTGTTTTTTCGACGATCCCAGGGGTGTTCTGATAGAACGAGTTGGCGCGTTCGCGCGATTGGAAGAAGACGTCGGGGTTCTGGGCGGTGCCGCGCATCGACGGTCGATCGGGAGTCAGGGCGCGTGCGCGATGCTGTCGCACCAGCTCCTGGTCCACTGTTCCGGCAATCTCGTCGTCGGAGAGTCTCGTGATCTTCATGACTTCGTGTGAGGTGCGAAAGCCGTCAAAAATGTGAAGGAATGGGACGCGGGCTTCCAGCGTACTTGCCTGCGAAATGAGCGCGAAGTCCATCACTTCCTGGACCGAGTTGGCGAACAACATGGCCCAGCCGGTGGATCGAGCGGCCATCACGTCGCTGTGATCGCCGAAGATTGAGAGGCCGTGCGTGGCGATTGTTCGGGCGGCGATGTGGAATACGGTGCTGGTCAGCTCGCCCGCGATCTTGAACATGTTCGGGATCATCAGCAGCAAGCCCTGGCTCGCCGTGAACGTCGTGGTCAGCGACCCGGTTTGCAAACTTCCGTGCACCACTCCTGCCGCGCCGCCTTCCGACTGCATTTCGCGAACGAGCGGTCTCATGCCCCAGATGTTTTTCTTGTCGGCGGCGGACCACGCATCCGCCGACTCGCCCATCGCCGATGATGGGGTGATTGGATAGATCGCGATGACTTCGTTTGTTTTGTAAGCGACGTAAGCCGCTGCTTCGTTCCCGTCTATTGTTACCCTTTGAGTCATGTGTGTTGAGCTTTCCTTCGCAGTTGTTACAACTCCCACAGCTTCGTCAGCAAATCCGAGTCCACGCGTAGCACCGAGTGTAAACACACAAATGAGGCCGATCTGGGCCATCGGCCTCATCTGCGATTGTCAGCCTTACCGGCGTTTTTGTTAGCGACGTGGCGTGGACGAGCCGTCCTTTGCCTCCGGAGCTGCCGTTAAGGGTGGTCCAAGTGGGACCGTTTCGTTAGCGAGCCGCTAACTGGGCACCTACCGGACGTTACGTCGAATCCATTGAGGAGGAACGAACAAGCAACGGAAGTCGAACTAGAGTGCCGCAGCTAAATGATCATTTGTGATGGCTATATTAAGCCTTGCTGCGGTTTCGATGTTTAAACTCTCGCGGCGACTTCGAAATTCGCCGTGTTCGCTCGCTCCTCCTCGATCTGCCTAATCTTGTCGCGCAGCCAACTACTAACTTCTCGCTCGAGCTTCGCCTGGTTATCCTGCATCTCCAAATCCTCGATGGTTTCTCCATCAGTGTTTAAAGGAATGAAGTGACAGGGCACATCTTCCGTCCGGTGTTCGGGCGTTACAAAGTCGAGCAAATGACATTCGTTGCACGGATGAGCGCGATAGGGGTAACCGTAGTTAATGCAGGAAAGTGAATCCTGAAAAGTAGATTTGCTGTGCCAGGGTGTACGAACCGATCGTCCGTAGCCACCGCTCTCGATGAAGTCCAGTTCACTCTTAAGGAGTTCCAGAATATCGCGCTCATCCGTGGTCATAACGTCAAATCTCCATTTCTCCGGGAATTGATTGGGCAACTCGTGTTGCCGTCATTCCGGCGACTTCACTTCCCGCCGACGGCAAGTGCAACAGATATGCCAGTTAAATTGTCTCGACTTTTTTGCCGTTTTTGGGTGGTCCGGCAAACTTGTGAGTAACATTGCGCAGCGAATGCGGGAAACTACTCAACCAGCCTCGATACAGCGCGTGCTTAACAACTTAGACAGCAGGTATGAATATTGCGGTTCAAATTTGAGGAGGAGGTAGATCGGGATGATAAAGATGCTGAGCGATGATGACGCGCGGAGATTGTTTGAGTCGGCCCGGGTAGCCCGACTCGGCTGCATCGTGGATGGCGGCCCTTACGTAGTTCCGATCAACTGCATCCTCGAAGGTAACAATCTTTACAGTCACTCTCTTAGGGGCCTGAAAATCTCCGCCCTACGCGAAAACCGGCGCGCCTGTGTGCAAGTGGACGACATTGAGAGCGATATCGCATGGCGCAGCGCCATCGCCTTTGGAAACTTCGAAGAGGTCACCAACCCTAATGAGAGGGCGGATATTCTCAACAAACTATTCCGCGTCTTCCCGTCGCTGACGCCGGTGGAATCTACGATCGCCCTCGACGGTTTGGCGCAGGAAGTGATCGTCTTTAGGATAAAGGTCGAACGATTTACTGCCGTTTCAGAAGGATAACAACCCGCCAAAGTATGTCTGACAACAACCTACGCCGCTACGGAGAGCATCGCGATGGCGACGTCGTGTTGCGCGATGGCTCGACAGTCCGGATCCGCGTGATGCGTCCATCGGATGAGGCCGGCCTCTTCAAGTTACTCTCATCCCTTTCAGAAGAATCGCGCTGGCTGCGCTTTTACTGCAACCAAAACAGTGCCGCCATTGCCGCCGAAGCACATCGAGAGGCCAACCTGGATCACGCGTTCGGACTGATTGCATGTAGCGGTAAAGACGAGCGTGTTGTCGGTCATGCTTTCTATGCGGCTGTCACAGAGCATCGAGCTGAGGTCGCGTTTTCGATCGCAAACGATTTTCAGGGACGCGGGCTCGGCAGCATCCTGTTGGGCCAACTCGCGCAAGTGGCCTCTGCAAACGGGATCGATATATTTGAGGCCGAGGTCGTGGCCGCGAACCACCGGATGCTGCACGTGTTCAGGGCATCGGGTTTTCCGATTGAGGTAAACGCGAACGCCGGACAGCTTCGCGTCGTGTTCCCGACGTCGTTCACCGCTGAAGCGCGAACACAGTTCGAACGAAGAGAGTCGATCGCGGCGGTGAACGCGTTGAAACTGTTCTTTGAACCGCGAGGTGTGGCGGTGATCGGAGCATCGCGGCAGCGGGGCACGATTGGCGGCGAGATTCTTCACAACCTGCTGAGCTATGGCTTCAAGGGACCGGTATATCCGGTCAATCCGTCGGCCACAGTTATCCAAGATGTTCCCTCGTTTCCTACGATTGAAGAGGTTCCCGGTCCGGTCGATCTTGCAGTGATTGTTGTCCCGGCGACGGCGGTCGTGGAGGTCGCGGCGGCGTGTGCGCGAAAAGGCGTAAAGGCTCTGGTCGTAATCTCGGCGGGCTTCTCGGAAACCGGCGCCGAAGGCAAAGCTCGCCAGGCCGAACTCGTCAGCGTTTGTCGCGGCGCGGGGATGCGCTTGATTGGTCCAAACTGCATGGGCATCGCCAACACCAATCCCGAGGTGTTGCTCGATGCGACGTTTGCCCCCGCTTTTCCGCCGCGCGGTCGCGTCGGCTTCTCATCGCAGAGCGGCGCACTCGGATTCGCGATCATGGCGTTTGCCGGCTCACTCGGACTTGGGATTTCGACCTTCGTCTCAGTCGGGAATAAAGCCGACATTTCCGGTAACGATCTGCTTCGGTACTGGGAATCGGATGACGACACGGACGTGATTCTTCTGTATCTCGAGTCCTTTGGTAATCCGAAGAAGTTTTCGGAGATCGCGCGGCGTGTGGGACGAAAAAAACCGATCGCCGTGGTGAAAAGTGGACGCTCCGCCGCCGGCGCACGCGCGACTTCGTCGCACACGGGAGCGTTGATCGCGGCGTCCGACGTGACCGTCGATGCGCTTTTCCGGCAAGCGGGTGTCGTGCGCACCGACACGCTCGCGGAGCTATTCGACGTCGCTTCTTTGCTTGCGAATCAGCCACTGCCGTCAGGAAATCGGGTCGGAATCATCACGAACGCGGGAGGTCCGGGGATTCTTTGCGCCGACGCTTGCGAGGCTCGCGGGCTCGAGGTTCCCGTGTTGTCGCGCGACAGCCAGGCAAGGCTGCGTGACTTTCTGCCGGCTGGAGCGAGTGTGGCGAATCCGGTGGACATGATCGCCTCTGCGCCTGCCGAACACTACAGACGGGCGATCGAGATCGCCGGCACTGACGAGAATGTTGATTCGTTGATCGTGATCTTCACCCCGCCGCTCGTCACGCGCGCTGAAGACGTTGCGCAATCGATCGTGGAAGCGGTGCAGCAGATAGAAAATCGCAAACCGGTACTGAGCGTCTTTCTTTCGGCGCAGAACGCGCCAAAGGAATTGCGCGAGGGGAACGTCTCAATCCCGTCGTACTCATTTCCCGAAACTGCGGCGATCGCGCTTGCTCGCGCGACGCGTTACAGCCACTGGCGCGAGCGACGTGAGACTTATCCGGCGCGGTTTGAAAATATTCGGACGGACGAAGCGGCGGCTGTCGTTGCCGACGCGCTGGCTCGTGGCGAGGGCTGGCTGAGACCTGATGAAGTCGCGCAGATCTGTGCCTGCTATGGCCTGCCGTTAATCGAGCAAAGAGTGGTTTCGAATGCCGAAGCGGCTGCGGAAGCGGCCGCTGAACTTGGCGGAGATATTGCCTTGAAAGCCATCGCTCCGGGCCTGGTCCATAAGACTGAAGCGGGCGCGGTGCGTCTTCGTCTTCACGGTCCGGAAGCTGTCCGCGCGGCCGCGCGCGAAATGGGAGAACGACTTAGCGCCCACGGACATTCGCCTTCGGGTTTTGTGGTCCAGAAGATGGCCCCGCGAGGCGTGGAGATGCTGGTCGGCGTCGTACACGATCCGCAGTTTGGTCCAGTGGTCGCGTGCGG
>CBFGMX010000193.1:0-9754 GCA_965649955.1 uncultured bacterium
CTGCGGGTGCGTGATTACTACGCGCTGTGTCACTCTGACTTTTTCGTTCGCTGGGAAGTATCGCGGTTTAGCGTGTAGCCGAAGTCCTCGTTGCCGACGAGCAAACTGCCATCATTCCCCAAAAAGAAGAGAACGTCGCGATCCGCTTTTAGTAGAAAGATTGGGCCATCGGAACCGAAAGCGTCGAGTTCGTAGACGATGGCATTCGCATCCGACTTTGTTCCCTTCATTATCTTCCACTTTCCTTCACGGATAGTCTCAGTTCCTCGAATCTCATTGCGGTAGAGAGTGCCGCGAAGGCGGTAAGTTGTGGGGGCGAGCGTCTTCGGGTCGCGATAAAAGTCGATACTCCACTTGAGCTTGAAGCAGTCGGCGCCGACAGGGTGTTTCATTTCCTTCGTGATCTCGCGACAGGGGCTGCGGCCTGAGAAATTCGCTTCGGGCGTTACATCGCTGTCGCTCGACGGTCCATGGCTTCCGCTCGGCAACACTGACGACTTCGTGAGCCGGCTCAGTGTGTAGCTGGCGCCTGAATCTCCGACGGCCAGGTTTTTCTTCGGGTCGAGAAGATGGAGGATGTCCGGACCGATCGCCGCGAACGCGATGCTGTCAGGTTTGCCACCGTCGAGTTGGACCACGACGCCGTTTGGATCGCCCGATCTGCCTTTGTCGATCTTCCACGTGCCGGCGAAGTTAGTGGTGCCTTTCTTTAGATAAGTGCGGTTGTCGACGTGGAAGCCCCACTCGCGAGTCAATTCGTATTTGCCTGAATCGAAAAGACTAAGTCGCCACTTGATGCGATCGCAGTTTTCTCCGGCGGGAATCTGGAGCTTCGGTTTGACGAAGTCGGTACACGGACTGGTTGCGACAAAGACATCGGCGTTGGGAGACGGCGCAACATTCGTAACCGCGTGCCTGAATGAAGCGACCGCCGCTAACGCGAGAAACGCGATAGTTGCAAATGCGGTTCTTTTCATCACAACCAATTAGACGCGGCTGCCGCAGCTTTTCTTCCCGGAGAATCACGCACGCTCGAGCACGACATCGAAAACGCCAGTCTCGAAGCTCATGCCGTTAACCTTCTGCTGGCAAACTGAGCTTGCCTCTGACGATCAGATAATTAGCGCCAGGATGGTGAGAATGCGTTGTTTACGAGCAGTTTCGGACTGCCGCCGGTGAGTGAAACGATCCAGAGATCTGTATTTCGATCCTGATCAAGCGACTTCGCCCGTTCAAAAACAATCGATCGCCCGTCGGGTGAAATACTGAAATTGCCGGTGAACTCGTTTTGCAATCGAGTGATCTGCGTCGTCTTGCGCGTGGCGAAGTCGTAGCGGAAAAGATTCGCCGAGTCTCGCATCAGGGTCTGATTTGAGAATATGAAACCGGAGCCATCGGGAAGCCACTTCAGATCGAAAAGCAGTTGGTACTCGATGTTCGAATACTGCGCCAGTCTGTCGCCGGGATGTTTTCCGCCTTCAGTCATGCGGAAGATGCTCGAGTCGCCTGACGCGTTCTCGGTGTAGAGAAGTTGATTGGCCGTTCCAGCCGTGGGACCCCAGTCCCACACACACGTGCCCAGGGGATTCTTGCCGGCGAACAGCGGATTGTAGACGTACTCGCCCGGCGTTGGATTCACAGTGGTGCTATTCAACGTGCAGACACCATTGCGGTAACTGACGCGCGATCCGTCGCTGCGCCACACGGGACGGAACGCGCCAAGTAGCTCGATGCCATCGCCGGTGATGCTGAACACCGGCGCCTTTACGGTCCTGCCTGCCTGCACCTCGACGCCCGGAGTAAACCAGCGATAGTTGCCCCACATTGCAACCACCGCCTGGGCCATGTTGCCGAAATCAGCGACGTTTCTGAAGAGCAGTGTTTTGGCGGAACCCGGCGGGAGCGTGATCTGCTGCGGCTCGTCGGCGCCGGCGACGTAAACGATAAAAACGCCGGCGCTCGCCTGCGATTGTCTGTAGAACGGTTGATCGTTGCGCACTGTGACGCTGACCGAGCCTTTCGGATAGCGTGCGAACTCGGCGCGATCGGGTGGATTTGTCAGCTTTCGAAATCCGGTGCCGTCAGGGCGAACCGCGTAGAGGTCGGCGTGATAGAGAGACGATGCCGCGGCGTGGCCACTTGAGAAAGCGAGTTCTTTTCCGTCGGGACGCCACGCGACGTCGTAAATGCCGAGTTCCTTCTTTGCATCAGGGTGCGTCCACAGCCGCCGGTCGTTTGAACCATCGCCGTCGATCAGGCGAATCTCGGTGCCGTTGCGGACGTACGCGATGGTTCCGCCGCCGTTTGCGGTTGCACGATTCTCGAATGGAAGAACGGAGAGAACGAGAAGTATAAGAACAGCGATAAAACGAAACATTTCTATACCTCTTTGATTATTGGTCGGCGCAACGGCGCAGGTTCCAGGTGATAGTGACGGTTTTCTTCCCGCGATTCGTATCGTGCACCGCGGTTTCGCTTCCGGAGATCTCGTCGGGATTGTCGGGATCGATCCGGCCTCGCCCGATCAGGTTCGGCGCGTCGTCGCTCATCTGAAATCGGTCGATTTTATTTGTGTGTTCGTAATGCCTGTTGAAGGGGTTGTTACATTGGCCCTTCTTCTCGGTTTTTAGGGTGTGCTCTCCCGATCCGTAGATGACCGGCGTCGGCGCCGACACCGAGTATTCGCGGGTGCGGGGATTCAGCACGATGCTGAAAGCCGTAGTATTTTCCCTGCCTTGACCGTGAATGCTCTGGGCCTGATCGCTTTGGCCGTAACACACGCCCTTTCCTTTTCCACCCCACGATCTGACGTCGCTCGCGTGCGCTTCGACGATGGCTATTGCGGCACCTTCGGCGGTCCTGCGGCCGTCGAGTTTGGCCCTCGCTTCGTAGTACTGCTGTTCGTTCCAATAACTACTAACAACGTTCGACTCAGCGGTGCCTTCTCGTTCCGAAAGCACCTTGTAATTAATCGTGCCTTGCCACTGGCCGGTGCACGGCTCCCAATCTTTGACGATGAAGTAGAACGGTTGCGAGCTGTACCAGTTGGAGCGATAAAGCGTTTCGGTGGCAGTGCCAGTAACCCCGCCGAGCGTGTCTCCCGTCAAAAAAGAGAACGCGTTACCGGCGATGTCCATGATGTTTGAGAGACCCTGTTTCTTATCGACGATGCGCATCGGCTTTAGTTGTACATCGACACGGACGCCGGCGCCTTTATCTACTTCGAACAATTTTCTTTTTGAGAGATCCGTCTCTTGCGGTACGCCAACGACGTACATCTCCGTGACACCCTCGTCGTCGGTGATCTGCTTTACCGGGGATCGTTGCGCTGCGTTTTCGAGAGCGTCCATGAACACGATTCCGTCACCGTAGCCGGCGCCTCCGAGGAGAGTCGTTAAAAAGTCTTCAGCCACGCCAAGTGCGCCTCGACTATCGCCTCCGAGTACCACGTACCACTCGGCTTTGACTCCTTTCAATGGTCCACCTTCAGGTATGGAAACGTCGAGACCTGCTTCGTTGAGCTTTGGTCGAAGGCAGTTGATCATCTGCCACTTGCCGGGATCCATCCGGAGCGTGGCTGTTAGCCGCCGTCGTTCGCCCGGGCTTGTAGTCTTGGTGCGAGTGAGTTTGTCGCCGTCCATCGTGATCTCGACTTCGATGGAGGCATAACTGATGACCGCCTGGAAAACGGTCAACACGGCATTTGCGACGCCGGCAATCTTGCCGTAGGTAGCCGCCGCTCCTCCCAGGCGCTCCATCAGAAAACCGAAGAGGGTTGTCGAGGCGAGGGCGTTGTAATCCAGGATCAAGTCTGCAACTTCGCCGCCGCCGCATGAAGCCTGTGCGTTGTTCGGGCGAGGCCTTGGATGATGGCCCGACGTTCTTTTTTCGACGACGGCCAGATCACCGGCTAGTCGTTTGAGGATGAATGCGACCTGCACCGCATCGAGGCGCGTCTTCGTTGGATCGACGTTGGTTACGAGGTCGTAAGGAACGGCTGAGTTCTTTCCCAGGGCGATGATGAACTGAGACCAGAAGCGTACCGCCGGTTGGTTGCTCTTCGCACCTTTGCGAATGCCGTCGAGTATCGCGTTTGCAAGCGGAACGTCCTTTAGTACTGGAGTGGAGCGAGTGAATGAATCGCTCAGATGGCCCAGCATGACTCCGTAGTCTTCGCCGTAGAGTTTTCCCATCGCCGCGATTTCTGCCGCTTCGAAAATCATCCCCTGGCCATTTTCGGTGGTTTGCATGACGCTCTTGTCTGGGTCGCGCACGCCGTAACCAGACGCGAGAGTGGCTGCATAAAGCGCCGCGGTGGAGGAGTCGTCGCCGGTTGCGACCGCTTTCGCGAGTGCCGCGGCCTGCTGGTCTATGTTTCCGGGCGGGAGCCGCAGCGGATCAGGCAGTTTGCCCTCGTGGAATGCTTTCGCCAGCGCGAGAGTTTTGGGCGGCCGGATGAGCTTCATCCGCTTCGCCTGGCTTGCTTGTTTTGCCTGGCCGGGTGGGATTACGGGCGTGGCCGGCTTCGTCTGGTTGACGAAACTCAGCCCGGAGGAGATGAGGAGAGTAAGAGTCAGTAATCCGAAGACGCGCATCGGTGTAGGTCCTCGCTACTTCTTCGCGACAGTCGAAACGATCGTTTGCGATGACGCTTCAACCAAAGGCGTGATTATGTCTTCGCCGTCCGACTTTGCTTTCGCTTTCGCGTTGTTGCTGAGGACGGTTTTTGAGGTTTCGACGCTGTCGAGTTTGTATTCGAGGGAGACTTCGTCTTTGGCTTTAATCGAGTTGGCGATTGCGGCTGTGGTGTAGACGCCCGTTATCGCCGCTGAACGTGCCGCGCCGGTTGTTGCCGAACCACCGCCGGGAATGTGTCCCGACGCGGAACCTGCGATGTTGCCGATCGCACGTCCAAACATCGAGCCGCCGCCTCCGCCCTTCTTGACGTTCATCGAAGCGGAAAGCACGTAGTCACACTGGTTTTGACGCGCTTCTTCCATCGCCTGGGCGGGGAGCCGCGCGGAGAGTGCGACCACTTCGATACTTGGACCATTGAGGTAGCCCGCAAAGCTCTTGCGCAACGCTTCCGCTGCTTGTGCGACGTCGCCCGACGTGAGTTGGACCTTCGGTAGAATCAAACCGATTCGGACCGCGCCGGGTTTTTTCGGAGTGGACGCGTCTGGAATGTTTGTTGTGTTTGGCGTGTTGGTGTTGCCAGCGCTGGTGTTCGCCTTGGGCTGCGGGTTGTACGACGTGGAGGCAGTCGCTGCCGAGCTGATTCCGTAGAGTTCGTTAGTATCTTTGGCAAGCGTATAACCTGCGGGAATGTCGAACAGGGAAGCGGCAAGTGACTCGCGCGAGAGTTCGAGCACTTCCTGGGTCATCGTCGTAGTTCGGCCGTCGGGCTGATAGACGGTGGTCGTGACGAGCAGGGGAAAACCGAGTTTCGCGCTACCGATCGTTTTGGTGCGAACCTCGTCTTTGCACCCGGGTCGTTGGGGACGAACAGGCGTCTGGTATTTCTGAGTCTGACCCGGGCATTCAAAGGCGTACTGAAAATCGATGTACCAACCATCGGTCTCCACCTTCTGATCTTTGTCACAGGCTTCCGGGCTGGCGGTTTTGACGAGTGACGTCTTTATGCGACGCGCGGTGAAGCCAAACATCTCTTTTCGTTCGCCGGTATCGGTGATGGTGCTGGTGATGTTGACCAGGCCGCCGCGGGGCTGGGTGGGTGGTTGTTGTTGGGCGCCTGCGTTTGCCGGTGCGCCGCCTCCGTCACCCTCACCCGAACTCGGCGTGCTGCTGCCGTCTGTCGAGGAGATCATGTAGGTTTTTGTCTTCTCGTTGATGGTCAGCGTGCGCTTGAGATCGCATTGCATGATCGTCGTGAAGCCCATGCTTCCGGGCATTTCGTTGCGCATTCGCTGGCCTTTTATGTAAAGCAGGGTCTCGACGCCGGTGCCCGAACCGGTGCTCATCCGCTGGCGGATTTTGACGTCGTTCGTAGTTGGTTTGGTTCCTGTCTGGCTATTTCCAACCAGCGTGAGTCCGGCAAAAACCACCATCATCAAGGCGGCAAATAATTTTGTCATGATTCCTCTCCCTTCAACCGAGGCACTATCGCCTCCACTAACTAACGCAGGAATTTCGCTCGAAACGGCTCAAAATAATTTTCTGTCTTGTTGGACTTCGCGGCAGCGCGGAGGATAGAATTTTCTTTCCTCCCCCGGCTTCAGAACCCAGCCGCCATAATGATTCAACCGCAACAAGGAGTTACGGAGTTACTCGTAGCCTGGAGTGATGGCGACAAGGCGGCGCTCGATGCGCTGATGCCCGTCGTTTACGACGAGCTGCGCCGGCTGGCGAAGCACCACCTCAGCAGGGAGCGACCGGATCACACGCTGCAAACGACAGCGCTGGTGCACGAGGCGTATCTTCGCCTGGTCGATCAGAAGTCGGTGAATTGGCAGAATCGCGCGCAGTTTTTCGGTATTGCGGCGCAGATGATGAGACGAATCCTCATCAATCACGCGAAGGACCGACAGGCAAAGAAACGTCAGGGCTACGCGACGAAAGTCTCTTTGGACGAAGCCGTCAGCTTCTTCGAAAAACGGGAAGTCGACCTGCTGGCGCTTGACGAAGCGCTAAACGATCTCGCTGCGCTCGACCCGCAACAAACCCGCATTGTAGAGTTGCGTTTCTTCGGTGGACTCACGATCGACGAGGTATCGGAAGTGCTCGGCATATCGCCTGCCACGACCAAACGCGAATGGGACTCGGCGAAGCTCTGGCTGCGCCGGCAACTGAACATCGGAGGCAGCTCATCACCCCGCAACGCTGGCAACAAGTAAAACATCTCCTGGCGGAGGCGCTGGAACTGGACACTGCACGACAGCAACAGTTTCTCGATTCGGCGTGCGCCGGCGACGCGGATCTGCGCGCGGAGATTGATGTGTTACTCGCGCATCGAGTCGATACCACCAACGATGCGATAGAACAGTGCGCGGCGGATGCCTCGCTGCTGCTGGTTGACGCTGATAGCGATGGCGCAAAGACCGGTAACCGCATTGGTCCGTACAAAATCCTGCGCGAGATCGGGCGCGGCGGAATGGGCGCTGTTTATCTCGCCGCACGAGACGACGAACATTATCGCCAGCAAGTCGCCATCAAACTCATCAAGCCGGGCCTCGGCGGCGACGTCATTCGCCGTCGCTTTCGAAACGAGATGCAGATCCTTGCCGAGTTGAACCACGCGAACATCGCGCGTCTGTTTGACGGCGGCGAAACTGCCGACGGGCAGCCTTATCTGGTGATGGAGTACGTCGAAGGTAATCCGATCAACCAGTACTGCGACGAGAAACAACTCACGACTGAGCAACGTCTGAATCTGTTTTGTACGGTGTGCTCGGCTGTGCAGTACGCTCACCAGCACCTCGTAATTCATCGCGACATAAAACCCGGCAACATCCTCGTCACCAGCGACGGCGTACCCAAACTCGTCGACTTCGGTATCGCAAAGCTCCTGGACCAGGCGACATTTGGCGCAGAGCTGACGGCGACCGCGATGCCGTTTATGACACCGCAGTACGCCAGCCCCGAACAGTTGCGTAACGAGTCCGTCACGACTGCAACAGACGTTTACTCGCTGGGTGTCGTTCTGTATGAGTTGTTAAGCGGTCGATCGCCTTATCGTTTCAAGAGTCGAGTTCCACACGAAATCGCAAGAGCTATCTGTGACGACGATCCGGAACGACCCAGCACCGCCGTCGCTGCCGAGAATGGCCATCAGCGCGACGTCACAAAACGCCGTAAACGCCTCGACGCGGATCTCGACAACATCGTTTTGATGGCGATGCGGAAAGAGCCGCAGCGACGATATGCAACCCCGGAACAGCTCGCGGAAGACATTCAGCGTCACTTGAACGGGCTGCCGGTGCGTGCGCGTCACGACACGTTTACCTACCGAGCGGGCAAGTTCATTCGGCGTCAAAAAATCGCGGTCGCCGCGGTTGCGCTGGTTGCGATCACGCTGCTGGTTGGAATCATCGCGACGACGTGGCAGGCGAGAGTCGCTCGCGCAGAACGCGCGCGGTCTGAACGGCGCTTCAACGAAGTGAGACAACTTGCGAATTCGATCGTTTTTGAAGTGCACGACGCAGTCTCGAACTTGCCGGGATCCACGCCGGCCCGGTCGCTGATAGTTCAGCGAGGGCTGACATATCTCGATAGTCTTGCAAAAGACGCCGCCGGAGATCGCGGGCTGCAACGCGAGTTGGCTGCGGCGTATGAAAAACTCGGCGCGGTGCAATACACGCCCTCCGTCGCGCACCTCGGCGACTTGCCGGGCGCGCTGGAAAGTCATCGAAAAGCAGCGGCGTTGCGCGAGTCCCTTGTCGGCGCCGACCCGTCAAATCGTGAATACCGTCGCGACTTGCTCGACAGCTACTGGTTCATAGCGACGCTCCTCGGTGCGCAAGGCGACATGCCAAGCGAGTTGAAGATGCTGCGAGAACAATTGCCCGCGCGACGAGAGTTGGCGTCAACCGAGCAGTCGGGGTTTGTCGATCGTTACAATTTTGCGGGGACGCATGCGTACATCGGCAGTCTGCTGATGCTGATGGGCGACTCGCAGGGCGCGCTGGAGAACCAGCGGGAGGCTTTGCGGCTACGCGAGGAGATCGCGGCGCTGGATTCCGACACGGCCCGCGCTCGACGCGCGTTGACGATCTCTTACGAGTACCTTGGTCTCGCAATGGACCAGGCCGGGGATACAAATGGCGCCCTGGAGGTACAGCAGCGCGGTCTCCAGATGCGTGAATCGCTGGTGGCCGCTGATCCACTCAATATCGATCTGCGTCTGATGCTGGCGGAAAGTCACCGCTACGTAGGCGAAGTGCTCTTCAAACTCGGTAACCGCGACGCAGCCCACGATCACTATCGCAAGCAGTTGGCACTCACTCGCGACATGGTGGCCGCTGAGCCCGGAAACGTTCAGTTTCGCCGCAATGAAGCTGTCGCTTTGGTTAATATCGGAGACGTCGAAGCGCACGCCGGCGAAAACGCGAAAGCGCTCTCGCACTACCAGGAGGCGCTGCGAATTCGCGAACAACTCAGCTCGGCAGCCAAAGAGGACACGACGATTCGTCGCGAACTCGCGGAGGTTTGGATGAAGCTGGGAGATGTTCTTGATAAAACGGGATCGCGATCGCAGGCGCTTGAAAACTATCGTAAGAGCGTGGAGACTCTCGAAACGCTTGCGGCGCGGATTCCCACGCACGCAGGAATTCGCGTCTTGTTAGCCGAAGCACATTCGAAAGCCGCCAGGCTCAATTTACGCTGATCGAACTCCTATGACGTCACATCCACAGAACGACACTTTACGTGAATGGCGCGAAACGGCGAAGTACTGGACCCGGCACAGCGACACGATCCAGAAGATGTTCGCGCCGGTAACGGAGGCCATCATCGAGCGCGCGGGAATCATGGAAGGACATGCCGTGCTGGACGTCGCGGGCGGCGCCGGAGAACCGTCCCTGACAATCGCGGAACACGTTGGACCAACCGGATCGGTAACTTGTACCGACGGCGTCGCCGAGATGGTCGAAGCCGCGCGCGCGGAAGCAACTAGTCGCGGAATCACAAACGTTCAGTTCCGCCAGTGCACGGCCGACTCGCTGCCGTTTGCCGATGAATCTTTTGATGTGGTCGTGTGCCGGCTCGGCGCGATGTTCTTTCCCGATCCGCTGGCGGC
>CBFGMX010000194.1:0-9753 GCA_965649955.1 uncultured bacterium
TCTCCCGAAAAAAAGAAAGGTTCCTCATGTCCTTTAATCGAATAATTCTCGTGGGTAATCTCGGGCGCGATCCCGAGTTGCGTTACACGGCTCAAGGTACCCCAGTTTGTACCTTCAGCATGGCCACGAACGAGCGCCGTAAGGATCGAAACGGCGAGATGCAGGATCATACGACGTGGTTTCGCGTGACGCTGTGGAACCGCCAGGCGGAGACTGCCTCACAGTATCTGCAAAAGGGACGCCAGGTTTACATCGAAGGACGTTTGCGCGTGGAAGAGTACATCGATCGCGATGGAAAACCGCGGCAGTCGCTGGAAGTTACGGCCACTGACATGCAGTTTATCGGGACGAGAGGCGATGAGGCGTCGTTCGAACGAGCGGCTTCGGCAAGCGCCGGCGGGGGTCCCGCAGAACCGGCAGGCGATCTATCCGACGACGACATTCCGTTCTAGTTAACGCGGATCTTAAGGATTAGTTTGATCCGCGGTTCCCCAGCGACCGAAGCCGCGGAGTTTCTTGTAGCGGCGACTCAACCTGTCCTCAGGTGAGCAACTGACTGCTTCCGCCAATCGTTCACTCAGTGCTGAGTCGAGATAACGGGCGGTTTGATCGTAATCGTTGTGTGCGCCGCCTTCGGGTTCGGGAATGATCTTGTCGATGATTCCCTCGTCAAACAAATGTTGCGCCGTGAGTCGCAGACCTTCTGCCGCGCGATCCGCTTTAGTTGAATCCTTCCACAGAATCGCCGCGCAACCTTCCGGACTGATAACCGAATAGATCGAGTTCTCGAGCATCAACACCTGATCGCCCACGCCGATCGCTAACGCTCCTCCCGATCCGCCTTCCCCGATGACGGTGACTATGATCGGCACTTTGATCTTCGCCATCTCACGCAGGTTGTAAGCGATGGCTTCGGCTTGGCCGCGCTCCTCCGCGTCGATGCCGGGATACGCCCCGGGTGTGTCGATGAACGTGAAGATGGGCCGGCCAAACTTTTCGCCCAGCTTCATCACGCGCAGCGCCTTTCGATAACCTTCCGGCTTCGGCATGCCGAAGTTGCGAAAACTTCGCTGCTTGGTGTCGCGCCCCTTCTGGTGGCCCACGACGACGATTGGCAAACCATGAAAGCGTGCGAGGCCGCAGACGATCGCCGGATCCTCAGCGAACCGCTTGTCGCCATGCAGTTCGACGAAGTCCTCGAAGAGTCGCTCGACGAGATCGAGGGTGTACGGCCGATCGGCATGTCGTGCGAGCTTCACCCGATCGAACGCCGTCCGAGTCTCAACCGGTTGCGGAGGTGGTTCTTCTTTGTCCTTTTTTCGCATTGTTGGGGAGCTCATCTCAGACTCTTGCTCGTCTGGGTATCTTTTTCAAAACTGATGACACAACCGATCTTCTTCAGTGCCTCTTCCAGTTCGTTACTTCGCTTCACCCGCAAGGCGTTGTTGGCCTGAATGCGAACTACGAGACCGCTGTCCGTTTTAGTCTCGATGGCGACGTCCGTGTCGCCGGGATTCGTGCTTAACACACTCAAAATCGAATCGTACAGCGTCGACATATCTCCCTCCTGCGGCGGACGCAGGACCATGAACTCGTTCTGCCGCGCGGAAGCGTCGATGCTTTGCACCTGGTCCACGATGATCGTCGGCGGATTATCTTCGCTCAACTCGAGCCGGCCCGTGATCACCGCTGCCAGATCGTTTTGCAGCAGCGCCGAGTGCTTCCGATAAATCTCGGGCCACAACACGCATTTCGTGCCGCCTGCTTCGTCTTCCAAACGCAGCAGGGCAAACTTGTCGCCCTTCTTCGTCGTGCGTAACTGCACGTCGGCGATGATGCCGCCACACGTCACGCGAGTTCCGCTCGCCACGTTTGGCAGCTCGGAAGACGGTACCGCCTTCAGGTTCTGAAGCGTCTCCATATGCCGCTCCAGCGGATGGCCCGTGATGTAAAAACCGAGAGCCGCTTTCTCGGCGTTCAGCATCTCGATTGGCGTCCAGCCTTTCAACGCCGGTGACAGCTCGTTGCTGTAATCAACCTCTTCCGGCATCGCGCCGAAAAGCCCGTTCTGACCCTGGATGCGATCCCGCTTGGCGCGCTGCGCCCGCGACAACGCGGCGTCGATCGAACTGTGCAGACCGCCGCGCCAGTCATGGGTTGGACGGCCGTCCTTCAGCGAGTCGAAGGCGCCGGCGCTTATCAAACTCTCAAAGACGCGCCTGTTCAAAGTAGCAGAGTCGACCCGTTCAGCGAAATCGAAGAACGACCGGAAAGGCCCGGACTCGCGGGCTTCACAGATCGCTTTAACCGTCGACTGGCCTAATCCTTTAATCGCGGTCAGCCCGTAGCGGATGGCGCCGCTTAACGGCGTAAAGCCCGAATTGCTCTCGTTGACGTCGGGCGGAAGCAAAGCCACTTTCTGCGCCCTTAACTCCTTCGAGTACTTAAACACCTTCGCGGCGTCCTGGGCCTCGTTCGAAAGCACCGCCGCGTAGAAATGTTCGGGGTAGTGCGCCTTCAGGTAAGCGGTTTGAAACGCGAGATAGGCATAGGCGACGCTGTGGCTGCGGTTGAATCCGTAATCGGAAAACTGGGCCATGAGCGAGAAGATCTTCTCCGCCTTTTCGCGTTTGATTCCGCGCTCGACGGCGCCGGTAATGAACTTCTCTTCATGGACCGCCATCTCTTCGCGCTTCTTCTTGCCCATCGCGCGGCGCATGAGGTCGGCCTCACTAAGTGTATATCCGGCAAGCTTCTGCGCGAGCTGCATGATCTGCTCTTGATAGACGATGATGCCGTAGGTGTTGTTGAGAATCTCCTTCATCTCCGGCGTGATGTAGCGGACGCTCTTCTTGCCGTGATGGCGGAGAATGAATTCGTCGACCATGCCGCCGTCGAGCGGGCCTGGGCGATAAAGCGCGTTCAGCGCGGCGAGGTCTTCAAGCCCCTTGGGCTTCAGCTTCCGGCAGATCTCCTGCATGCCTGAAGACTCAAACTGGAAGACGGCTTCAGTTCTTCCCTCAGCGAAAACCGCTAAAGCTTTAGCATCGTTAAGCGCTATGTCCGACCAGTTAATCTCTTTATCAAGCGACTGTTTAATCGTCGTTAAGCAATCATTTATAACGGTTAAAGCGGTAAGCGCTAAGAAATCCATCTTAAGCATGCCGGTCTTTTCAAGATCCGACATGACATATTGCGTCGTGAGTTCTTCCTTCCCCGAAACTGCGATCGGAATCAGTTCCTGAAGCGGCAAAGGCGAGATGACGACGCCCGCGGCGTGCACCGAGGCGTGGCGAGCGCAGCCTTCGAGCCTCTGGGCGATCTGAAGTATTTCCTTAACCTGCGGGTTAGTCTCCATCTCCTTGCGCAGTTCAGGTACTTGTTCAAGCGCCTGACTGATGCTGACGTTGCGGCCGCGAACCGGAGGTGGAATCAACTTCGCGATTCGTTCAACGTCCGCATAAGGTACTTCGAGCGCCCGTCCGACGTCCTTGATCGCGGCCTTGGAAGCGAGGGTTCCGAAAGTAATGATCTGGCAGACCGAGTCGCGGCCGTAGAGATTGGCGACGTGGTTAATGACGTCGCCGCGGCCGCGGACGCAGAAGTCGATGTCGATATCGGGGAGTGATACGCGGCCAGGGTTAAGGAAACGCTCGAACAGCAGGTCGTACTGGAGCGGATCGACGTCGGTGATCTCGAGGCAGTAAGCGACAAGGGAGCCGGCTGCCGAGCCTCGGCCGGGTCCGACCGGGATCGAGTGCTCTTTAGCATAGCGGACGAAGTCCCAGACGATCAGGAAGTACCCGGGAAATCCCATTTGCTTGATCATCTGGATCTCGCTGGTCAGTCGCGTCTGATAATCCGTGAGCGGTTGTTTCAGTTCTCCGCGCGCGGCAAGCGGATCCCAAACCTGTTGGCGCCGCCGTTCGAAACCCTCTCGCACGACCTTTTCGAAGTATGCATCCTCGGACAGTCCCTCGCCGGATTGTGGGATGGGATACTGTGGCAGGTAATTGATGTCGGTCGGCAGCTTGAGCTCGCAGCGCTCGGCGATGGCGACTGTGCGCGTGAGCGCCTCGGGAAGTTCGTCGCCGAAGATTCGCCACATCTCCTCCGCGGAGCGCACGTAGAAGTTGGGCGTCCCATACCGCAGGCGATTAGTTTCGTTGACGGTCTTTCCGGAACCGATGCACAGGAGCACGTCGTGGGCCCGCGAGTCTTCGGGCATTAGATAATGCGCGTCGTTGGTGGCGACGAGTGGTACGCCAGTGCGCTTCGAAAGGTCAACGAGCGATTTGCGAATGCGGTGTTGAGGCTCGAGGCCGTGTTCCTGGATCTCGAGAAAGTAATTCCCTTTTCCCAGGATCTCTTCAAACTCGAGCGCTGCTTTCGCGGCCTCGTCGCACTTGTCCTGCGCCAGCATCGCCGAGGGAACGCCGGACATGCAGGCCGATAGACCAATCAGCCCTTTGCTGTGTTCCGCAAGCAGCTCTTTGTCGATGCGCGGCTTGTAGTAAAAGCCTTCCGTGTACGCCTTCGACGTGAGGCGCACGAGGTTCTGGTAACCCTCGTAGTTCTGCGCCAGCAGGATCAGGTGAAAGTTTGCTTTTTCACCGGGCGCACTCGCGGCTTTTTCCTTGCGATTGCCGCGCGTGATGTAAGTCTCGCAACCGATAATCGGTTTTACGCCCTTGTTCTTCATCGCATTGTAGAAAGAGATTGCGCCGTACATGTTTCCATGGTCCGTCATGGCACACGCCGGCATTCCCAACTCTTCAAGGCGATTGGAAAGGGGTTTTATTTGAATGGCGCCGTCAAGAAGACTGTAATCGGTATGAAGATGAAGATGTACGAATTGTTTATCGGTCATTTTGTCCGTGTAATCTGTGATCTGTGGTCTCTACTCCCACTCGATCGTTGAAGGCGGCTTGGAACTGATATCGTAAACAACTCGATTCACGCCCCGGATCTCGGAAACCATCCTGGCGGAAACTCGCGCGAGCAGATCGTGCGGCAGCCGTGCCCAGTCAGCGGTCATGCCATCGACGCTCGTGACGGCGCGGATTGCGACCACGCGTTCATACGTCCGTTCGTCACCCATCACTCCGACAGTCGACACGGGCAGCAAAACCGGAAACGCCTGCCAGACTGAGTTGTACAACTCAGCGCGGCGCAGCTCCTCGTCGAAAATTCGGTCGGCTGCCTGGACCAGACGAATCTTCTCTTCGGTTATGTCGCCCAGGATACGTACCGCGAGACCCGGACCGGGAAACGGATGACGGCCAAGTATCTCTTCCGGTACGCCCAGTTCTCTACCGATCAACCGCACTTCATCCTTGAACAGCTCGCGCAGCGGTTCGATCAGTTTTAGATTCATCTTCTCGGGCAGCCCGCCGACGTTGTGATGGCTCTTGATCACAGCGGATGGACCACGTACCGAGACAGACTCAATCACGTCCGGATAAAGCGTTCCCTGGACCAGGAAACCAACGTCGCCCAGCCGCCGCGCTTCCTCTTCAAACACGTCAATGAATACTTTACCGATCCGCTTTCGTTTCTCTTCCGGATCAGTCACGCCGCGCAAAGCGTCGAGGAACAGATGTCCGGCACGAACGCCGGCGATATTCAATTTCATGCTCTGACGCAGCAGCGCCAGCGTCGATTCAAACTCGCCTTCGCGCAACAGACCATTGTCGACAAAAATGCACGTCTGCCGGTCGCCGACTGCACGATGGACCAACGCTGCGGCTACAGTCGAGTCGACTCCACCCGATAAACCCGAAACAACGCGTCCCGACTCGCCAAGTTGCTGGCGAATGCGCGCGACCTGCTCCTCGATCACAGCCTCGGGCGACCAATCACCGCGACACCCGCAAACCGAGAACAGAAAGTTTCGCAGCACCTGTGCGCCGAGGGGTGTGTGGGCAACCTCGGGATGAAACTGCACACCATAAATCCCGCGACTATCGTTCTCCATCGCGTTTAGCGCGTCGTCGGTCAACGCTGTCACATGAAAGCCTTCCGGAATCTCTGTCACGTGATCGCCATGACTCATCCAAACGTCCATCTCCGGAGGCAAGCCCTGGAACAGCCTGCTCGTCACGTCGAGAACCTTGAGTCGCGCATAGCCAAACTCGCGGTTGGGCGAAGCGACAACAGAACCCCCGAGTTCGCGCGCAAAGACCTGGAACCCGTAACAGATCCCAAGCGAAGGACAGTCGATTGAATCCAGCAACTGGGCATCGGGCTTTGGCGCGTCCGCGTCGTAAACAGACGAGGGGCCGCCGGAAAAGATCAACCCTTTCGGAGATCTCGCATTGATGGCTTCGATGGAAGCGTTGAACGGAAGAATTTCGCAATACACGCCGGCTTCTCTGACGCGGCGTGCTATTAGCTGTGTGTACTGTGATCCGAAGTCAAGTATTATTACGGTTTCGTGCTGCGGGACGTTACTCAAGAAAACCTCAGCGCCTGGTTTTGTTAACGTGGAATAAGAGAGTGGCTGATTATACACAAACAGGGTTTGATCCGAAAAAACTGTTGCGCCTTTGCGCCTTTACGCCTTCGCGGGAGATCAATCTTCTTACCACCAAACGCACTGGCGCGAGAGTTATCTCCCGCAAAGGTGCAAAGGTGCAAGGCCTGATGCTGGTGTTTTTGATGTTTGGGCTCCTCGCCAGCGCCGCACTGTCGAGCGCCGCCTCCGGCGTTCTGCTGTCGGAGCCGTTAACCATTCGGTGGCGCTACCAGTCAAACGTGACGCTCAATCTTACCCCGGCATTCGATAACGAACGCATTTATCTACCGCTCGCGGGCGGAACGATCGTTGCCCTCACCGCGCGCGACGGTCAGCTTTACTGGCGCTCCGACATGGGCGGCGAACTCTCAGCGTCTCCAATCGCCGACGAATCTGCGATCTACGTTGCTTCTGAAACGACCGGACCGCCGAACGAACCACGCCGCGCGAGTGGTGCGTTGCGCGCGCTCAGTCGCGACGGTGGCGTAACTCAGTGGATGACTCCGCTTGTCACCCCGCTGCGAGGCGCGCTCGCAACCGGCGGCGGAAAAGTGTTTGCGGGCGGCAGCGACGGCCGCGCCTATGCTTTTGATAAACAAACGGGCGGCGTCATGTGGTCGATACCGTTTTCCTCGCCGTTCGCCGGTCAGCCGGTTTTGAAAAATGGTCGTGTTTACTTCGGCAGTGAAGATGGAACTCTACTCGCGCTCGAAGAAAAAACCGGACGTCTGATGTGGCGCTTTCGTACAAAAGGCCCGGTGCGTGGTCCAGTCGCCGCGGACAGCAAAAACGTCTACTTCGGTTCAGGCGATGGTTATGTTTACGCCGTAAGCGCGGACAGAGGGCGTTTGCAATGGCGCAAGCGAACCGGCGCGGGCGTTGAAGCAGTAACACTCACGGGCGAAATGCTGCTCGTCGCTTCACTGGACAATTTTGCTTACCTCTTGAACGACAAAGGCACAATGCTTTGGAAGAAGCAGTTGCCGGGGCGCATCTCTTCGCAGCCACTGACCATTCAGGAGGCAGCGCTGTTCACACCACTCTCAAGTTCGGCGGCCGTTGTTCTGTCGTTGAAAGACGGGAAGCAGGTGAATTCCCTTCCCACTGAGGAGGAGTTGACCAGTTCAGCTTCGCCGATTCTGG
Organism: uncultured bacterium; assembly: GCA_965649955.1. Classification (GTDB taxonomy): domain Bacteria; phylum Acidobacteriota; class Blastocatellia; order Pyrinomonadales; family Pyrinomonadaceae; genus PSRF01. Next base: position 7,661 of record CBFGMX010000194.1, read on the forward strand.
TTGGCGACACCGTAATCGTCACTACGGAACATGGATTACTGGCGTTTGCGCATCCATCCACTGCAGTGAAAAAACCTTAAGATCGTCCTACGGGATTAGCTTCGATCTTCGTCTCCGCGGAATCGCTGCGTCGCCAAAAAACGCTCGCGACACGCGACAGCAGTCCGTGCAGGATGTACATCACGACGATCGCCAGCAACACGTAACGCGAATAAAGAAACACCAGCACCAACACACCGAGCGCGAGGATGATCGGGCGCATGCTACGGCTGCCCGTACCGACCGTTTTGAAACTTGAAAACCGCAAGGTGCTCACCATCATCAAGCTCAACAGTCCGACCAGCAGCATCAACAGTCCGGCGTAAATTCTCGAGCGTTCCGGTCCGAAGTAGATGAGCGGCTGAGGCGAAAAGTGCACCAGGGCAGCGATGAAGCCGCCGGCGACAGGAATGGGCAAACCGACGAAGCTTTTCTTGTCTGTTTTCACAGCGCCTTCGGCGAGAACGCGCGGACGGGAGGCTTGCACGTTGAAACGCGCGAGACGGAACGCACCGCACATCAGGAACATAAACGAAACAAACCACGCGAACTCGTGCAGCTCCCCCTGCGCGAGAGTGATTCCGTAGCCCCAAACATACGCGAGAATCGCGGGTGCGAGTCCAAACGTAACGACGTCGGCGATCGAGTCGAGTTGAATGCCGATCTCGGTGGTTGTTTTGGTGAGCCGAGCGATGCGGCCGTCAAGCATGTCGAACAAAAGAGCGAAGCCGATCGCTACGGCGGCGTTGTTGAATTGGCCGGCAGCCGCCGTTAGGTCCGGATTCGTTCCGCCCAGTAGTTGAAAACCGCGGAGCGACGACATCACCGAGAAGAAACCCATGGCAATATTCGCCGCCGTAAAGGCCGAAGGAATTAAGTAAAGGCCCTTTTTTAATCCCCGTCGTGGCGGATTCGGGTGATCCTGTTCAAATTCCTCTGACTTGGCACTCATAAGATTCTCCCGATTACCGTTGTGCCGCCGCGAACGCGCGCGCCCTCAGTAATGGTAACTTGTACGTTCGCCGGAAGCACCAGGTCGGTGCGCGAGCTGAACTTAATCATGCCAAAACGCTCGCCCAGGGCCAACGTATCGCCAGCTTTCTTCCAGCAAACCACGCGCCGGGCCAGTATCCCCGCAATCTGTTTGCAAACAACGGTGATTTCGCCCTGAATCGTAAGCGCATTCTGTTCGTTTACCGCGCTCGCCATTTCATTCGTAGCCATCAAAAACTTGCCACGCGTATAAACGGTGTTGGTGATTGTACCGGCAATGGGTGAACGATTGATATGCACGTCCAGCGGCGACAAGAAAATGCTGACAACTGTCGGAGCGCCCGGTTCGGACGTAGCGGGTTTCACTCGTGTCACTCGTCCGTCAGCCGGGGCGACGATCAGGGCTGGGTCATCGGGTGGAATTCGCTCCGGATCGCGGAAGAAGTAGGCCATAAAAGCCGTAACGATTAGTAACGGCAGAGCGACATACCACAAGCCGAGTACTGCCGTAACAATACTCACGACCAAAGGGACCAAAATGAAAGGGACACCTTCGCGAACGATACTCAATGCGTTAATAAACTATTGGTCATTGGTCATCTGACATTTCTCATTTGTCATTTTGAGAGCGATTGGCTCCGGAGGCAACAACCGCAGACTGAACTCTAACCTGCCCGATTGCTCTGAAATGACAAATGAGAAATGTCAAATGGTATATGACCAATGCTTCCTTCCTCACTAATATCAAAGGGGACGCGTTCCACGTCCCCTTCAGATCTTTAAACTCGGAGAAACTGCTCAGCCGCAGTTTCAGTGGCTCATACTCTGAGATTTTTGGTATTGCAACATTATTGAATACATCTGATCCTTGAGGGCCAGTTTCTTCTTCTTTAGCGTGATTTCCTCCAGTTGTTCCTCATCACTCGGATAGGAAAGAGCTGATAATTCACTAAGACGTTCTTCGTACTTACCGTGTTCTCTGGCTAACTCCCGAAACTCGGGATCCCGGTTTATCAACTCTTCTTTCAGACTATCCGTGGTTGCGATGTCCATGTTCGTGC
>CBFGMX010000195.1:0-9712 GCA_965649955.1 uncultured bacterium
GTCGATATGACAACGCCTGATAAGTAAAGCCACCGTCGAACAAATCGTTGGGCGCCGGGTCAACCGAGGAGTGGTCGCCAATCTACTCAAGAGTCATTCCTCGATTGACGTGATGGTCCAAGTGACTTCCGCACGCTGGCGCCACAGGGTAGCCAAAATTCGTTGTGGCAAATTTGTGGACAGAGTTCTCAGCAATCAACCGATAAAGAAAGGTCGGGAATGCGGACAGATATAACCGTCAAAATTCCTTGGTGGCTGCACCTGTCGAAAAGGCAAATACTTACGTTTTTGCCGCGACTATCATTCGGGACCGTGAGGTCGGAGTTTCGTTAGTTGGAGTCTCTAACCAAATAAACATCCCACGCCCATCGCCCCATTTGTTGGCCTTGAGAGTTCTTAACCTTGGCTCGAAAGCTGAATTTATTGCCGTGACCATCAGTCTTCTTTGAATATTTGTATTCAAGCTCAATTGCAGCCACTTTTAGCGAAGGCAGGGTATGTAACTCGCTTGGTTCGGATAAACCATCGTGATTTGCGTCTTGCCACAGTCGCAGGCTAGAAAAGACGGAATCACCGCCTTCAATCTGACCATCTGCATTGCCTCCATTTGCTATCTTGTCGTACTCAGCTAACGCGCGGAATCCGTTTTTCTTTTGACCGGCAGGCGGATCAGGCTGTGCTGTGACGTCGCCAAACAGTTCAGTACCGGCGTCAATCGTCCCGTTGCCATTTCGGTCCAACACTAGCCACGCATCATCGGAACCGCCAGTCGTCCAGGCGAGCCTTTCTTTTCCACCGATGGTGTCCAGGTTGAAGGATACACCGTGGTCAGCGTTGGTCAGATTAAATCCATTACCATGGAGGTCAAGTACGATAGGAGTGTTGTAATCCACACAGCCACACCATTGAAAGCTCCATTGCCCGTTTTCACAAAGCTCCGGCAATAGGTTGCATTCAGGCGGTGCGTCTTCTTGGCAGGAGTCGGAAAAGGGATTCCAAAACCAATTCAGGTTGTTGCATTCTTCTTCATCGTCAGGTGGACTACAGCTACGACTCTTCAGGAAAATAAATTGTCCGCTGTCGTTACAGAAAACCTCGTCAAACTGAAAAAGAGGGATTGCACAGTTCTTTCGGATTTTCTCAGTAACCTTGTCGACAACAAGAATGCTAAACACACCAAATGAAGTCGCGACAGGTGTATGGAACTCGGGCCAACAATTCGTCGTTGCATTGCTTGTTAAAGGATTACAAGTCTGCCTAAAGGTGCATTGTCCGGAACCTGAAGGCGTCAAAAAGTCGGACTGTGAATTAGGCCAATGTATACTCCACTTGTTTTGTTTTGTTAGAGTTTTCTGTTCCAAAGCAGCACATGCAGAACTAGTCTGTTCGCTAAGAAGTATTCCTAGCGGTGTACAATCGCCCCTAGTGACCGTCACTATTAAGAGAACAGTTATAGTCGTAAACAAAGCCCGACTGAGCATGAGGGAATATTTCATGATGAGGTCCCTTCGAAGAAGAGTTTATCGGTGAATTAGAGTTTTGAGAGCAACTTCTGAGCTCGGCCTTTTAGTTCTATGAACCCCTGTTCTTGGCGCTCGGTTGGCAGCTGTTCTAGGGTTTCAATTTTTCGCAACATCTTTTCTCGTCCCCAATGAAGACCATTCTTCAAATCTTCCGAAAGGTGGTCATCCATAGTTGAGGATGGAAGCAAATCCTTTCTGACGATGCGCGCTTCATATTCGCCAGCGTCCAAAGCAGCCGTGACGTCACCCTTAACAGCTTTTATGTCCTTACGTGAAAATCCTTCTTTCTCAAAAACCTTAAGCATTCGGTGAATCTGAATTTTTTCGCCCAATCTTTCTTCCTTTATTTGCTGTGCTACTTTGGAGTTTCCATCCGAAGTACCATCCTTTAGCAGGACGGTAAGCAGGTGAAGCGTTGGGAGTTCAGCGCCAAACGATGAACGGGAGAAGGGATAACTCTTCTCAAAAGTCTCGCCGGGTTCGATACCGAAATGGACCTCTGAATAAGCGAAATCTGCTATAACCGTCGTATCGTCAAATCTGATTACGAAGGCAGTTATAGTCGCTTTGTGGTTATTCCTTAGACGGATTCTTATTTGGTCGTCTAAGAGGTCGGCTTTCAGTACTTCGTCTCCTTTGGTTTGACTTTTCACGGTAAGTTCCTGAGGAGACGCGGAAACGCGAGGATTTAGCAGTACTGTATAGGTGAAAACGAGAAGTATTGACAGGGTGCCTACGGCCGCGAGGAATCGACGTAGCATCGGAGGACTCCTATTAGAGAGATTGAGTTTAATTCGTTACCAATGTCACCGAACCATTGGTAGTGAGCCACTTAATAAGGTCGCTTATACGCCGTCGCTTAGACCAAAGTCAAGGCATTTGTAATCTTGAACACGCGCTACTACCGCGCAAAGGCCGCAGTTCCACCGACTCTGATCAGTCACCAAGCGGCAACGGTAACTTGACGATATGAAACTGCGAATCGTGCCAATGGCGCTTCTCTCTTTATTCGCCCCGATCGCTTCGGTCTCACAGCACCAGCTCTTACAGCCTAAGGGCCAAATTAAAGTCGAGGATGCCGGCGACCGAATCGTTGCCGAGAAACTTCTGGCGAGCGAAAACAAGTTGCTGCTTGTTCGACGAAACATGATCCAGGTGTGGGATTCAGCAACTACGACACTACTCGCATCTCGGCCGATTGATGTACCGGACAGGACCGAAGACGACACGCGGATTATTAGTCCGAGTGGCCGCTTTATGTTTGTCTTTGGAAACTACAAATCCGGTGCAAAGCACGACAAGATTAAGCGGCCCGCTTCTGTCTGGAATTTAGAGACCGGAAAACAAATCGCAGCATTCGATCAAAAGCGCATCCAGTATGCCCGTTGGAGCACGAACGGAAGAACGCTGGTTATCGCTAATCAGGAGATCGAGAAAACCCCTCGTCTCCAGCCGGCAAGGATGGAGATTTCGTTCTGGGACGGCGAAAGCTTCCAACACCTGAATACGCTGCACGTGGAGAATCTGAACTGGTCGTACCTGACCCAGGATGGCAGGAAGTTCTTTTATACCACCGCGGAGGTGAAGAACTTTGTGGTATTCAAATACCTTAGCTTTTCCGGTGGGCCAATCAACGTTTGGGACATTCAGAGCGGCAAGGTCGACCAAACGATCGCTGCCAACCCGAGCGATCCGGAACAAGGGATGCGCTCAATTTCCGTAAGTCCTGACGAGCGATTCCTGACCTTCGTTACGCAACCACCAAAATCGAAAGACACTGAACGAACACTCGTCGTGTGGACCATCGACAAAACAGGACCGGTTTACAAGATGAGCCGCATATACGAGATTAAACCAACTCCTAAGATCAGTGACTGGAGCGCCTCATTTAGTCCTGACGGGAAATACCTTGCTCTTATCACTGCGAAAGGGGCCTACGGGCCCCATGGCAAAGGCATCTTCGTGCAACTCTATACTTCTGACGCTGGTACGAAGCTCGCCGAGTTCGCCGAACGCAACGCGCCAAGTAACTGGTTCAATGGCAATCAGATTCTCTTATTCAACTACGGGACGAGGATGAAAGCAGTCGAATTGGCTACGGGCAAGAAGTTGTATGAAGACAAAATAATCTATGAGGCTTATCAGGAAACCGAAACCTTGACGGTTGAAAGTATGATTATTCCCGGTACGTCAGACAATCAAACTGTTTACGGCCCCTGGGTGGTACTCGATGAGACAAAGATAGTGCCGCACCGCAATGACCGAATGTTCCTGACCTACAGTAAGGAATATGTGAAAGTGTACGACGCCCAAACGGGCGCCGTATTGCAGACCTTGGTTGAACCACCGATCGACACCAGCAAACCGGCAGATCCGGGAAAGAAGCCGCGACTAAAAAGGGGACCGTTGGTCTCGAAAGCCGGCTGGTGCAATGACGGAAATGCGCTTTACGTCGTCAGCGCCGATAAGAAAACGGTCTCATTTTGGTCAGTGGATTAGGTTGTCAATCGTGCTGAAGACAGTTCTCCGCTATGGCGCGATGCTGAGCGTCGGCGAATTGACGCTGGTGAAGCCGCGCCATGTGATAACGAGAGGAAGGTCGCCCGCCGGCAGACCATCGGGTAATCTCACAATGATGTAGGAAGCACTCATACCACTAACTCCTACGACGGGACCGACATTTTCGACTGTCAGCGTCACTCCTCCGGCTTGCACGATCAGTTGTGTTGAATCCGGCTGCGTCAGTCCGAGATCAGACGTAAACAGCATCACTCGCGTGTGATGATCTGCGCTGAAGTTGTAATCCGTGTGAACTCGAAACGGCCCACGGACCATGGTGACAGAGTCCAAGGCGGCAGCCCGATTTGTCGCTCCTTGTTCGGTAAAGATTGATGGACGAACCGCGGCAGAGCATTTTCCGGCCATCTGTGCTACGCCGGCATTGTAGATATCCTGTATTTCTGATGAAGAAAGTGCGCGGTCATAAACAGATAGCTCGTCAGTAATTCCGTTTATATTGCCTATATTGATCGTTGCATCCGATATGACGTTTGGGCGTTGTGTAATCGTGAACTGCCGAACGGGGCTTCCATTAATGTAAATTTTCGCCTGGCTGGTGTTGTCATCAAGTGATGCTGCAAAGTGAACGAATTGACCGAGCGGTAGCGGATCACTATCAACGCTAATCCCCGAGCTATTGTTGAACCAAATCGTAAAGTACAATCGTCCGCTCGGTTGAATCCAAAGTTGATAGGACCAACGAGAATCGCTGGTACGCCTTTCAACCACTGTTCCGCCGTACGAATTGAGTTTTAACCAGCCTTCGAATGTCATCGAACGATATAAAGCCAGTGAAGGCGAATCGGGAACTTGCACCAGACCAGCATTGTTGCTGGAACTACCTAAGAAGCCGCCTCCCACTTTCCCCCCACCGAAGGTCATATTACCGGTGAGGGATCCATGATTAACGCCAGTCTCATCCTGCGCGTTATTGTCGCCTCGCCACCACGCCATCAGACCGGCAGGAAGTGGGGCGCAGGGCGTGGTAATGAAATTTGCGATGTAGGTCGTATTGCTCGTTGGAACGACGGTGTGTTCGAGCATTCCGCCGTCACTCCAGCTACTCCAAACCCACTGCGTCTTTGTTCCTCCGACTTGCGGTGATGGCACCGTAATCGTGTGGCTTGTTCCTGATGTCCATGAAAATGTTTGGCCTGAGGTGTATGTCGTCCCGTCAACGGTGAAAGCGCGGCCCACGGGATTGGTTTGGAAAGTCACCTGTATGGGTGCGCCCGCTTGTTTTACGATAAAGGTTTGGCCGCCAACTGTTATTACTGCCGAACGTTCCGAGCCGGCATTCGCCGCGACTTGATAGTTCACCAATCCATTGCCTGCATGGGCGGCTCCCGACCGAATCGTGATCCAACTCGCGCTGCTGGCTGCTGTCCAGGCACAACCATTGGGAGCGATTACGTTTATGTTGCCGTCTCCTCCGCTCGAAGGATGGAACGCGTTTGACGGTGAAATTATGAATGATCTGATCGGTGGTTTATATTTGCCCGTGCGGCTCGCGTCGTGTTGAAGTTGCGGCCATGGATCGGATCCGCAAGCGTTTACTCCGAGATCGACGACAAACACATTTGCCGAGGCATCAACTATGACACCCTTTGTCGAGGGTGATTGATTGGTACGCAGCAAGCTAACGGAGGTAGCAGCTTGACAAAATGGAGCCTGGCATAGTTTGGGAATATAGATCGGAAACCCTGCTGGACGAGTGCCATCCGAGTTCATGCCTTGCAGCACTAATTGTGTTGCCAGTGCATTCTCATAATATGGAAAAACAATCAGTGACTTCCCGTCTGCATCGTTACTAGCCACAGTTACGACACCTTGGGTCTGAAGCACTCCTCCGGAAAAACTCGAGTTCATAATCAGCGTTCCGAATCTATCGTAAGCAACAACGGAATTGCCGATCTGATCTCCAATAACCGTTACTATTTCCGGCCAACCATCTCCATTCAAGTCTGCAAAACTCGGATTTATTACAAACTTGCTTAGCCCCCCGGATGCGGGCAGAGTTTGCGGGAAGCCTGAGATTTCAACGCCATTTCCTTTCAGAACATGTAGAACCGGGTTTTCGACATTCCTGTTCTCCAACAGTGCGATTTCGTCGTAACCATCTCCATCAAGATCCGCTAACGCTCCGTATTGCATGATGGAGCCGCTGGGAGGACCAAATTGAATTGGCCAACCTGATAATATTTCGCCCTTGTTATTCAAAGCGTAATACTTTGCGAAGGCCGAATTGATATTAAACACTCCGATGATTATTTCCGGGGCTTCATCTCCGACGATGTTCCCAACCATCGGTATACTTCCGATCATCCACTCGAGCTGGCCCGAAGGAGCGTCCGGTAAAGCTGCGTCAAAGATGATCTTTGCGTTCCCATCGATTGCCACCACTCGTCTCGAGGCTCCCAATCCAAATCCCGCGGATACGGCAACAATATCGAGCTTCCCATCCAGGTCGAGATCGCTTAAGGAGGGCGAAGGTGCTTGACCATTAGTAAAGAACCCACCGGAACCCAGTGCAAGAGGAAAGCCATTCAACAAGTTCCCTTGAAGGTTGAAGGCATATACATACTGGACGCCTCCTGAGGTCCTGTCACCAAAGCTCTCAACGACGATTTCCGGAATACCATCGCCGTTAACGTCGCCGATCGCTGGAGCGTTATTCAGAGGTCTATTCGCGAGGACGGCAGGCCAGCCCGGCAATTCAGTTCCATCCTGGCGAAGCACGTGAATCCGTCCACCATCGCCAAAAGAGGAGTTGGTAGTGGTAAAAATGATTTCATCAGTGCCATCACCATCAAGGTCCGATGTCGCAGGATTAGTCACACTGCTCTCAGGAAAACTCTTAAGTAAGCTCACGCGTGCGGTAATCAAGACTCTGATGCTCTTCTGAATCGTCGATCCGTTGGCTTGCTGCATTTCAACTATTATGTCGTACCGATCGTCCGGGACATTGGTCGTATCCCATATTCCGAGGACATCGTTGCGCACACGTTGAAGACCGCCGTTTGTTAGCGTCACAGCAGGATTCGTCAGGAATTGCTCATCGCTGACTCGTTTAATTTTTATTGCGTAACCGACAAACGTGCAGCCGGTCACGGTACCTTTGATTGTTACCGGTGCTCCGGGCTTGAAAAAAGCATCAACGGCAGGTAAGGCGATGAAAATATTGTCGATAGTAATGGGCAACCGATCTTCGAAAGACTGGCCGCTGGTGTTTTGAGCGATTAGTCGAACCGTGTACGTTCCGTCGGCAAGATTCGATATGTTCCAGTTCGCAAGCTGCCCGTTCGAAATGGGTGTAGCGGAGGAAGTGATTTGAGTCCAAGTAACGGGACTTGGTCCTGCTCCGAACTCGAGACTCCATATTGAAAGACCCGCGCCGCCAACCGACCCATTAATCGGTACAGTGCAGGTGTCCGTAATCGGCTCTAGAGGACCACTGAGTTGCACGACGACGGGCATCGAAACAGTCAACGCCTTCGCGGCGTTGATTCGACCATAACCCGAGTTAGTATCGAAGCCGATAGCATCAACGTCGTCCGTTCCGAAACGAATCGCCTGGCGAACCTGCTCTGGACCGAATTCAGGGTGCAGTGATCGAATTAGCGCTGCGACTCCGGCCACATGAGGCGCTGCCATACTAGTGCCTGCCTGTCGCAGATACTTGTCGCCAATCACCAACCGGCCCGTATCGGTTATCTCAGGGTTTGCAGCAGAACTTAGAAGAGACAGAATTGACCGCTGGGGCGCATAAATCGAGCCTGGACCGCTATCACCTCCGCCGGGCGCCGCCACGTCAATTTTCTGACCGAAGTTGGAAAAAAAAGCTTTCGCGTCAGTGTGTTCAAAAGCTGAGACTGTAATGACATTTCTGATGTTCGCCGGTGCGAAACCACTCTGCGGCGTTCCTACGTCAGCATTGCTATTGCCGGCGGCTGCCACAAACACTACGCCCTTAATGTCATGAGCATAGGCGATCGCATTAATTAGCGTTTGAATCGGTGCATTCGCAAATCCACCCCAACTCGCGTTGATAACTTTGGCTCCATTATCAGCGGCATACAAAATTGTCTTTACGAGATCGTCAACACTTCCACTGCCGGTCTTGTGCAGCCCTTTGACGGGCATAATCTTCGCGCCGAAAGCGACGCCAGCTATTCCTTTGCCATTGTTCGCGACCGCTGCAATCGTTCCAGCAACATGGGTACCATGACCGGCATCGTCCATTGGATCGTTATTCGCGGAGGAACCATTGATGGTAACGAAGTTATACCCATGCCAATCGTCGACGACGCCATTGCCATCGTCGTCAATGCCGTTGGCTTTTTTGTCATGACCCGTAGAGTCGGTGCCAATTTCACCCGCATTCTGCCAGATGTTGGCGGCGATATCTTCGTGGTTGTAATCAACACCACTGTCGCTTACGGCCACGACCACGTTCTGTCCCGTTGAACTGTTCCAGGCTGCCTCCGCTGAGATGTTCTGCAGTCCCCATAAATCCGGAAAAGTCTGTCCCCAAGTACCCGAGGACGAGTAGTACGGATCATTGGGCACAGCTTGTGTTCGCAGAATGAAGTTCAGTTCTGCATACTCAACTTCGCGCTTTCCTTTCAATTCCAACAGGAGTTCTCTGGTTTTTTCTCGATTCGCTTTTAGTGAGGGAGCAGTGAGCTTTACAACGTTTTTTAGCGGACTCGCGGCCGAAAAATCGAAGGGCGTTACCGCTTGCTGGATTTCGAATCTCTGGAAAACATTCGTCAGGCTAACCGAAGTCGGGATTCGCAGACTGCCTTTCGAGGTCTTCTGTGATTGGACCAAATGAGCCGCGATTGCCGGATCAGCAAACTTGACTAACACTTCCCCCGGCACGAACTCGATTTGCGTCCCCTCGCCTGGTCGTACTTCGGAAATTCTGTCACCTTGCACTACCAACTTCGGACTTTGTAGGCGAGGTCCGTCAGATTTGGCCGGAGAGGTGTCCGCAGCGCTGGGGAATGGAAGACAAAGACAGAATGCAAAAAAGGCGATCGTTACGATAATTGCCAATTTCTGCATGATGGGGGCTAACGATTATCCTTCGAGGTTCTTCGACGCGTCGGTCTGAGGAGACCAGAGAGGACGAATCGGAGAACGTAGCTCGAGTCGTAATTGAGACAAAAGGTCGCGGAATCTTGTGGTTGTCCGCAGTCACTCAACTGGGTATTGAGCAACCATGAGACCACGCGATCACTCGGTTTATACGTCGAAACGCCAAAATAAGCAATATAGATACGGTCACCTATTAATCGAGTGAATTGCGAAAATGGGACTGAACCGATCCCACAACTGACCTCGGGAACCATCACATTCAGCGCAAACCTCTTGAGATTCTTACTTACAGACAGTAGTAGCCCACACAATTTTCCAGTTTATTGGGATCTTCGTCCAGGAAGGTCGACCGCTTTGCTCTCGCGAACGTCTGGCACGCCGGTTGAACGGCGGGAAAATCGTTTGGCAATAAAACGCCGCCTGAAGCCGAACTCCGAACAACAGCTTTTAGGAAGTGTCATGAGTATCTTGGCGACGCAGATACTCCGAACGCTTATGGGGAACCATCAACCGGACGTGCTGAGTGC
>CBFGMX010000196.1:0-9699 GCA_965649955.1 uncultured bacterium
GATTCCGTGCGGCGGCATCCGACGGATCCGAACCTGATGGCCGGAATCGAAATCCTGAACAACAACACCTATCGGGTGAAGATGGATTTCGACGGCGACGGAATTGTTGAGACGAAGGACGTCACGCTCGACGATGGCGTTGTGTTCGCCACGGATCCGATTGCGCTCGTTTTTGATTGGCGCGGACGGCTCGTGGATCTTCCGGTAACTGACATCAAGATCAGTATCGTTATGCAATGGGGCGACGACGCCGAAGATCAAAGATGGGTTGACATAACCCGATCAGGAGATGTGACGATCGACAGTGACGTGTATCTGGACGATGTTCCAAACGTTAACGCTATATCGAACCTGAGCGGCGTCGATGGCGGATCAACCCTCGGCGCAAACAACAACCCCAACCCATCGCCAACGGCCACCCCGGACGCTGGAGCCGATCCAACTCCCACACCGGACGCTGGAGCCGATCCGACGCCGACACCAAACGCTGATCCGAGTCCTGACGCGAGCCCATCAGCGTCCCCATCGGCGTCACCATCAGCATCACCATCGTCGTCGCCATCAGCTTCACCATCAGGATCGCCGCCAGTGAATCCGACCCCGACGCCGACGCCATGTACGATCCAGGTCACCACGAGTCCGAGCCCGTTGTCGTTTTCGAAACACAGCGGCGGAACCGTCAGCTTCACAGTCAATCCAAGCGGTACGGTAGAGTTCGAGTCTGGTCCGAACAACCTCACAGTGACTCGAATATCGGGCAATACCTTCGCAGTCGCTTCAGTGAACAACGCTCGCGGTAACTTCACGCTCGCATTCGCAACGCCGTGCGGTTCGCAAAACGTGAGTGTCGCCGTGGTCAACTAAATGGAGAACGCCATGCGCTTATCTGTTGCTTCACGCAAGAGACGTGAGGAAAAAGGTTTCACGCTGATTGAGACAGCTTCCGCCCTGCTCGTGATGATGATCGGGGGTCTCGGAATCTGCGCCGTGTTTGCCTACGCGATCAAGAACAACACGGGCTCTCGCGATCGTGCGCTTGCGCTCGCGGTCGCGCAGCAGGAGATGGAACGTTATCGACAGATGAAATTTATCGATGCCGGACTCACCGCCCAGGCTGCAACTACGAAAACGGTCACCAGCGCCGATTCCCGCACTTACACCGTGACGACCACCATTACCGACACCACCACGTCGCTCAAGACCATCAAAATCCAGGTAACACCACTAATGAGCAGCGATCCCTGGGCTCTCGGCACGGTCGAGATCAGCGTGCACCGGTCGGCATTTGCGCTGGGTCCCTACGTCGGGTAGTGGAGATGCGAGAAGCAATGAACAACCAAAGTTCTCAACGGGGTTTTTCGCTGATCGAACTAATGATCGCGATGACCGTGACGATCGTCATCGCCACGATCGCCAGCACGCTCGTGGCCCAATCGTTCCGCATGCGTTCTCGTGAGGACGCTCGCTCCGACGCGATCGCCGACGCGCAACGCGCGCTTAACATTGTCTCGCGCGAGATCGCAAACTCAGGTTTCGGCCTGATCGATAACGGGCTCGTGCCTGACGATACTGGTCCCAATTCCATCAGATTCCGCTCGAACCTCAATGCCTACACGCGCGATGCGGATGGCAATTCAGTACCCGGCGCCGGATTCGTTATAGATGCCGATGAAGACATCAAATACTCGATGTACCACGACGACGACTCCAACCGTCACTATCTCGTCCGCTTCGACGTGAACCTCGGAGGACGTGAAGGCACGACTGTGCTGGCAAACCGGTTAGACACTTTCGGTCTCGAGTATTTTGACAGCGAGGGAAACCCGCTCGATGTGGCGGCCAATCCCGCCAATGCCATTAATGCCTGGAAAGTCAAGATAACGGTGGGCGTGGAGCTGCCGGCGGAAGGCGTACCCGGGTCCCCCGGCTACCAGGACAAGTCGTATATCAATCTCATTTCCGAAGTGGTGCTGAGAAATGCCAGTCAGATTACTTACTAAGCCGATCGAGGTTCATCGCCAATGACGCGTCAGACATCAACTACTTCGCATCGCCAAGGTGAAAAGGGCGCCGCCCTCGTCATCAGCATCCTGATTGCGACACTGCTGCTTGCCGTTGCCGGAACAGTAATCCTGACCAGCGGCATGTCCGCGACCACGTCCATCGAAGGTACGGCCGAATTGCAGGCATACTACGCCGCCGAGACCGGACTGGAAGACACGCTCAACGTGCTGCGCGGGCATGTTGCGCCGCATGGAATACCGAATACCTCGCGGATGAATTTCCGCAACGCCGTGAGTCCGAGTAAGTCGAACCATCCGAGCGACACCTCTGAAGTCGCACGGCTCTCCGCCTGGCTGGACTACGACAGCGACGACTGGCGCGTCACGCCAACGGGGGAACAATACTCATACAGCGTGACCGTCGTGGATCCTGACGACCCGGACGGCACGAAGCGTACGGCTGACGCGACTTACAAACCGACTCGCATCCAGGTCCAGTCAACCGGCTATGGTCCAAAGGGCGCAGTCAAGCGCATGGAGATGGTCGTTCAGAAGACCTTTTTCGAGTTTTCGCCTAATGCGATGCTGCTAATGCGAGGCGCCGAGGACGGCACCGCGATGTCATTCGACATTGGCGATAGCTCGGCCAAGTTTTATACCGGACACGACAATGCCGGCACACCAACCAATCTGCCCACGTTTGGCGTTACTCACGCTGCGGACAAAGTTGTGTGCGACACTGCAATAACAAAAGGCGCGACAGTCGAGGAAGTAGCAACGCAGATAGTAGGTAACGACGACCTACCGTCATGGTTACAAACGGCTGATAAAGCCCGCGAATTCCTGAACGAGTTACAGTTGGCCGCACGCAGCATGGGCCGTTACTTTACGAGTTTCAGTGGCATCGCAGGAACTACTGCTGCACCGAAGTTTACGTTTGTAAATGGCAACGCCACGCTCGATGGCGGAGCGGGGCTCATGGTCGTCACCGGCAACCTCATTATGAACGGCAATCCGACTTTCAGTGGGGTCATCCTTGTACTGGGCGAAGGTACGATCAATCGCGACGGAGGCGGCAACGGCAACGTGCTTGGCTCGATCTACGTTGCAAAGTTTGCCCGGTCATGGCCCGCCTCAGAAAACGGGCTGCCACATCCGTTCCTGGCGCCTGCGTTCCATACGGGTGGAGGCGGCACCGCAAACCTCGAATACGATTCTCTCTGGGTAGAAAAAGCGAAGGACGCTGTCGGCGATATCGTTCGCGACATTCGCGAGTATTAGTTCAACTCAGCATCTCGACTCAGTAACACGGCAGTTTTGATCATACGTGTCTCCCGCTTGCGGGACGAAAGTAAACCCAACACACATAGCTAAGTGAGTTATTAAAACCGCATCGCTCCGGCCCGTCTCTTTTCATCCGTGTTATCCTCTCACGGATGGCTGACATCTTACTTGTCGAAGACAAAGACAGCCTGCGCCGCGTCCTCCGATTAACTCTCGAGAATGCCGGCTATACCGTCGCCGAAGCTGCCGACGCCTCTTCTGCACTAAACGAAATCGCCAACAATCGTCATCGACTCATACTCACCGATCTGCGCATGCCCAACGGTTCCGGTCTCGACGTGCTGCGCTCGGCCCGCAGTGCTGACGCCGATGTTCCCGTGATCGTCATGACGGCCTTCGGCTCCATCGACGAAGCCGTTCAAGCAATGAAAGACGGCGCGCATGACTTCCTGCAAAAGCCTGTCGATTCGAACCACCTGCTGTTGCTCGTCGAGCGCGCGCTGGAGCAAGCAAGACTACGAACCGAGAACGTGCTGCTTCGCGAAGAGTGGTCCCGCCGCTACGGCTTTCCGCGCATCCTCGGCGAATCCGATGCCATGAAACGCGCAGTCGGCGAAACACAGCGCGTCGCGCAAACAGAAGCGACTGTTTTGCTGCTCGGCGAATCGGGTACGGGGAAAGAGTTGTTTGCGCGCGCGGTCCATCATCTTTCCTCGCGCCGCGACAGACCATTTGTTGCGATCAACTGCGCCGCCATTCCCGAAACGTTGATCGAAAACGAACTCTTCGGTCACGAACGCGGCGCGTTCACGGGCGCGAGCGAGCGGCGTCAGGGCAAGTTTGAGTTGGCCACCGGCGGAACAGTCTTTCTCGACGAGATCGGCGAGCTGCCGCTCGGCGTTCAGGGCAAACTGCTGCGCGCGATCGAAGAGAAAGTCGTCGATCGAATCGGCGGACGAGCGCCGGTGGCGGTTGATGTTCGCGTTGTAGCGGCGACGAACAAAGACCTCAAGAGGGCGGTTGAGAACGGCGAGTTTCGTGGCGACCTGTTTTTTCGTCTCGCAGTGTTTCCGATCGAGATACCGCCCTTGCGCGATCGTGGCGACGACGTACTCTTACTCGCGCGTCACTTCGCGGCAGAGATCGGCAAGGAGTTACGCGGGCGAGAGGCGCAACTCAGCCGCGACGCCGAGGCTGCACTGCGAGAACATCGCTGGCCGGGCAATGTTCGCGAACTCGAGAACGCCATCGAACGCGCCTGCATCCTGACTGACACGATGATGCTCGAGCCTCGCGATCTTGGGTTGGGCGATCTCCGTCTCGACGTTACATCAGCCGCCGGCGGCCCGGATGCACTTCAACAAATGGATCTCTCAGGAACGCTTTCCGACGTGGGCCACCGCGCGTTACGGCTGGTGGAGCGACGGAAGATCGCAGATGTGCTCGAGGCAAACCTCGGCAACAAAAGCAAAACTGCCGAAGATCTCGGTGTCAGTTATAAAACACTTCTCAACAAGATGAAGGAATACGCTCTCTGACACGAGACCGCGAAATCACCACGGATGAATCCGCCGGTACGGTCGCCGGTGAAACTGTCGAACAGGTCGGCACCGCACCACTGGAGCCGCCCGCGCCCGCGAAACCGGCGCCTCCCAGTACCGGACGCTCGGCGTTCTTCGTGGGCGCCGGAATACTCATCAGCCGCATCGTCGGCCTCATTCGCCAGCGCATCTTCGCCCACTACTTTGGCCGCTCGGCGGAAGGCGACGCTTTCAGCGCCGCGTTTCGCATTCCCAACTTCCTTCAGAATGTCTTTGGCGAGGGCGCGCTGTCGGCGTCGTTCATTCCTGTTTATGCGAAGCTGTTGGCCCAGGACGACGAGAAGGAGGCCGCGCGCGTAGCGAATGCGATCTTCGGCATCCTCGCGCTCGTCACCGCGATCGTCGTACTGATCGGCGTACTAACCACTCCGTACATCGTCACCATTATTGCCGCCGGCTTTGAAGAGCAACGACGTGAACTTGCGATCACGCTCGTGCGAATCCTCTTTCCCGGCGCGGGCATCCTGGTTCTTTCGGCATGGTGTCTCGGGGTTCTGAATAGCCATCATCGTTTCTTTATCTCTTACACGGCGCCCGTTGCCTGGAATGCGGCGATCATCGGCGCGCTGATCTACTTCGACAATCGCGTCGATCTCGCCACGCTCGCGGCAATGACGGCGTGGGGGTCGGTGGTCGGCAGTGTGCTTCAGTTTGGCGTACAAGTGCCGACGGTCCTGCGCCTGCTTCACCGGTTTCGTCCCGAACTGTCGCTCGCGAGTGAGCACGTACGACAAGTGCTGCACAGTTTCTTCCCGGTCTTTATGAGCCGGGGCGTGGTCCAGATCAGTGCGTTTGTTGACGCGGGGCTC
The DNA here is from genome assembly GCA_965649955.1 of uncultured bacterium. Classification (GTDB taxonomy): domain Bacteria; phylum Acidobacteriota; class Blastocatellia; order Pyrinomonadales; family Pyrinomonadaceae; genus PSRF01. Next base: position 5,698 of record CBFGMX010000196.1, read on the forward strand.
GCAAGTTTTCTCGGGCAGGGCGCTCTCGTTGCTCTTAACTACGCACAGAGTCTTTACACGCTGCCCGTCAGCCTGTTTGGCATGTCAGTCTCTGCGGCAGAGCTGCCGGCGATGTCGAAGACGCTGGGGACCGAGAGTGTCGTAGCTGAAACATTGCGGCACAGGCTTGAAGAAGGACTCCAGCGAATCAGTTTCTTCATCGTGCCTTCGGCAGTGGCGTTTCTGGCGCTTGGCGACGTGATCGCCGCCGTTCTCTACCAAACCGGCAAGTTCACGAGCGCCGACGCAGTTTATGTTTGGACCATCCTCGCCGGCTCCGCTGTTGGTCTGCTCGCCTCGACTATGGGCCGTCTTTACTCGTCAACGTATTACGCCTTGCGGGACACCCGCACTCCGTTGCGTTACGCCGTGTTGCGCGTCGTGCTCGGAGGACTGCTAGGTTACTTCTTCTCCCTGCACTTGCCGCGACTGCTCGGCATAGATCCGAACCTGGGCGTGGCGGGAATCACCGTCGCCTCCGGCATCGCGGGTTGGGCTGAGTTCGTCCTGTTGCGGAGAAGTCTGAACCGGCGAATCGGACGAACAGGTCTACCACTTTCCTACGCCGCGAAACTCTGGATAGGAGCGCTGCTCGGAGCGGTGCTTGGTTGGGCCGTAAAACTCGTCGTGGAGGGCTGGCATCCGATTCCACTGGCGATTGTCGTACTTGGTGTTTACGGCACCGTCTATTTCGGAGTGGGCTACCTCTTCGGCCTCCCTGCGGCTCGTGTCATCATCGGGCGAGTCCTACGAATCATCGGCGTCGGTCCGCGCTCCTAATTGCCTTGCCCTAAAAGTCCCGGACTCTGGTCGTTCTCTGTGCAAACTCCGTGGTCTCTGTGCCTTGGTGGTTATTTTTCCAGGGAATAGTGGACCACCGAGACACGGAGGACACGAGGTAGCTCAGAGAAAAACGTACCTGGAATTCTTAGGCAAAGGCGGTCCTAATTGGAACCCTCCTCGGATTAGCACTTTCTTTTCTATGGTTTAGTCATTCGAACACAGTAGGAGTTCCAAGAATGCCCCCGATTTTCAACCCCCAACGCCTCTTGTTGTCTCTGGCGGCGGCTATCGTGATGATGGCAGCTTCCTCCACAGCGTGGGCCGATCCAATCACTATCACCGTCGGAAACCCGAATAACCAGAACACCGACAACGTGCTCTTCAACAACCCCGCCCTGGTCCACACAGGTCTGCTGGTGCAGGGCGACTTCAACGGCGCTGGCGCCGGATTTATCGTGGATTTCACGTCGGGTTCCGGCAGCGGCAACCTCGGCGTTAGCGGTGGTCAAGCGGTGCTGATCGGCGGCTCCGGCAACACACCGTTCTCGAACGTCACGGTTCAACTCGAAAACGGAGCAACCTTCCAAAAGCTGATCTTCAACATCGACGTCACAAATGGTCTGGCAAACGCCTCGGTCCAGTTCACTGTTAACTACACATTGGCCGGCGGCCAGGTCTTCCAACAGGTATTTTCCGTAGACGCCAACGGCGAAAACTTTTTCGGCATCCAGGCGGCTGAGGGCGCGGTTATCAACAGCGTCACGATTCAAGGGCTGAACGGCACCACGTTCACGGACATCAACCAATGGCGGCTCGGCGGTTTCGCTCCCGCGGGTGAAGTTCCTGAACCCGCAAGCCTGTTCCTCCTGGGCAGCGGTCTCGTCGGAACGGCCGGAATGGTCCGTCGCAGGTTGAAAAACCGCCTGCAAAAATGATATCGATCTCCGACTGTTTAAAAAGGATGTCTAAGCCCCCAAGGAGACTAAACTCATGTACACACAGCCGATGATTCTTCCATTGGACGGGAGTGGCCGAATCTATGTGCTGCAGGATGAAAAAGGACAGGTGGTCGGGACAGGCTCACGGGAAGTTTGCGAGACGCTCATGTATCTGATGGGCGCAGGTCTGGCGCCGGCCAGGGAAAAGATTCAGCCAGTTTCCCACAGCAATGTGCGGGCTGCGATCACCATTTGAAATTCGGAACCAAGGAGAAAAGAGATTCTGGAACAGACGTGCTCCGTGTTCCAGAATCTTTTTTTGTAATTTCTCTGGAGGCGACGGTCCATTAGATATTTAAGTTAAGTATCCTGGAAAAACGGACGGTTGGTGCAGCGGCAGGCACAGGCGGGCGGCCTCGGCCGCCCTTTTTGTTTTTGGGCCTAATTCGCTAAACCGGCGGCTCTGATATCATCGGCGCGTGATTCCGGTAGTGACAGCCGAGCAAATGCGCGAGATTGATCGTCTCACGACGGAGCGGTACGCCATTCCGTCGCTGACTTTGATGGACGCGGCCAGCCGGGCGTGTTTCGACGCGGTCCACGGCCGTTTCAACGGCAATCTCGCCGGGGTCCGCGCCTTGATTCTCTGTGGCAGAGGCAATAACGGCGGCGATGGCGCCGGCCTGGCGCGGTTACTCGCTGCCGAGGGAACTCACTGCACCGTCGTGCTGTTTGGCCGGCTCAGCGAGACCGGCGGTGACGCCAGGACAAACTTCGACCACGTCAGCGGGCATGCCGATTCGGCGCTGCTGACATTTATCGAATGTGAAGACACATCGGCATGGCAGGAGCTTTCGGAACGTAATCACGATTTCAACCTCATCGTAGACGCACTTTTCGGAACTGGTCTGACGCGCCCGCTCGAAGGCGTCTTTGCAAAAGTCGTCGAGTATTTGTCGTCATTGCGAGAAGCGCGAGATCGCACGACAGACGAACGGCCGTCCATACTTTCAGTCGATATTCCTTCCGGTCTCAATGCGGATCTCGCAGACCCCATCGGTCCTACAGTCAAGGCTGATCTCACCGTCACGTTCAGTGCTCCGAAACCCGCAAACGTGCTTCCGCCCGCTTGTGACTTCGGCGGGGAGTTGATCGTTGCGGACATCGGCTCTCCGCGATCGCTGGTCGACGATGCCGCGCGGCCATGGCTGTTTGTTACCGAAGCTGAAGACGCGCGACAGTGGCTGGTGAGCACCCGCTACGTTGCAGGCTCTTACAAGAACACTCATGGCAACGTGCTGATCGCCGCCGGTTCGCGTGGTTATTCGGGCGCCGCGGCTTTGTGCGGTAACGCGGCGATGCGATCGGGCGCCGGGTTGGTCACGGTCGCCACTCCCGCTTCGGTTCAGCCTCTCGTCGCGAGCAGCTCGATACCGGAAGTGATGACGACGGCGCTCGCGGAAACAGATCGCGGCGCGGTGAGCGACGAAGCAGTCGATCACTTCCTGAAGCTGGCAACGAAAAAAGGGACCGTCGTAGCGGTCGGACCGGGACTCACTGCCGACGACGAACGCACGAGACGATTTGTTTTTCGTATCCTCGAGAAACGATCGACGCCATGCGTGATCGACGCGGACGGATTGAATTGTCTCGCCCCATGGCCCAATGGCCTGAAGGGTTCCGCGGAGTTTCCGCTGGTCTTGACGCCGCATCCGGGTGAAATGGCTCGACTGGTTGGCGCGTCTGGTGAGATCCGGGATCGAGTTGCGGCGGCCCGCGAGTTTGCGACGACAAATCAGGTGATCCTGCTCTTAAAAGGTTCGCGATCGCTCGTGGCCGCGCCGGACGGCCGGGTGTTTATTAATTCGACCGGCAATCCGGGGCTCGGCACGGCAGGCTCGGGAGACACGCTGACCGGTCTCACCGCCGGCTTTCTCACGCAGGCTTTCTCGACGTTGAAAGACAAAGCCGATCCGCTCGCAGCCGTGATTGCGGCGCTGTATGTCGGCGGACTGGCGGGTGATATCGCCGCTCGTAAAATCGGTATGCGCACGATGGTCGCGTCAGATATTCGCGAGCATTTCAGTGAAGCTGTTCGTTTCCTCGACCCAAGCGGAGAACACCCGCAACCGCAACTCCGAGAACGTCACCGTACTGACAATGAGTAGAACGCGCGACCATATTCCTTTGGGCGAGTTCCGGAGTTCTTCGCCGTCTGAGACTTTCAACTACGGACACCAGC
>CBFGMX010000197.1:0-9664 GCA_965649955.1 uncultured bacterium
GGCTCGATCAGCTTTCGGCTGCTCTCCACAAAATAGTTATACAGAGGTTCGGCGATTTCAGGCGGTGCAGCCTCGCTCCACGACGGCCGCAGACCGCGCCGCGTGTCGCCGTACAATGTGAACTGAGAAACTATTAGCAAGCCGCCGCCGGCGTCCTTCACCGAGACGTTCATCTTCCCGTCAGCGTCATCAAAGATCCTCAGCGAAACAATCTTCGACGCGAGATAGTCGGCATCGCTTTCGGTGTCATCGCGCGCGATACCCAACAAAACGACGAGACCGTATCCGATCTCGCCAACGACTCGGTCATCAACAGTTACGCGCGCTCGAGTTACTCGTTGAATGACAGCACGCATTCATTTTTTGGGCGGGCGGCTAGGCCGCAGCTCGATGCGGCTCGCCAGCGCTCGGTCGGGATAGAAGAGCAGATCCAGCACTGTTTTCGCGACGTCTTCCGGACGAAGTTGCCAGTTCTTCTCATCACTCGGCTGATCGCCACCGAATTCGGTGTTCACCGAGCCCGGCATGATGTAACTGACTTTAATGTTGTCGTGCCTTACTTCCTGCATCAACGCTTCACTGAAGCCATTCAGGCCAAACTTCGACGCGTTGTACGCGGCCATTCGCGGATGTGCGTTTGTGCCGGCAAGCGATGAGATGTTGACGATGTAACCGCCGCCGCGTTTTTTCATCAACGGGATCGCTTCGTGACAGCAATAGAACACGCCGCAGAGGTTTGTTTCGATCACGGCGCGAAAGTCGGCAGGGGTCATCGATTCAACCGGCGCGAACATCCCGATGCCCGCGTTGTTGATGAGAATATCAACGCCGCCGAAGCGTTCGATCGTTTGCGCGAAGTAAGATCTGACCTGCGTCTCGTCGCGCACGTCACAAACGAACCCGGCTGCGCGGCCCCGCCCACTTTCGTTTAGCTCCGCAACAGCACGCTCGATCTCGTCTTCATGCCGCGAGCTGATCGAAACATTTACCCCGGCCGTAAGGAGCGACACCGCGATCGCACGGCCGATACCCTTTGTTCCACCCGTTACGATTGCAGTCTTTCCCGCGAGGTCCATTGCTCCTTAACCTTGCAGCTTTGCGCGAAGCCGTTCGTTCACGATCTTCGGATTGGCTTTGCCTTTCGACGCTTTGATGACCTGGCCCACGAAGAACCCTAACAGTGCTTCCTTGCCCGAACGGTAACTCGCCAGTTGACCGGGATTGGCAGCGATCACTGCGTCGATCAACGAATCGATCTCGCCGGTGTCGCTTAATTGGACCAGTCCCTGTTCGGCGACAATCGCGTCAGCGTCTTTGCCCGTCTGGAACATCTCGACGAGCACGTCTTTCGCCTGCTTGCCACTGATCATTCCGTCGTCGATAAGACGTATCAGCTTACCGAGATTTCCGGGACTGACCGGTGAATCCGCTGCCGAAAGGCCGGCAGCCTCCAATTCGCGTAACAACTCGGATCTAATCCAGTTAGCAGCCGCACGAGGATTCCCACTCGCTTTGACTGTCTCTTCGTAATAATCGGCCACCGAACGATCCGCGACGAGCTGTGAAGCATCCGCAAAACCTAATCCATACTGCTCGCTGAACCGGTTCCTGCGCGCCTCGGGCAGCTCCGGCATCGAGTTACGCACCTGTTCGATGAATTCACTCGAAACGACCAACGGCGGCAGATCCGGTTCGGGAAAGTATCGATAGTCGTGCGCCTCTTCTTTCGAACGCATGACGCGCGTCGCCATTGCGCGTTCGTCCCAAAGCCGCGTCTCCTGCGTCAGACGCCCGCCCGATTCGAGTACCTGAATATGTCGCGCGACTTCGAACTCAATGGCGCGTTGCATGAAGCGAACCGAGTTCAGGTTCTTCAATTCGACCTTCGTCCCGAACTTTTCATCGCCCACCCGGCGGACGGACACGTTCGCTTCACAACGGAGATTTCCCTTTTCCATGTCCGCTTCCGACGCGCCGACCCATTGCAGCGAGCGCCGCACGTGATTGACGTAGTCGTAAGCCTCCCACGAGGAACGAAAATCCGGTTCAGTCACAATCTCAGCCAGGGGCACCCCGGCACGGTTCAGATCGATATACGAATAACGATCGACGTCCGGCAAACCCTCGTGCACGTTCTTGCCCGCATCTTCTTCGAGGTGTAGACGAGTGATCCGGACCTTCTTCGGCCGCCATTCAATCGGATGACCCGCGTCATCGCGTTCGGCAGTCATGATCTCGAGTTCGCCGTTTGCGGAGAAGGGTTGATCGTATTGCGAAATCTGATAGCCCTTTGGCAGGTCGGGATAGAAGTAGTTTTTGCGCGCGAAGATCGACTGCTGGTTGATGTGCAGACCGAGCGCCAGCGCCGCACGTGCGCCGAGTTCGACGGCGCGCCGGTTTAGCACTGGAAGCGCACCCGGCAAGCCGAGACAGACTGGACAGGTGTTCGCGTTAGGTTGATCGCCAAAGCGTGTGGCGCAACCGCAAAAGATCTTCGAATCGGTGCTCAGTTGCGCATGGATCTCGAGTCCAATGACTGTTTCCCATGTCATGTTCTGCTTTATCGCCGTCCCCGGAAACCGCCCCGGCCCGGTCCCCCTCTCGGCGTGCCCGTTACCCCTCTCGGAGTTGTAAACAAGAGGCGCCCTCTGAAGGTCCCTCGCGGAAAATGCGAGTTAAAGTTATTAAATCCAAACCTATTAAAGCCGAACCCATTGAATCCGAACCTGTTGAACCCGAATCGGTTGGAGCCGAATTTAAATCCGTGAAAGCCAAAACCATCGAAGCCGAATGGAAAGCCGCTGGTAACCAGTCCGATACCGTACGGATACGCCCACGGCGCGTCGTAAACCTGAGGCACGTTTTGAGGTTGCCCTGCGGTGGCCGCCATCTGGGCCTCGAGTGACATCGCACGGTTTCGCCAGAAATCGAGTTCTTCACGGGAGCGTATGTTCTGGATCTGCTCCTGCGTTCGATCGTCGATAGCCTCGACTTCCCGGCGGCGTTCCTCAATAGAGGGTAGACCTAACTCCTCTCGTTGCCGTTCATTTGCGACACGCGTACGGCGATAGGCTTCGAGATCCTGGTTTGTAATCGATCGAGCAGCCGTCGGGCGTCGAGTTTGGACCTGAGCAGCGGGCGCTTTAGGTTCGAATCCAGTAGCGATAAAAGAACCGGCCGCCTGACCGTTGGCGCGTTCCGTAGCGGCGATGTCGATGCTCGTCAGCTGGATCGTCACCTGGATACCCGGCGCTGTTTCATAGGTCAGCATCGATTTGGTGAGCGTGAATGTGTTTGGAATCTCAACTCGCCGCCCGTTGCGCATCACGATCGTGTACGCGCTTGCGGCAGTCGCTGTGAAGATGAGTAGAAAACTTGCTATCAAAAGTCTGCGGAAAAACATAAGAACCTCACTTGCTGGAAAAACCGTTGATACAGGGGTGGCACAAGTATATCACTCGTCAGATCCGTGTTCCCATCCACGGGAGGGCGAGTTGTTCGCGAAGAAAACACGGATTTACTTGGCAACCAGCCGCTCTCTTTGATATACATGCCCACTCGAACCGGACCACCCCTAAGGGTTCAGAGAAAACGCGGACGCCTGGCACAGCCTCGGCGCGATAACCGCCAGTTTTACCACCGTTTTCAAATAGGAGCGGCTGAGAAATGGCAAAAACGGTTTGCAAGATTCTTGGGGTCGTTTTTCTATTAGTGGGTGCACTTGGTTTTGTGAGCCCCACCCTGCTTGGGGCCCATCTGACACCGGTGCATAACGTCGTCCATATCGTGTCAGGCGTCATCGCTCTTTACTTCGGCTTCGCCGGAACGTTATCTGCGGCAAAAGCCTTCTCGCTGGTGTTCGGCGTCGTTTACATGGCGCTTGGCATTCTCGGCATGGCCCTCGGAACCGGAGCAGATCGATTGTGGATGCTCGGGCCGTTGCACTTCGGGCAAGCCGATCACGGCATTCACATCCTGCTCGGCGTTATCTTTCTGGCGGGCGGATTGTTTACAAAGAAAGCGTGAAGGTCTCAGCTTCCAGGTTGCAAGGACGGGTTTCGTAAGTGACGCGCTTGCGTCCAGAACTCAAAATCCTTGCAACCTGGACCACACGTCGGCAATCAGAACCTGACGGTGATCCCACCGCGTCCTACCACTCCCGGCGCCAGAAAACCATTCTCGTAATACTCCCGATCGAAAACGTTTTCGACTCCACCGAAAAGCACGACGACCAGTCGTTCGTTACGTCTCGTCTCATAACTCGCAAAAACGTCCGCCTTGGTATACCCGCTGAATCTCAGCTCGGCCATGCGAAATGGAAAACTGTTCTCGAAAACAGGCGCGATGTACGATCCGGTCCGATTCACGTCGAGACTGAATAACAAAGATCGATAACGCTGCCTCAGCGTCAGTCCCAACAGGTGCTTGGGGATGACGTATTCAGGTTGCAGACCCTGCGACACAACCGATCTATCGCTGTTGGTGAACGTGTAAGAAGCGGCAAGGTCCATTCCCTTGACCGGCGAAGCGTTCAGATACGTTTCCACCCCGCGCGAAAGGCCACCGGGTCGATTGACGAAACCACTGAAACGTCCCAGCCCCAGCGGATCTACGGCGAAACCCGTAAACGCGATCACCCGTTGCAAACGCGTGTAGAAGTAAGTCGCACCAAACATCACGCGATCGTTTGCGACTCGCTGATCGAACCCACCGTCTGCGCTGATCGACTGTTCAGCTCGCAGCGTCGGATCGCCAAAGCGCGTGAGTCCCGCGCCGCTGAAACTCCCCTCTCCGAAGCGTTCGAAAAGTGAGGCAGCACGAAAACCGTTGCCAACGTGAGCCCGCAGTTTTGTGCCGCTGCGGCGAATGAAGTAGGCAATTGCTCCGTCGCCGGTGGCGGAACTCTCCGCCTGCGTTCCCTGCAACATCCCCGGTCGATCGGCGCTTCTGATCCGGTACCACTGGCCGCGAACACCGAGCGACAGCCGCAGCCGATCGTCGAGAAACGAAAGTTGATCCTGTCCAAACACTGCGAACGTTCGCTGTCGATCCGTTGTGTTGTTGAATGCAGTGAAAGACGGCTGCGCGCTCTGAAAGAACGATTCGCGTTCAAACTCGACTCCCGCCGTCGCAAGATTCGATCGTGAAAAACGAACGTTCACGCGGCCGTCGATCGTGTCGATCGTGCCGCGGTTCACATTGAGAAATTCGAAATCGCCGAACGGGAGAAACGACGCGAACCGCGGATCCAGATCTGGACCATTGTAGTTACGCCGGTTGCTCGAAACTCGCTGGTACGCTAGGGAATATGAGATCCGATCGCTTGCAACGTGCGTGAATCTTCCCGAACCAACGATCAACCGGTGGCGGCGGCCCTGGTCCGGATTGTTGAAGTCGGGTTGAAACGTAACTCCGGAAACCGCATCCGGAAACTGTTGCGACGACGTAAACGCTGCGGGCAACGCGAACGGGCTGTCATTGATACGTCCATTCGCGATCGTTCCGTACAGATTTGCCGCGATCGTGATCGACTCCGTCGGGTGGAACTGTACACGCCCGGCAAATCCCGTGTTGCCGTATGCATCGTCGCCGTCGATCCCGTCTCGCACGTCCACACGATTCGCACCGAGTTCGTAACCGAACGATCTTGTTCCGCCTGACACACTTAAACGTTCACGGAACGTGCCTAAACCGCCACCTTCAAACCCCGCATTCATGTGAAGCCCTTCGGACCCGACTTCGGGAATCACGTTGAGGACCCCGCCAATCGCATGCGTTCCGAAGATCGACGAGCCCGCGCCGCGCAAGATCTCAACGCGATCGATCGCCACGGGAACGAGGTCGCTGATGAGCGAAAGCGCCGAGCCGTTGATGTCGCTCGCATCGCGTACGCGCAAACCGTCGAGCAGCAGGGACGTGTCGAAGTTTCGCTGGCCACGAAGACGCACTGTCGTCAGCGCACCGGGCGAGCCTTGCTGCTGAACGCGCACGCCGGGCGTTCCCCGCAATGCTTCGGCGAGACTCAACTCATGCTTAGCTTCAATCTCCTCGGAATCGAGGGTCGATACAACCTTCGCTACTTCGTCCGCTCGTTGCACCGTCCCTGTGGCGGTCACGACCACATTGGCGCTGATTGCGGCAACCCTTAACTGCACCGCAATCTCTCTCGTCTCGCCGCGAGTTACTTGGACTGCTTCAGATGTAAACTCCGAAAACCCTTCGGCTTTGACTTCAATCAAGTACGATCCGGAGCGCAGTCCTCTGTACTCAAACGCTCCTGCCTGGTCCGTGTGCGTCGTGAGTTGAATGCCGGGCGTGAAGTTCAAGACGACTCGCGCGGCCGTCACCTTCGCGCCATTCTCGTCCGTGACAACTCCACGGATCGCGCCGCCGTTTTGTGCAAACAGATTCGCTGAAGCGATCAGCGTAACGAAGATCGCAAGAATAGTTTTGTTCATGGAGTTTCTCCTGATCGTGGAACTACGAGCGGCGTTACACGCGGCGCGCCCGTGATCGGGTGCGCGTCAACTAAAACCTCGACGCCAAAGACTTCATGCAACAGTTCAGGCGTTAACACTTCCGGCGGCGTCCCCAACCGGACTGCCTTGCCGTCTTTCATCAACAGAATCCGGTCGACAAATTGCGATGCGAGATTTAGGTCGTGGGTGACAACGAGAGCTGACGACTGTCGTTTGTCACAACGCTTCCTGACGAGCGCGAGCAACGTCGCCTGGTGCGACAGATCGAGGTTCGCGGTCGGCTCGTCGAGCAGAAGCAGCGAAGCCTCAGTCGCAAGTGCGCGAGCGAGAACGGTGCGCTGCCGTTCACCGCCGGATAATTCATTCATCAAGCGTCCGCTGAGGTCCGTTAGCTCGGTTTCAGCCAGCACCTCCGAAGCGACACGCAGGTCGCGTTCGGTTTCCCAGCCCCAACCGGAATTTGGTCCCCACGCAAATCGGCCGCCCAGCACGAACTCCAACACCGTCACGGGAAATCGCAGCTCAGCCTCCTGCGCCACGACTGCGATTCGGCGCCCAATGGTCCGCCGGTTGTATTTCTCGATTGGTTCACCGTCTAGCAACACCGCGCCTGACGTTCGCGGAACCTGTCCGTTCAAACTGCGCAGCAACGTCGACTTTCCCGCGCCGTTTGGACCAACAAGCGCCGTGATCTCGCCATCGTCGAGTGTCAGCGTCACGTGCGACACGGCGATGCGGTCGTTGTAACTGATCGTTAAGTCGCGAGCTTCGATCACGTCATGCCCTCTTCAGGAGATAGATAAACAGCGGTGCGCCGATCAGTGCCGTAATCGCACCGACCGGAAGTTCACGCGGCGCGATAATCGTCCGTGCGAGAGTGTCGGCAACGATCACAAACAGCGCGCCGCCGAGCGCTGCTGCCGGAATGCTGATGCGGTTGTCGCTTCCCAGCGAGAGTCTGGCGAGATGAGGCACTACGAGTCCGACGTACCCGACCGATCCGCTCGCCGCGACCGAACTTCCAACCAGTAAACTTGCGACTACAAAAACGACGATGCGCACGCGTCCGACTTCGACACCGAGATCGAACGCATCGCGTTCGCCAAGCATCAGCAGGTTCAGCGAACGCGCATGGAGCGTGAGTGCAAGCGCTCCGGCGACAGCGATCGAAATCGTGACCGGCAGAAGCGTTTTGCTTGTGCCCGAAAGATCGCCGAGCAGCCAGAACGTGAACGAACGAATCCTTGTCGCGTCCATTAGCGTGGTTACAAACACGATCACTGACGAGAGAAACGTAGTGACGATCACGCCTGCGAGAATCAGACGCTCCGGAGTTGCACCCGCGCGGCCGCGCGCGAGTCGATAAACTGCGAGAGTTGCGAGAAGCGAACCTGCGAACGCCAGAGCCGGCCGGCTCCATTCGTTGGCGCCGAAGAAAACGAGCGCGACCATCGTTCCGACCGCGGCCCCGTTTGAAATGCCAAGCAGATAAGGTTCGGCGAGCGGATTTCGCAGTAATGCCTGGTAACTGGCGCCCGCTGTCGCAAGTGATCCGCCAACCGCCGCTGCCAACAGAATTCGCGGCAACCGAATTTGAAACAGAATGTCGAACTGGTCCTGACTCAAGCCGCATGGCGCAGTTCCCAAAGACAAAATCGCGCAGAGCGAGGATCGCGCCGGTAGATGTTCACTTCCGACCAACGACAACAGGACCACCGCGAGCAACAACACAACCGCCAGCATCGCGCAGGAGACAAGCGTCTTGCGCAAGGTAACCCGATTGCGGCGCATGGCAGTCGCGGCGGCGGGATCTGAAAGTGCGATGGTCAACGTTTGGACCTTGTCTCGAGAGATCTGTCTCGTGCGATCTCCCGCGAAGGCGCGGAGGCGCAAAGGAAAGAAAGCCGCTGTCGTGTTATTTCGCGCATTGACGTCTTTGCGGCAGAAGTCATTCTTTAAACGCCTCCGGGTGCAGCGCTCGGGCGATCGCTTCCAGTCCATCGACGAGTCGTGGACCAGGTCGAGCAAGATAATCGTCGTTGATTCTGTAGACACGACCGGCAAGCGCGGCGGGTGAATTGCGCAATGCTTCGGCGACCGTCGAGTTTGCCGCGCCCATCGATCCTCCGGTGGGCAGGATAATCGCGTCCGGCCTCGCAGCGAGCGCCGATTCGCTGCTGTACTTGGGCCAGGCGCCGGGTACGTCGGCCGTCACGGAAACTGCTCCCGCGCGGCGCATGAGATCCGTAACAAACGCGTCACGACCAGCGGCGTACAGTGGTTCTCCTGAAACTTGATAAAAGACGCGAACAGGTTTGGCATGTTTGACCGCCTGCTCGACCGCGTTCGTCCGTTCGCGTAGTTTCTTCACAAGCTGAGTCGCCTGTTCAGTGTGTCCGAGTATCTGACCAATCCGATCGATCGAACGAAACATTCCTTCGAGGTCGTGAGGATCAGTCACGAAAACGGCGATGTTCTGGTTGTGAAGTTGTTGCGTAAAAACTTCGAGCTGTGAAGCCGTCGAGATCAAAACGACCTGAGGCCGCAGCGCGATGATTCGCTCGAGACTGGGTTGCAACGAGTCGCCGACCTTCGCTATCGCTTTTGCTTCCGGTGGGTAGTCGCAGTAGGTCGTATTCCCGACGAGGCGATCGCCGGCGCCCACTGCAAACACGACTTCCGTGAGATTCGGCGCCAGCGAGATGACTCGATCCACGCGCGCGGGCAGCGACACGACGCGTCCGGCATCGTCTGTGATTTCGCGAGTTGTAGAAGGGTTTTGCGCGGCGGGTCGGCCGGAGTTGCACGCGCAGGTGACCGACAGGCAGATCAGGATCAGCGCGCGAAGCGATTTCGTTTTAAAAACGGGTGCTAACAAGAAAGTCCCACCGACCTCCATCTTCCTCCGGCAAGGAAGCAGGGCGTCAGCGGGACTCGTGTAAACCCGTAGCGGCCCGAACACCTTTGCGCGAGTGTTTAGAGGCTGCAAAAGCGTCTCAGGCAGGTCTCCTGGCTAAGAACAACGCCGAGGCGTGTTCATCACAGTGGCGCGACCGCGCGGGATTCTCACCCGCTTCCCTATTCTCCCCTGATTGGGGCACCCGGACACTTATGTCTACAAAGATCAGCGTTTACGAAGGCGGCACACTAACACGCGCCTCGACGGCTGTCAAATCTTAACCAGC
>CBFGMX010000198.1:0-9453 GCA_965649955.1 uncultured bacterium
TGATCGTTTCCATCGGCATAGACATTATCGAAGTTGCGCGAATTCGCGAAGTGCTCCTGCGCACGCCGCGTTTTGTCGAACGCGTCTACACCGAACGCGAGCGCGCTTACTGCGATAGTCGGGGCGCGGTGTCAGCGCAGCATTATGCCGCGCGGTTCGCTGCGAAAGAAGCGGCTCTAAAAGCGCTGCAAACGGGTTGGCGTGGCGGGATTAGTTGGCAGGACGTGGAAATTTCGTCGCGTGAGAGCGGAGCGCCTTTTCTGATCTTCACCGGACAGGTGCTCGAAGTTTTCAAACGATTTGGAGCGACGACGACGCACCTCTCGATGTCGCACACGACCCAGCACGCGATCGCGCAGGTTGTCCTCGAACGCTAACGAACACTCACTCCTCGGCAAACGGACTGGTCCACTGCGGCAAGTTTCCGTGAAAGTAGCACTCGAGATGAGGTGACGTTTGCTCCGTGACCGCAATCAACTCACGCAGCGGACATGAAACTGTCGAGATCAATCCATTCGCGGAATCGATCTCGACGAACTTGATTCCTTCCGGACATTCAAAATTCGTCCCACCGAGATCGGGCCTGACCGCGATTGCCTCTTTCATAAATTCAGCCCAGGCAGGTAATGCGGCGTCCGCACCCGTCAAACCAAGCTGTGCGTTATCGTCAAATCCAATCCAAACGGCACACACGAGGTTTGGCGAGTAGCCCACAAACCAGCCATCCCTCGACGTTCCGGTCTTGCCGGCAATCGCAGTCCCGGGAACAGCACCGCGAGCTTTTCGTGCTGTGCCTCGATCGATCACCGATGCCAGCATATTTGTGATCATGTAACTCGTGGTTGGACTGATCACCTGCTCTGCCGGCGGCAAGTTGTGCGTGCCTGGCGGTTCGGACACGCTCGCGATCACGTTCGGGTAGATCCGGAGTCCTCCGTTTGCAAACACGGCGTATGCAGTGGCCAATTCAAGCGGCGTCACTTCCTCCGTTCCCAACGCCAGCGCCGGGTATCGCTCAGGCTTAGGCAATCCGAATCGCGTCGCCAGGTGTGCGATTCGTGCGAGTCCCGTCTGCAATGCAACGTCGACCGTGACTACGTTCAGCGATCTCACAAGACCCGTTCGCAACGTTACTTCGCGCATCGAGTATCCGCCACCGTAGTTTGCCGGGCGATACGTCTTATTTCGGTCGTAGACAAACTCGCGTGGCGCATCCATGAACGTTTGTACCGGCGAGATTCCGTCTTCCAGTGCGGCCGCATAGACGAACGGTTTGAACGTGGAACCGGGTTGGCGATGCGCATCCGTGACGCGATTGAGTTGCGACTCGGCGTAACTGCGTCCGCCGACCATGGCGAGAACGTTGCCTGTATGCGGATCCAACGCGACCAGCGCGGCCTGCGGTTTTAGGCTGCGCGCCGCATAGATCTTGTCCAGGCGATCCATTTGGCGCTTTAGTGCCTGTTCGGCGAGTTGCTGCAACTCCAGATCGATCGTCGTGTAGATGCGTTGATCCTCTCCCGACGTTTCAAGCTCGGTTCGGGCGACACGATTGACGTAATCGACAAAATAAGGCGCCATTGAATTGTCGAGACTGCGATCGGGCGCCAGCGCAATAGGCTCCGCGGAAGCCGACGACAGTTGATCCGGCGTAATAGAGCCGTTCTCCAACATTGCGCCGAGCACCAGGTTTCGTCGCACTTGCGCAGCTTCCGGATGATTTACCGGCGAGTAGCGCGCCGGACTCTGGATCATCCCGGCAAGCATCGCTGCTTCCGCCAGCGAGATCTGGTTCAGTTCTTTGCCGTAAAAGATGCGCGCCGCGTCCTTCACGCCGCGAACGGAAACTGCGCCACGCTGGCCGAGGTAAACTTCGTTGCAATACAGCGCGAGAATATCTTGCTTCGAAAGACGCCGCTCGAGCGCGAGCGAAAGCATCGCCTCCGCGTATTTGCGTCGGAAAGTTCTTTCAGGGGTCAGGTAAGTGTTCTTGATTAGCTGTTGCGTGATCGTCGAACCACCCTGGCCCATTCTTTCGTCGCTGACGTTTCGTATGAAAGCTCGTGCCAGGCCGTTGATATCGACGCCCGAGTGTTCGAAGAAACGCCGGTCTTCGATGGCAAGAATGGCCTGGACCAGCACCTGCGGTATCTCGTTGTACGCGAGGATCTCGCGTTTCCCCGCTTTCGACGAAAGATCGTTCGACAAGATTTCCGGTTCGAGAGTGAACGACTCCAGCGCGATCCCGTCTCCAGTCAACTCAGTAACCTCGTCCCCTTCAAACCTGACGCGGACGAGACGCGGTTGATTTGCGCTCGTGTTATTCGGTCGAATCTCAACTACTGCGCCGTTCGCGTTAAAACTTCCGCTCCACACGCCACTCGCGTTCGATTCGATGTAGCCCGCGCGGCGAAGCGTCGTAACCAGTTTCTCAACCGAATACTTCTGACCGATCTGAAGCACGCGCGGCGCGGCGTACAGCCCCGGCCGGCTTGTCAGGTAACCCGTTGCAAGCCGCGCATCGATGATTTGTGCATGGTAAATGTAGGAACGGACCAGCGCGTCGCCGGCAAATGCCAGCAGCGTCAGCAATAAAGCAATACATACCGGCACAAACCGAATACGTATCCGGCGGTGATCGGCTACAGATGTGACTTCGATTGACATTGACAATCGCCAACCAACCTTCAGTGCTTCCTAATTTCGTGTGATTTGAATAAACGATTAAAGAACGACGGATTTCACAGATGAGGATTCGAGGAGTTCGAAAATCTGCGGCACGCGTTCGATCGCGGCAATGTAACCTGCGTCCATCAGCTCTTCCGCGCGGCCCATTTCATCCCAACGAATGTGGCCTATCTGCGGCTTGATCACGAGATCTGACGCGGCAAGCTGATACCCGGAAGCGGTTTTTTGGACCACCAGCATCGACTGCAAGACTACCCCGATTACGGAACTGGTTGGACCGACAAACGTCGCCCCGGCGGCGTTCACGTCGACGGCAATCACGATGTCAGCGCCGAGATCGCGTGTTATGGTTACGGGAATGACGGCCACGAGACCGCCGTCCACCAACTGCCGGCCCTCTTCGTCGGGCACAGGCACGTACCAACCGGGAATCGCACAACTCGCGCGAATCGCGAACGGTACGTCGCCTTGATCACGCATCACAACCGCAGCACCGGTCTTAAGGTCTGTAGCGACCGCTGCGAAGGGGATCGAGAGATCTTCAAACCGCGTCGCAGGCAAACGCGCGCGCAGATAGTGTTCGAGAGGTTCGTTGCTCTGCACGCCCATCCGCGACATTGTCATCCGGCCGATGTCGCGCCACCGCAACGACCGTCCGAACTCGGCGATCTCCTCGATTGCCATCCCCGCAGCATACGCGCCGCCGACAATCGATCCGGCTGAAGTGCCGCCGATGTAATCAATCGGGACCTTGTTGTCGATTAGCGCCCGCAGCACACCGACGTGGGCTATGCCGCGCGCGGCGCCGCCGGATAACGCAAGACCAACAGTTGGACGGCCTGAGATTGGCATGAACTACTAACTAAACGGGACTCAATATCACGATCTCGGCGCGTAGCCGCGCAGTGTCGAGAAACGCATCGCTGTCAGTTTCAATTTTCGTTTCGACGAGGGTCCGTTCGATCTCGTCCTTAATCTGATCCGCGGTCGGAACGATGCGGCCCGGAAACCGCTCCTTGAATCGTGGCACGTAAACCTCGTTGTAATAGTCCGTAATCTCCTTCTGACTAATCACTACGAAATTTCGAAAACGAAAGTCGAGGTATTTTTCGATCTTCAGCCGTTGCTCGATGATCTCGTCCAACCTTTCACTCGTCAAACCGACGCGCCGGAGCCGTTCCTGAAACTCCTCCTGCGTTCGGAAATTGCGCGCCAGTTCGTTGCGCGCGGCCGCAATCTCCGCCGTCGTCGGCACGATCGTCGGCAGCTTTTCTGCCTCCTGAAGAATAAGATGCTGATCGATCAACAGGCGAAGCGCGTGATTGAGATCCTGTGAGTTCGGATTGTCGAGTGGCGTGCTTGGCTGTAGTGCCAACTGCCACATGAGATCCGAATAGGTGATCAAATCGGTCTTCACTCCGGCGTTCACGGTCGCAACCATCTTGTCGACGACCTGCTGCGCCGCGCACGGCGAAACAGTCGCCAAAACAAGAACCACAACTGCGATGAATCCAAGTCTCTTCATACTCAGAACGTCTGCGTGATACGAAAATGTAAAGCACCGCGATGCACCCGAAACACCGCCGGCGTACCGTCAAAGCCCCCGCCTGGTCCACGCTGCGGAATCAAGTACTCCGGCGGGTTAAGCAGAAAACCGTAATCGATTGCCAAAGCGCCTCCTATCGGCGTTTGCCAGCGAAAACCAAGACCGACAGTGTTGCTCCACTTCGACTTAAGGTTTTCCGCCTTGATGAAGGCGAGAATGTCGCCGGGCGGCACCGGCGCCGGATCGCTCTTCCCAAACAGATCGCCGACGCGACGAAAGACGTTGCCTCCATCGTAAAACGGCACTATCTGAAACGACCTCCCCAGCGGAACTCTCGCTTCCAAATTGACGATCGCCAGCGCGTTTCCGCCGACCGGCACTGTGAACGGATTCAACGTAACGAGGTTATTATCCTGGTCGCGAAATTCACCCAATGGAATCACGACTTCACGCGGTCCCGCTTCCTCGAAACTAAATCCGCGCAACGTCGTCGAACCGCCCGAGAAGAAACGTTCGCTGATCGGCAACGTCAGATCGATCTCGTCGATCGTTCCATTCTCGTCGCGATCGCGCGGGTTGAAAACATTCGCCAGCCCGAGCGTCATGTTTCCGGCAAACACCGTGTCTCGAAACGCGCGCATTTTGTAGTAATGCCGGTACGTGGTCTGGAAGCGATTGAACGAGATGTTTCCGCCGAGCTGCCGCAGCGCGACCGCATAGTCGACGCTGAGAAAACCTCCACGGGTCGCGTCGACCTGGTTATAACGGCAAACCTCTCCAGGCTCGCCGGGTCGTTCATCGTCGTCGTCAACCGAACGCACGGGAAGCAGGCCGCGTTCGCATCTCTCGCGCGTGTCGCGCACAAACGACGCGCCGATGCGAGCGAGTCGCACCTTCTTGTCGGGTTCGAGAATCGGGCGGACTACGAGACTCTCGAGGTTGTAGAGCCGCACGTCTTCGTAACTGACACGACCGAATACGATAGTTCGCGTGTCGCGATCGAGCACCCGCTGCGTTTCCAGAGCGGCGGTGAAGCGATTGATCGTCGGTTCGTTTACTCTCGCGCCGAAGATGTCGATCGGATTTCCGTCTTCGTCGAGCCTTTGCACGATACCCATCGTGCCGCGATCGATCGCCGACCGGAAGAAACGCGTCACCGTCGAATCGCGCATGTACTGGAGAGAAGCCGAAAGTGGAGCAAACTGCGTCTTGTTGTAACGGGCGAACCGGGGATCCAGATATTCGAGTCGCACGAGTTGCTGCAAGCGGCTCGCGCGCAAACGCATCGCTCCGTGTCGCAGCTTATTCATCAAGTTGACGTTGCTGATTTCAAACAGACCCAACGCGCCCGCATCAGTTGAAAATCCGCCGCCGTAATCCATGACGCGCGGCTTCTTCTCTTCGACGTCGATGATCACGTCTCGTCGATGATAACCGTAGCTGTTTTCACCGGCCGGTTCCGTGCGAATGATCACCTGACGATAGGCGTCGGTCAGATACAGCTCTCGTTCCGCTTCCGAAATACGATCCGCTCTCAGAACATCTCCTTCCGCCAGCGGAATGGCGCGCATGATCGCGTTACGCTTGTTTCGTCGTGCGTTTCGATCTCCGGTAACGCCGTTGATGATGATCTGGTTGATGAAAACTTTGTCGCCCTCGTTCGAGATGGAATAGACGAGCCGCACCTGCTCGTCGTCGCCCTTTTTCGGCAGTTCGACTACAGAAAAATCGATACGCGCATCGACGTAGCCTTCGCGCGCGTACAACGCCGCTACACGATCGCCGTCAGCCCGCGCGTGTGAACGCGAATAGGGCGCGCCGATAACTGTCCCCAACTCCTTCCGGATCTCTTCGTCGGAGTGAATCTGATTTCCCTTCACCTCGAGTCCGGCGATGCGGGTGAGCGGTCCTTCCTCGACCTGGAAAGTTATGATCAGGTTCTCGCCGTCGATCGAAACGCCCTGCAACACCTGCGCCTTAGCTTTCCGATAACCGAGGTCGCGCATCAACGCCTCGACTGTGCGACGATCCTGCTCGAGTAACGTGAGGCTGGTGTAACCGCGGCCATAACCGAGGAACGGGATCAAACCGATCGCGTTAGCTTGCTGGCTCTTCAGATTGGGTTCGATGTCTTCAAACGTCAGCCTGTTCGTGCCCGTGATGCGAATGTCGCTCAGCCGGAAACGTCTGCCCCTTTCGACCTGATAATTGATCTCGACGTTGTGACCGGTTAACGAAAGCGGGTTCAGGTTCTGGCACGTGTCCTCTGTGCCGTTTGGGCCAATGTCGGCAGGTGGATTGCTGACGGTGCACGTTTGCTCGACCTCAGCGAAGAAGTAACCGTCCTCCTGTAATTCGTTGCGGATTCGCCGGCTACCCTCGACGATGGCCGAGTAATCGATGTTTCCCTCGCGTTTGACGGGCAGCAGCTCTCGCTGTTTCTTGTCACTGAGCTCGATGTTGGTAACCGCGACCCGCACCTTCGGCCCCTGCACGCCCTTCAACGAAATCTTGACGACGTTCTTGTCCGCATCTCTCTCGACGCGCGGGTCCTCCAACACGGGCGAGAGATAATCTGCCTCAATCAACGCATCGCGAATCTTTTTCACGTCCGCGGCCAGATCATCGCGAGTGAACGGCGTGCCTTTTTGTAACACGAGCGACGGACGCACAGGGGCAGGATTGAAACCGGTGATCTGAATGTCGAACGTGTCAACGCGTGCCTGCTCGCCGGGATTTACGTGATAGGTCACCGTTGCGCGTACGCCACTGCGATCCAACTCTTCCACCGATTCAACTGTGGCGTTGAAATAACCGCGGTCACGCAAGTAGACCTGAATCTCGTCCGCGTTGCGCGCGATCACCTGTCTGGTCAGTCGGGTGCCGATTTGGACAAAGTTGAGGCGTGCCCGAATCTCGTCAGTGGAAAGCGGAGATCCACTCGCGGGCGGTATCTCGATTCGAACGTCGCTGATCTGGACCTGGCGCTGAACGACGAAACGCAGCCTGACTGGACCGGTGCGCGGCGTTCCCTCGTCGGTGACTTCCACTCGAGCATTCGCCACGCGGCCTGAGTCAAACAACGCCTGTAGCGACTCGCGCACGCGAACCGCCGAAAACGGCGTATTCGGTGCGACTCTCAGCAACGTCATGAACTCGGCCTGCACCGTCGGAAACGTCCGCGTGCCCTCGAACACGAGTTCGACTCCGACGATCTGCCGGCCTTCGTAGTCTTCGATCCTGACTTCTTTAACAGTTCCGCCGTGCGCTCTCGAGATAAACAAAGAAACGAGCAGTATTATCGGCGCTAAGCGAATACTAGACATCAGTCGCAACAATGACGAACTCCACCCCTTGCTCAAAATCTCTTTCTAAAACGAATCTCAAAATTAAAGTTGTTAGTGCGTGCACTCAGCCGTCGGGTGGAAGCTTGTTCATACTGCGCTACAAACGATAGCCGGTCTGAAACACGATATTCGAGCGCCAGGATCTGATTCGGATCGGACGCAACGTTGGTCGAGTAAGTCACGGTGACCTCTTTACTGATTCGTCTTCCAAGCGTCAGACGCGCGGCCGGGGTCGAACCGGCAGTTCCGCCGATCACCGGATTGATCTCAAAGCGCGTCAGTCCGAAAAGTTTGCTAGTGGCACGTTGGGCCGGCGCGTTGATCAGCGCATCTGTCAATAAACTCGTCGCGGCGCCCACTTCCGATTGCGACAATATCGACGCGCTCGTATCACCGGAAGCAAGCTGCCCGGTGGTGATCAACGAAACCACGTCTGCCTGGGGCAAAGCGGGCTCGGAACGAACTGAAGCCTGCGGCTGCGACAGTGGACCAGTCAGACCGACGATCACGCGATAACCGCGAATCTGCGATTCAGCCTGAATGTTCACAACTGGGTCTGCGTTTCTCGCGGGTGGCAGGTCCAACAATGCGCGAGTGATATCGTAGCGATCGTTGCGGAAATTAAGCGTGCCGCTGGTGGCTGTGATGCGGCCCGAAATCGTCGGATCGTTAACTGGGCCATCCAACTGAAGCGACACCGAACCGACCAGGTCGGCGAGATTGTTGCGCACGACGAGCGCGTTGCGTCCTTCGACCCGCAGCGACGCAAACAGCGCCGTGCGCGTGAGTTCAATTTCCGCGCCCTCTTCGATCGACTCGCCGCGACGTTGATTGATCAAGTCCGCGAGTTCGATGTCCTCCGTGTACTCAGTGCGACGCAGAGTCACGAGACCGCCAATCAACTGTTCGCGCTGCGAGCCACGAATCTCGACGTCTGCATCGAGCGTGGAGCGGAAGTCCGGCGGAAACGGCACCGTGACGTTGTCGCCGTGAACGTTGACGCGGAACGCCGAAACTGTGAACCCGTCCAGCAACGCGCCGCCGGTCGCTTCGACTCGTCCACCGCCCAGCGTGCCGGTGAGTGAATCAATCTGCGCCTGGTTCGTCGTAAACCTGACTCCGCCCCGCACGTTCGCGACGGTCCAACGCTCGTTTCCAAGCAACAGCGATAGCGACGCGTTGTCGAGCGAGGCCTGACCGTTCACGCGCGGTTGTTCGAATGAACCTCTGATGGTGACGGCGACCTGCGCCGTGCCCGATGAAAAGAAGTCAGGTGAAACGCCGTTCAGCACCCGAAGATTGAGGTTGCCGTTGACGTTCAGGTTTTGCGTACCGCCCGCGCCGCTTGCGAGCGTGCCGGCGATTACGATGTTGGTGCCGGGCCCGGTGAAGCGTGTCTCTTTGAAATTGATCTCGTTTGGTTTGAAGTCGATTTCGAGCGGCGTCGTCGCGTTGAGCTGAACGTCCTCGACGCGAAAACTCAGTTCGGAAAATCTTGCCGTGCCTGAAAGACCCGCGAGTGAAAAGTTGTTGTCGTCGTCTACCAGGTTGCCGCTGGCCGAGATCGTTCCGTTCGCACGTCCGGACATCCTAACGTTGGCCCGCGGCAATACGATTTGAAAAAGGTTGGTTAGATCTGCATTGGTAAACGTAGTGTCGATTCTCGCAGCCAGCAAGTCATCTGCGAGATTCACATCCGCGGTGATTACCTGCGGTGCGCCCAGGAGACTCGAGGTTAGCCTGACGTTGAGTCGCTGGTTCTCTGTTCGCGCGACCAGGTCGACCTTGCCCGCCGCGCGCCCGTCAATCGTCACGTCGCGGGCCTCGCCATCGAGCGTAATCTGATAAGCGGAGAAGCCTTTAGCGAAATTG
>CBFGMX010000199.1:0-9413 GCA_965649955.1 uncultured bacterium
GGCTTCTGTCTTGTGCCGCTTCGTGGCTTCTGTCTTGTGGCTCTTCGTGGCTTCTGTCTTGTGCCTCTTTGCGGCTTGTGGCTTGGCGTTAAACAGAAAAGGAGACGGGATGCGCTCCCGTCTCCCGTCCTGTGATTTTACTTACCGCCGTCGTCTAAGCGGTGAACGACGTGCCGCACCCACAACTTCCGGTCGCGTTCGGGTTTTTGAACGTGAACCCCGATCCCATGACGCCGCTCACGTAGTCGATCTCGACGCCATTCAGATACTGCGCACTGAACATGTCGATAAACATGCGCACGCCTTTTTCGTCGATGACAAAATCGCCTTCGCGCGACTGCTCTTCAATATTCAGGCTGTATTGGAAGCCTGAGCACCCGCCCGGCACCACGCGCACGCGCAGGCCCGAGGTTTCGGGCAGGCCTTCCTCGCCCGCCATGAATTTCTTGATTTCGGTTGCGGCCGACTCGGTCACATTCAGTTGAACGGTGGGCGCTGTGGTTGCTGACATTCTATATAAATCCTCTCCTACTTTTAGATCTCAGATCTCAGATCTGAGATTACAGATTCTATTGCCCTTTGCCCAAAACGACAAGTTCGGGCTTCATCGCCTCGATCGAGATCTGTCGCGCTACCTCCTCAGACACTCGACGAAACGCCAGCGCCTGCGGCGAATCAGGGTGGCTGATTACTACCGGCACACCCTTGTCGCCCCCTTCGCGCACATCAATCCCGAGCGGGACCGCGCCAAGGAAAGGCACGTGATACGCATTTGCGAGCCGTTCCCCGCCGCCTTCCCCAAAAATGTTGTACCGAGTACCGGTGTCGGGTGCGATGAAGTAACTCATGTTTTCGACGATACCAAGCACCGGTATCGCCACGGTTTCAAACATCCTCAGCGCGCGGCGCACGTCGGCAACGGCCACTTCCTGCGGCGTCGTGACCAGCACAGCGCCCTGCACGGGCACGAGCTGCGCCAGCGACAATTGCACGTCACCAGTTCCCGGAGGCATGTCGACGATCAGGTAATCGAGCTCGCCCCACTTCACGTCCGAAAGAAACTGTTTCACGAGACCGTGCAGGATCGGACCGCGCACGATCATCGGCTTATCGCCCGGTTGCAACAGCGCCATCGACATAAACTTCACGCCAAAAGCTTCGATCGGCACGAGCTTGTTGACGTCAATTTCCGGTCGCGCGTTGCTGGCACCAAGCATGATTGGCACGTTTGGACCATAAACGTCGGCATCCATCAATCCGACGCGCGCGCCGTCGAGTCCGAGCGACACCGCGAGGTTGACTGCCACCGTCGATTTCCCCACGCCGCCTTTGCCTGACGAAACAGCGACAATATTGCGCACGCCTTCGATCACGAGTTTCTCGCCAAGACCGCGGCCTTTCGGCACTTCGGCGTCCATCGTCACGTTAACCGACGCGACGCCCGGCAAACTGCCGACGATCTCACGCGCCGCGCTTTCCATTTCAGCTTTGACGGGACAGGCGGGAGTCGTCAGCACGATGCGAAAAGAGACGTTGCCGCCGTCGATTTTGATGTCGCGGACGAAACCGAGGGCGACGATATCCTTGTGTAGATCGGGGTCTTTAATCTGTCGCAAACTGTCGAGAATGAGTTGTTCGTTAAGTTCTGTCATTTGTACAGGAAGCGTAGCTGATTTGGTGAGTTTTTGACAAACGCGAGACTGCCGGGTAGTTTCACCAAACGGTGACAGATGTATTAAGTCATTTCTTCAATCCGTGTAACGTCGGCGACGCGGATGAACCAAGTTTCACAGGACGTTCGGCTTCTTTGGTTTGCGGGGCCCACGCACGATTCTCGATACAGATTGACGAAATGCATCACGTCTCTCAGGCGCGATTCCGGGCTGCCGGATGCGACGTCCTGGTGGCGTCAGCGTCTTTGCTGACGGAGCGAGTGATCGGGATGTCAACGGCTGACGCGGCTGTTGCTGGGCAACAACCGGCCACCCTTCTCAGCCTCGTGCCCAACCACGAACACTGTCCCGGACTCGCCTGCGACGCCTTGCTCGCAGCGATCCGCGAATACAGCAACGCCGCGCGCGACGACTGGGCCGGAGATGAAGCCCTAATCTGCACCTGCTTCTTCGTTTCCGAGCGCACTATCGAAACTGCGATTCAGAAGCACGGACTGACAACCGTGGCAGAAGTGACAAGAGCCTGCAACGCGGGCGGCGGCTGCGGATCCTGTCATCAACTTATTCAGGAGATACTCGAAACGCATGATCTATCTTGATAACAACGCCACCACGCGCGTCGCGCCTGAAGTACTGGAAGCCATGCAGCCTTACCTCGGCGAATTTTTCGGCAACCCGTCGTCGGCCCACACGCTCGGTCGCACGATGAAACAGGCGGTCGAACAAGCACGCGAACAGGTCGCAACGCTGATCGGCGCCACTGACACGAGCGAGATTGTCTTCACTTCCTGCGGTTCTGAATCCGACAACTGGGCCATTCGCGGTGCACTGGCGTCGCAACCGGCGAAGAAACACATAGTCACGACGCTCGTCGAACACGAAGCCGTTCGAAATGTTTGCCGGTTGCTCGAGCACGAGGGTTACGAAGTCACGTGGATCGGTGTGAGCGAACACGGCGAGATCGATCTTGAAAGTCTGCGCGCAGCGCTGCGACCCGATACGGCGCTCGTATCCGTGATGCTTGCTAACAATGAAACGGGCGTGTTGTTTCCGGTGAATGATATTGGACGGATCGTGCGTGAGCGAACGGATGCGCTGTTCCACGTCGACGGCGTGCAGGCGGTTGGCAAGATGCCGATCGATTTGACGAACGTGGATCTGTTTGCCTTGTCAGGTCACAAGCTGCATGCGCCGCAAGGTATCGGCGCGCTTTACATTCGCAAAGGAGTCTCACTGCCGTCGTTCATTATCGGGGGCGCACAGGAACACGGCCGGCGCGCTGGAACTTCCGCCGTTCCCAACATCGTTGGACTCGGCGCCGCTTGCAAACTCGCTCATGAAGACGACGATCATTCACGCATCCGCGATCTGCGGGATCGACTGGAAAACGGAATTCTGGAAAACATTCCCAACACGCGTCGCAATGGCGATCCGGCGAATCGTTTACCAAACACTTCGAACATCTCTTTTGAATACGTCGAAGGTCAGAACATTCTGCTTCATCTCGATCAACTTGGTATCTGTGTCTCGACCGGTTCGGCCTGTCATTCGACCACGCACGAATCCTCGCCGACACTGCACGCGATGAATGTTCCTTACACGGCCGCACAAGGATCGATCCGGTTTTCGTTAGGCCGATACAACACGGATGAAGACATCGAGACTACTCTGAATGTCCTGCCTGGGATCATCGAAAAACTCGCCGCGATGTCACCCTACCAGAAGGAACTGCACGCAAACACATAGCATGTTAGAATTCGTGTTCGCCCAAACGTCGGGCGACTAATAATGCGAAAGGGTCTGGCAATAAAATAATGAGCACTGTTATAGAACCCCCAGTCACGCCGGTTGAAAAGCACCTCGAAGAGGTCGAAACCGTGACTATCCGCTTCGCCGGTGACTCTGGTGACGGCATGCAGTTGACCGGCACACAGTTCACCAATACCTCAGCAGTCGTTGGCAACGACATCTCGACGTTGCCCGACTTTCCGGCCGAAATTCGTGCCCCAGCCGGCAGCTTGCCGGGCGTGAGCGGGTTTCAGCTCAACTTCTCGAGCACCGACATCAAGACCCCCGGCGACCAACCAAACGTGCTGGTCGCGATGAATCCCGCAGCATTGAAGGTTAACTTGCCCGACCTCGAAGAAGGCGGCACGCTGATCATCAACACCGACGGTTTCACACCGGAGAATCTGAAATACGCGAACTACGCGACAAACCCGCTCGAAGACAATTCGCTCGCCGGTTATCGCGTACACAAGTTGCCGATCTCGACGCTCAACATGAACGCCTTGAAAGGCAATGTCGAGCTGTCGCGCAAAGAGATCGATCGTTCGAAAAACTTCTTCGCGCTCGGCGTGCTCTACTGGCTTTACGACCGGCCGATGGACAACACGCTCAACTGGATTAGAACCAAATTCACAAAGAACCCGGAGATCGGGAAGGCAAACGAGATCGCGCTGAAAACGGGTTACAACTTCGCTGACACAACCGAAGTCTTCACCACACACTACACCGTCAAGCGCGCGCAGATTGCTCCCGGCAAGTATCGGAAGATCACTGGTAACGAAGCGACTGCGATCGGATTCATTGCCGCCGCTGATCTCGCCGGTCGTCCGCTATTTTACGGTTCGTATCCGATCACGCCGGCGTCAGACATTCTGCACGAGTTGTCACGTCACAAGGCATTTGGCGTGAAAACGTTTCAGGCTGAAGACGAGATCGCCGCGGTTTGTGCCGCGATTGGCGCCAGCTTTGCCGGTCAGGTCGGATTAACTGGAACGTCGGGGCCCGGTGTCGCTCTGAAACAGGAAGCGATTGGGCTCGCGGTGATGACTGAGTTGCCGCTCGTCATCGTCAACGTCCAGCGTGGCGGTCCGTCAACGGGCCTGCCGACCAAAACCGAACAGGCGGATCTGTTTCAGGCTGTTTGGGGACGAAACGGTGAGTGTCCGGCGATCGTAGTCGCGCCTGCGACACCTGCGGACTGTTTCCACATGGCGATCGAAGCCGTCCGGCTGGCGTTCAAGTACATGTCGCCGGTCTTTTATCTTTCGGATGGATATCTCGCCAACGGCGCTGAGCCGTGGGCCATACCGGCGATTGATTCGCTACCGAAGATCGAGGTGAAGTTCGCGACCGATCCGGCGACGTTCATGCCGTATTCGCGTGATGAGTTGACGCTGGCTCGTCCGTTCGCGCTTCCGGGAACTCCGGGACTCGAACATCGCATCGGCGGTATCGAGAAGCAACACATCACCGGAAACGTCAACTACGATCCCGAGAACCATCATCTGATGGTCAAGTTGCGACAGGAAAAGATCGATCGGGCGGTGCAGGACGTGCCGCTGGTCGAAGTGATGGGTGAGAAGACCGCGAAAGTGCTGGTGCTTGGTTGGGGTTCGACGTACGGCTCGATCAGTTCGGCAGTTGAGAAGATGCAACGCGAAGGTAAGAGCGTTTCGTCCGCGCATCTTCGTTACCTGAACCCATTCCCGCGCAATCTCGGAGAAGTGCTTGCCGGGTTCGAAACCGTGATTATTCCGGAAATGAATCTCGGGCAGCTCTGCACCATGATTCGCGCCCGTTACCTCGTTGACGCCGTGCCTTTCTCGAAAGTGAAAGGCCGCCCCTTCCAAATCCGCGAGATCGTGCGGAAGGTTGAAGAGTATTTGTGATGCTGGATAACCCATCAATACCGTCAGTTGTCGACAACGCCCCAGTCGAGATGTACGAGGAGGCGCGTCGCTACTTTATGGGTAAAGGAAGGCTTAACAAGACTCTAGCACGGCTCACCAACGATTTGGAGGATCACGGTATCTCGTATGCCTTAATCGACGCCACAGCATTGTTGGCGCACGGTTATCCTCGGTTTACAGAAAACATAGACTTATTAATGACTCCAGAAGGCTTGGAAAAGTTTCATGCGGAGTTGATCGGTATGGGCTACGCGCCGGCTTTCCCCGGCGCACAAAAGCGACTGCGATCAACGGTCGACGGTGTCAGCATCGAGGTAATGACCACTGGAGAATATCCGGGCGACGGGAAACCGAAACCGGTGAGCATGCCCGACCCGGCGACGGTGTCAACAACGATAGATGGAATCAGGTTCGTAACGCTTGAAAAGCTCATCGAGTTGAAACTGGCGTCCGGGATTTCAGCTCCGCACCGCTTGAAAGATTTGGCAGACGTTCAGGAGTTGATAAAAATCCGGAAACTCGACGCGAGCTTTGCGGAAAAACTCGACCCGTACGTAAGGTCAAAGTTTTTTGAGTTGGAGGAAGCCGTTAGTAAGAGTGAGTCAGATCAGGAGAAAAGATGAGTACAGAAATGAATGGAAACAAGGGGAATGGGAACAAGCCGCTGATGACGGACCAGGCAGTTTCGGCAGAAAGTGACGCGGGCTCGTCCGTCTCCGGCAAAATTGCGCCGCGTCCGGGTCAACTGAAGAAAGCGGATTTTGTTTCGGACCAGGAAGTGCGCTGGTGCCCGGGCTGCGGCGACTACGCGATTCTCAACAACGTGCAAAAAGTGATGCCGGAACTCGGCATCCCGCGCGAGAAGATCGTTTTCGTGTCAGGCATCGGTTGCTCGTCACGCTTTCCCTACTACATGAACACGTACGGCTTTCACAGCATTCACGGCCGCGCTCCCGCAATCGCGACCGGAATCAAGTGCGCCAATCCTGAACTGAGCGTGTGGGTGATCACCGGCGACGGCGACGCGCTCTCGATCGGCGGCAACCACTTCATCCATGCGATCCGTCGCAACCTCGACATCAACTACATTCTTTTCAACAATCGCATCTACGGACTGACGAAAGGCCAGTACAGCCCTACGTCAGAATTCGGCAAGCGAACCAAATCGACGCCGAGCGGCACGATCGATTACCCGGTCAATCCGCTGTCACTCGCGATCGCCAGCGAGTCGACTTTCGTCGCACGCTCGATTGACATCGACGTCAAACATCTCGGCCAGATAGTTGAAGCAGCGGCGAAACACAAGGGCATCTCGTTCATCGAGGTCTACCAAAACTGCAACATCTTCAACGACGGCGCCTTCGACTATTTCGCGGAACGGACCGTTCGCCCTGACCGAGTGCTCTATCTCGAGCACGGCAAACCGATGGTCTTCGGCAAGGAGCGTAAGCAAGGCATCCGCATGAACGGCGCGCATCCGGAAGTGGTAACCATCGGCGAAAACGGCATCACCGAAAACGACCTGCTGGTCCACGACATTTACCTGAAGGATCCTTCAGTCGCGTTCATGCTGGCGCGCATGGAACAGCCGGAGTTTCCGCAACCCGTCGGCATCTTCCGGGCCATTGAACGTGCGACTTACGAGGACATGATGGTCGACCAGATTGACGCTGCGATCGCGAAGTCCGGTCCGGGAATCCTCGAAAAGCTGATCAATAGCGGCGACACCTGGGTCGTCGACTGAAACTCAAACCTTCCTTAGTCCGTAAGATCCGTGTTCGCTTATGTTCTTGCAACACGGATCTTACGTATTTCCCTGGAGAACAACGATGATTTGGTTTAAGGCCTCCGCACGTCTGATTTCTGCCCTCGTACTCGCATTCGCTCTCTCCGTCACGCTGCTGCCGCCGTCACTCGCAACCGCCCAGCAAGCTGCGGCCCCGGCTGCAGCGACTGCCACCACCCAGGACTACAGCGCGGCACTCGCGGCAATTGAAAAGGCCATCGACGCCAGACGAAAAGAGCTTGGCATTCCGGGCATCTCCCTCGTCATCGTGAAAGGCGACCAAATCATCTACCTGAAAGGCCTCGGCGAAAAAGACATCGATAAAAAATTGCCCGTCACACCCGACACGCGTTTCGCCATCGGCTCCGCGTCGAAAGCTTTTACGGGCATGCTCGCAGTGATGAGTGCTGACGATGGCAAGTTGTCGCTCGACGATTCGCCGAAGAAGTTTCTGCCTTACTTCACGCTTCGCGATCAGGAAGCCGGCGCGAAGATCACGATGCGCGATCTGCTGGCGCATCGTTCCGGGTTGAATCGAACGGACCTGGCGATGGTCACGGGCATGCTCAACCGCGAGGAGTTGATCAGAGTCGCCGGTCAGGCCAAACCGACGGCGAAGCTCGGCGAGAAATGGCAGTACCAGAACATCATGTACACCGCTGCCGGCGAGGCAGTCGCCAGGGCCGAACGCTCGACCTGGGACAAACTGATCGCCACACGAATTTTCAAACCCCTCGGCATGAACAACAGCGACACTTCCGCGGCGGCGATGCAAAAGGCGCGCGACTACTCGATCGGTTACGACTACAACCCCTCGACTAAAGTCACTCGCCGTTTGCCGCAACGCGAGATCACGGCAGCAGCGCCCGCTGGAGCGATCAATTCCAGCGCCCGCGACATGGCCCAATGGCTGCGGTTGATGCTCAACAAAGGGACCTTCAACGGCAAGCGCCTCGTTTCAGAAAAAGGTTTTGACGAACTCATCCGCAAACAGATGAACATTGGCGGCAATGTCGATTACGGACTGGGCTGGTTTCTGCGAGAGTGGAACGGTCACAAAGTGGTCGAGCACGGCGGCAACATCGATGGATTCAATTCGCAAGTCGCACTGATGCCGGATCAAAAACTCGGGTTCGTGCTGTTGACCAACGTCACTGCTTCATCGCTCGGCACGTTTGCGATGAACACCATCTGGAAGGAGATCGTCGGCGCACCGGAGACTCCGGACATATCCAAGGTACCTGCCGGCGATCCGAAAATGGAAGTCGGCACTTACAAAATGGCCGGCGCGCCGGTGAACTTCGAAGTCGCGTTCAAAGACGACAAGTTGACGTTGTCAGTGCCTGGCCAACCGAGCTTTCAACTGCAAAATATCGGCGGGCGTCGTTACAAACTGGGCGATCCTGCGCCGCCGGGATTCTTCGCGACCTTCCGGCCTGTGAAAGATAAAGAAGGTGAATCGGAACTTTTCCTCGAACAACCACAGGGGAACGTCATCGCCACGAAAGTTTCCGCTGCGAAACCCGCTGACGCGAGCGCCGGTACAAACGGAGATAGCGCAGGTAGCCCACTGATTTCCACGGATGAGCTGCTCGCGAAAATGATCGAGGCCTACGGTGGTGAGGCCAACATTCTTAAGCACAAATCATCGGTGACGACGATCGAGCTCGATCTCGAGAGTCAGGGAATGCAGGCACAGGGCAAGATCTTTGCGCGCGCTCCTAACCAAATCGGCAGCGACCTCTCGTTCACCGCACTCGGTAAAAGAGTCGGGCAGATTGTCACGTTTTTCGATGGCAATGGTGGCGGCGAAGTGATGAGCTTCGGTCCACCTGAAACATATTCCGGCAAGCGGCTCGAGGACATCCGTGCCGGTTCCGACGTCTACGACGTAGTTAATTGGAAGAAAAACTACAAGACGATCACGGTCAAGCGAATAGCCAAGGTTGGGGACGAAGATACGTACGTGGTCGAGAAACGGCCGGAGAAGGGGACGCTGGTAACCGATTACGTCTCGACGAAGTCGTTTCTGGTGTTGAAGCGCGATTCGCTTATCGTTAGCGTAACCGCGGGTGTCGAGATACCGCAGACGCAGATGTTCAGCGACTATCGCAACGTCGACGGCGTGATGGTCCCGTTCAAATCGACGTCCAGCAACGTCGCGAACGGCGATATCGTCTTGCGCGTGCTCGACGTGAAGTTTGACGTGGATATTCCGGACATTGTCTTTAAAAAACCGGCAAATCCACCGAAACG
>CBFGMX010000200.1:0-9413 GCA_965649955.1 uncultured bacterium
GCACGATTCACTACGAAGGCAATGTCGACATCAAACAGGGAACCGATCGGCTCACCGGTGGCGTTGCCGACATCTACCTCGAGAAAGAATCGAACGCGATGCAGAAGACCGTCGCTCAACGGAGCGTCGTGTTGACCCAACCCAACCGCAAGGGAACTGGCGATTGGGTCGAATACACTGCTGCCGATGAAGTAGCGGTGTTGAAAGGAAATCCGGCGCGTGTTGAAGACGTCGAGCAAGGCAACACGCAGGGCGCTCGTTTGACAGTTTCCCTGAGAGACAATAAAGTCACCGCCGACGATGCTCGTGGTCCACTCTCGCCGGGCCGCGTGCGCTCCACCCATAAGATCCGAAAGCCCTGATATTTGTCGTATGTCATTTGACATTTTTCATTTGTCATTTAGGAAAACAGCAGTATATGGATCGATCCGACCTGTGACAGCTGAGTGTTTTCTGAAAATGACAAATGAAAAATGTCAAATGATATATGACCAATGATTCTTTCATTCGACCAATGATTCTCTCTTGAAACACGGTTGATGGATTCACTTCAATGTAAGAAGCTCGTCAAGCATTACGGTAAGCGACGCGTCGTTGACGAAGTGAGTCTGCGAATGGAACCCGGCGAGGTCGTCGGCTTGTTGGGCGCAAACGGGGCGGGCAAGACCACGACGTTCTACATGATCGTCGGTCTCGAACGGCCTGACTCGGGCAGTGTGCTGTTGGGAGATCAGGATTTGACAAAACTCCCGATGTACCTGCGCGCGCGCTTGGGAATCGGCTATCTGCCGCAGGAGCCTTCGGTGTTTCGCAAGATGACTGCGGCGCAGAACATTCTCGCGGTCCTGGAAACTGTCGGTCTGCGGCGGCGCGAACAGTTGAAACGGCTGGAAGAGTTGTTGGAGGAGTTTGGCATCGCACACGTTCGTAACACTCGCGGCGACGCGCTCTCGGGAGGCGAACGTCGCCGGACGGAGATCGCGCGGGCACTCGCAACCGAGCCGCACTACATTCTGCTCGACGAGCCTTTTGCGGGCATTGACCCGAAAGCCGTCGACGACATACAAAATGTAATACTCTACTTACGAAATCGTGGCATTGGCATTCTCGTTACCGATCATAATGTGCGTGAGACGCTGGGAGTGACGGACCGCGCCTATATAATGGCCGAGGGAAAAATCTTTCGGTCGGGCCAACCGAAAGACTTGACAGACGACCCTGAAGTGCGGCGTTTGTATCTGGGCGAAAAGTTTCGCATGTGAAGATTCTGCTACAGAACAAAGGGAGTTGCACTGAGAAGGGCGCTGATCGGTTATAATCCTCCCGTGCGGTCGAGGCCGCGATAATTACCAAAATTCAACACGAGTTTTTTGGCAATCTGATCTGAAGGAATGTCTTTAAAGCTAACCACCAGCCTTTCCCAACGCCTCGTCCTGACGCCGCAGTTGCGTCAGCGAATCGAGATGTTGCAGATGACGTCACTGGAACTGTCCGACCTCATTCAGCAACAGTTGTTGGAGAACCCTGTCCTCGAAGAGGTACCGAGCCAGGAAGAGGTGCAGGAGCTGGCCGAGAAGGTGCTCGACCATCTGGCGAGCTCCGATGCGGACGCTTCGTTTGGCGAAGCCCCAGAAGTCGCCAGTCCGGCGACGAACGGCTCCGGCGATCCGGACGTCGTGGCCTCTGTTACTGCGCCAGAAGGTGAAATCGGCGAGAGCATTCAAGCGGGAGAAGGCGGTGAAGAGGCCGACGGCGGAATCGACGAATCTCGCGACGCTTTTGAAGAGATCGATTTCGGACGCGAGTTTCAGGACTATCTCGATCCTGGTTACAAGACGCAGGAGATCGAGTACAAAGAAGACGCGCCTACGTTCGAACAATTCCTGACGCGTCCACCGTCACTTGCCGAACATCTCGAATGGCAACTGCACATGAGCTCGATCGATGCCGAGCTCGTCGATCCCGCCATCTGCGTCATCGGCAATCTCAACGCCGACGGTCGTCTCGCTGCGACAAACGAAGAGATGGCCGCGATGGAAAACGTCTCCGAAGAGGTGATGGAGCGAGCGCGGCAGGCCATCATGCGGCTCGATCCGGTTGGTTGCGGCGCGCGCGACGTCAAGGAGTGTCTGCTGGTCCAACTGGAAGTGCGCGGCGAAAGTGATCGCCTGGCGTCGAAGCTGATCAGCGAGCACCTGGCCGACTTGCAACAACACAAGTTGCCGCATCTTTCAAAACAGATCGGTGTGGACGTCGAGGTCCTGCTCGAGGAGCTACAGTTTATCCGCACGTTGGATCCGTATCCGGGTCGCCGCTATTCGTCCGAAGAACCGATCCTGATCAGTCCCGAGATCTACATTGAAAAGCTTGACGAGGACGACGACGAGTACGTTATCTACTTCGCCGACGACGGCAGTCCGAGATTGCGCGTGAGCCAGCAGTATCAACAGATGCTGAGCCAGGGCGTCAGCAACGAAACAAAGAGTTTCATTCGCGAGAAGATGCGTTCGGCTGTCGATCTGTTGCGCAACATCGAGCACCGGAGGCAGACGATTTACAAAGTTGTCGAGTCGATCGTGCAGCGGCAGAAAGACTTTCTCGATCACGGCGTGCAACACATCAAGCCGATGATGTTGAAAGACATTGCGGAAGATATCGGGATGCACCTGTCGACGGTTTCTCGCGTCGTCAATCGCAAGTACGCGCACACGCCGCAGGGTGTGATCGAGTTGCGCCGGTTCTTCACCGAAGGCATGTTGAATGAAGACGGCGAAGAGATTTCGACGCGCATCATCAAGTTACAGATCAAGAAATTGATTGAAGAAGAAGATTCGCATAATCCGATTACGGACGATCAGGTCGTTAAGATACTGGCGAAGGACGGAATTAAGTTATCGCGCAGAACTGTCGCGAAATATCGCGATCAAATGCAGATTCCCGGGTCACGCGAGCGTCGCGCCGTCGTTTAAAGCCCCTCTTATACGACGCGAAAGTTTAGTAGTAATCAGTAATTGTTGCGCTTAGCTGGCTGTCATCAGTGGGCTGCGAGTGCGCATTGGTCTCTTTTATACGTCGAGGGAGGGAGTGTCTGATGAAATTTGAATACACAGGACGGCACGTCGATGTGTCGCCGGCAATCAGGCGTCATGTTGAGGAACATTTCAAGAAGCTCGATCACATTTTCAACGGCGATACCACTTTAAGCACTCATGTAATCATCGACGTTGAGAAGAACCGCCAGATTGGTGAGATCGTTGTTAACTGGCGCGACCACACGCTGACTGCAAAAGACACGAACGCCGACATGTACATGGCCCTGACGCGCGCCATGGCGAAGATTGAGAAGCAGGCAGTCAAACTCAAGAAGAAGATTATCGATCGCAAGCAAGGCGCGAAATCGGTGGCGAGCGTCGCGCCGCAACCGGATGGACAAATCGAAGCCGCTGAGCATCCGCCGCGAATCATTCCCGCGCGCCGCTATGCAGTGAAACCAATGACCGCCGAAGAGGCCGCACTGCGTCTGTCCGGCGAACCGGACCAGTTCCTGGTATTCCGCGACGCCGACACCGAGCGTCTCGGCGTTATTTACAAACGCAAGGACGGCAACTACGGCCTCATCGAACCCTGATCGGTGTCATCAGGGCTGTTAACAAAAAGAAGTCTTTCCCCCTTCGCTTTCGACCCGATTGCTCGTGTGTTGATGCTGGCTGCGTGAGCCGGAACAATCAAAGTGCCTTCACTTGTGATCCACAAATTTGATTGACCACGTCCCTGATCCGGATTAGCATACGCCCGCCCGTTATGAATTTTTTCCAACAACTACGTGATGAGTTCCTCGCAAGGCTCTCGTAGTTAACACAGAAAGCCCGTTCACAGTTTAGTCAAGGGGCCCACTTCGCTCACCATCATATTTTTCAATTGGTCCACCCGCGTGGTCCGGGTTGGAGCAGGAGTCGTAGTTGCGTTGGACCGGAATCGTTTAATTCCAATCCCTGCAAAAGCAGAGAGGAGTGAACCCATGAGGACAATATTGGTCTTGGTCGCGGGAGTTTTGCTGGTCGCAGCTGCGACCAAAGCCCACTTCGCAGGGCGCAATGAAACGGTGCAAAACGTTGCGAATGCAATACCCCCGGTAGTTTTCTCATCGGGTTTGGATCAGTCGGCTGACGCTGGCTCGGAGGTGAAACTCGTTTTGTTGGCCCTTTGGCCGGAGGGCTTCGATAGCACCGAGATGCAGTTAAATCCGGGTGAATACCTTTTCATTATCGGTAATCGCGCGGGACTTAAGGAAATGAATCTTAGGCTGGACCGCGAAGGAAACGAGCGACTTGCGGCGGCAGTGGTGGGCCGCAGGCAGACGGATTTTAAGACACGGCTGAAACTTACGACTGGCACGTATGTCGTCACAGCTAACGATAATCCCGATTGGATCTGCCGAATTGTCGTGGGACGGTGAGTTTCTCAGCCGCAATCCCTGAATGTTCATTGCTGTTAGTTGCCCAAACATCATGAATAACTTCACACGCACCGCCTCAAAATCTTTCCCTGTCGTTTACACGTTCATCGCCATCACGATCTTCGCCGTCTGTGCCTCGACGCCGGCCCAGGCACAAGGGTCAACTGATGGGACCACGCCGATCGGGTTGACCGCGGGTTCACCGTCCGGCACGTACCCGCTCAGCGACTTCGATGTGGTGAATCTCTTTAACGGCACTTTAAACTTCCGCCTGCCGATCTATCAGATTGCTGGACGTGGTGGAGCGGCCTATCCGATTACCTTGCAAGTGGAAAAGAAATGGACTGTTTACAGGCACTTCGAACCCGGCATCGGCTACTTCTACTACGCTGACGGCGCGTGGTGGTCCGAGGGTGGCACGGCCTGGTTTTTGGACGTGGGCCGAGTCGACATCCGAACGGGATATCGTGAACAGCCGGCGGGCTTTCCCGTTGAAGGCCTGACGCGAGTGACGTTTACCGCGCCTGACGGCACTGAATATGAGTTTCGCGATCAATTAACCAATGGTCAACCGAAAGCGCCAGTATCAGGCGGCTTCAATCGCGGTTCCATCTTCGTCACTGCAGACGGTACGACTGCGACTTTCGTTTCAGATTGGGACATTCAAGAAGCTGCATATGGCTTGGAATCCCCGTTGCCGGATGGCTACATCAAATTGAAGGATGGCACACATTTTCGCGTCGTCGATGGCACCATCGCCTGGATGCGCGATCGTAACGGCAACAAAGTTGCTTTCGGATACGATACCTTCCGTCGAGTTACCAGCATCACCGATTCGCTCAACAGGCTAGTGACTATCACTTATCCTTCGACTACGACTGGCTTCACCCAGATCAGTTTCAAAGGCTATGGAGGCGCCAGTCGGACTATCAAGGTGGGCCAGACAAACCTCGCCAACGCCTTGCGGAGTGGTTACACAATGCAGACAGCCTCGCAGCTTTTTCCTGAAATGCATGGTGTCTGGAACCTGGATGCAAAAGTGATTAACTACATCGAATTACCGGACGGCCGGAGTTATCAACTGCGTTACAACCCTTACGGAGAATTGGCGCGCGTTGTCCTGCCTATGGGAGGGGCTATTGAGTACGATCATGCGGCGGGTTTGACAGATGGTGCGGCAAGTGGAGTCTTTAGCCACAGCTTCCCACCTACAGAGAAATACGTCTATCGCAGAGTTACTGAGCGGCGCGTCTATCCGGATGGCGGCACTGGCTCGTCTTACGAAAGCAAGATGATGTACGCTCGGCCGGAAACCACCACGACTAATCTGGGCTACGTTATCACCGAACAACGCAACACCAGCGGTACATTACTCGCGAAGTCGCAACACTATTTTCACGGCAGTGCGCGAGCGTCGTTTCTTATGCGGCCCACTCACTACCCGGGGTGGAAGGATGGTCGTGAGTACAAGACGGAGCTCTTTCACACGGATGGCTCGACGGTATTGAGGCGCGTAGAACATACGTTTGCCCAACGAGCATCCGTGAGCTGGTGGGGCGGAACGTCAGAGACGGCGCCACCGAACGATCCGCGTACCATCGAAACGGTCACGACACTTGAGCCGGCGACAGCCAATCTAGTCTCCAAGGAGACCTTCGGTTTTGACGATACAGTTCCCTTCAACAACCAAAACAATATTAAGAAGTACAATTTTGGCACAGGTGCAGCCGGCTCGTTGGCGCGAGAGACAAGGAGTACGTTTGTCAACTCCTCGAGCTACACTACCAGTGCGGTGCACCTGCGCGGTCTACTCTCTCAAGTGTCAATTCATGATAGCGCCGGTATCGAACGATCACGTACAGTCTACGAATACGACAACTACACAACCGTTTCCAATCACGCTGAGCTAATCCCAAGATCGGACATCAGCGGGTTTGATTCCTCTTTTGGTAACGCATACGGCACGCGCGGAAACATTACCGCTACGACACGCTATCTTTTTAGCACTAGTGGCGTGGTGACCGGTTCCGTCTCCGGCTACCATCAGTACGACATAGCTGGGAACGTGTTGAAAGCCATCGATGGGCGCGGGTATCCCACTGATTTCTATTTCGACGATTGCTTCGGAGCACCGGATGGGAATGCGCAGGCAAACAGCGGCGCGACGGAGCTAGGTTCACAAGTCAGCTACGCATATCCAACCAAGATCACGAATCCCCTCCTCCATATTTCATACTCTCAGTTCGACTACTATCTGGGGCGTCCTGTCGATACTGAAGACCCGAACGGAATGGTCAGCAGCGCTTACTATAACGATTCCCTCGATCGGGTTAGACAGGTCCGGCGCGGGGTTGAGCCGGGCGGCCCGACGACTCAAATGACCTTTAGTTACGACGATGTAAATCGCGTTATTACCACGACGAGCGATCTTTACAGCTTTAATGACAACGTCCTTACCAGCAAGATGATATACGACGGGCTCGGCCGTACGACCGAAACACGGCAATATGAAGGCGGCTCAAACTATATCGCTACGCAGACGCAGTATGACGCCCTCGGCCGGCCCTTCAAGACTTCAAATCCATTTCGTCCGTGGCAAAGTCAGACCACTGTTTGGACCACTCAGTCGTTTGATGCTTTGGGGCGGGTGGTTTCGGTTACGACACCAGACAATGCGGTCGTGAGCACGGTCTACAGTGGTAACACTGTAACGGTCACGGACCAGGCCGGAAAAGCCAGGAAGAGCGTTTCAGATGCTCTTGGCCGTCTGATTAACGTTTACGAAGATCCGAACGGACTCAATTACCAAACAACCTACAGCTACGACGTGTTGGACAATCTGGTAAAAGTCACGCAGGGAACTCAGCAGCGGTTCTTCATGTACGATTCGCTCAAACGCCTCATACGTGCAAGAATTCCGGAACAGGGCACAAACGGGAGTCTGAATATCTCGGATCCGCTAACGGGCAATAGCGCGTGGTCCGTGGGATATCAGTACGACGCGACGGGAAATCTCACGCAAAAAACTGATCCGCGCGGAGTGATTTCTACCTATGCCTACGACGCGCTCAACCGCAACACGACTGTAGACTATTCGGACACGTCTTCGATCAATCCTGATGTGAAGCGCTTTTACGACGGCGCCATAAATGGTAAGGGACGCTTTTGGTATAACTACACAGGCGGTGACTTCTCTACCGGCAGCAACGTCGAACACACGTCGGTCGACAGTTATGACTCTCTGGGTAGACCGCTGGTGCAACGGCAGTTGTTTAAGCTGAATGGCACGTGGAGTGGCACGTACAAAACCTCTCGGAAGTACAATCCGGCCGGTGCCGTCAGCAATCAGACCTATCCTTCTGGGCACGTTGTCACCTACAACTATGACAGCGCAGGTCGGGTTGGGGACAAGGACGCGACGAATCTGGCTTTTAGCGGAAATCTTGGCGACGGAGTACAGCGGACTTACTCGTCGGGAACGATTTATAGCCAATGGGGCAGCCTCTTCATGGAAAATTCGGAACGCAAACGCCGCTCTACCACAAGCTGCAATACAACATTCGCGGACAGTTGTGGGACGTGCGTGTTGCGACCGGTTCTGATGTGAATGGTTCGTGGAATCGAGGTGCGCTGCAAATGTTTTACGAGCCCACTTACACTCATGGAGCAAGTGGGCCAACTAACAATGGAAATGTGGTGAAGACGAACCATTATATTCCGCTGGATGAATCCTCGAGTACCTGGGCAATCCATGATCAGTTCTACAGCTACGATTCTTTGAATCGTCTTTCCTCGGTCGCTGAGTACTTCATTAGCAGTACGCAACCTCTCACGCAGCAATCACTGCAGAGTTATACCTACGATCGTTATGGCAACCGCACAATCAATGCTGCGCAAACGTGGGGCACGGGAATCAACGCGAAACAGTTTACGGTAGATACGACGACGAATCGTCTTGGCGTACCGGGCGGACAGTCAGGCGTGATGACCTACGATGCGGCAGGCAATTTGACCTCGGATACTTACAGTGGCGCGGGCACCCGAACCTACGATGCCGAAAACCGAATGACGACCGCTGCGGACTACATGAACCAGACTAGCCGCTACACGTATGACGCAGATGGGAAGCGGACGCGTCGGCAAGTCGCTGGAAGTCAGGAGCAATGGCAGATCTATGGCTTTGATGGCGAATTGTTAGCCGAGTACCGAGCCATGATGTCGGCATCGTCGCCGGAAAAAGAATATGGTTATCGCAACGGACAATTGCTGATTACCGCGACTGGCCGTTCCAACGTGGCGCTTGCCGCTAACGGCGCCGTAGCAACCGCCTCGAGTGCACACACATGTTGCGGTTTCTCGACGTGGGGAGCGATCAACGGCAACAATCGTGGTCCATGGGGCAACGGCGAAGGCTGGAATGACGCCACCGAGAACGTAGTGCCCGATTGGATCCAGGTGGACTTCGCAGGCAGTAAGACGATTGACGAAATCAACGTCTTCAGTCTGCACGATAACTACACACAGGAGAACACGCCCACCGAAACGCAGACCTTCAGCTTGTATGGTTTGCTCTCATTCAATGTGCAGTATTGGAACGGCAGCAGTTGGGTGACGATACCGGGCGGGAGTGTTACTGGAAATAATAAAGTTTGGCGCAAGTTTACCTTCACAGCTATAACGACCAGCAAGATTCGCGTTTTCATCAACAGTGTGCCTGACGCGTGGAGTCGTGTAGTTGAAATCCAAGCCTTCGGCACCTCAGCAGGCGGTGAGAAGATCCAGTGGCTGGTCCCGGATCATCTTGGAACGCCGCGAATCATAGTCGATCAAATGGGCAGTCTGGCAGGTGTGAGACGGCACGATTATTCTCCATTTGGTGAGGAGTTGTTTGCTGGTACCGGCGGCCGTACTGTCGCGATGGGCTATGCCGGCGATGGCGTGAGGCAGCAGTTCACCC
>CBFGMX010000201.1:0-9302 GCA_965649955.1 uncultured bacterium
CCCTGTCGACCGATGTCGCGTTGCGCCGCTCGCTGACGGTTCTGTAAAGAATCACCTCGGGCAGTGCCGCCGAACCTGTTTGCTGTGTTGCGGTCCCCATAAGGAGCCCCACCGCGATGTGACGGATTGTGTTGCCACTTACCGCCACCGACATTTGTGCGGTTGCCGCCGCTGATGTTATTCGCGCGATTGCCGCCGCTGATGTTGGTGTTGCGGTTGAAGTTGTTATTGACGTTGACGTCGATATCACCGCCACCCCAGCCGGCGCCCCATCCCCAGCCGCCGCCCCAGGCCGCGCCCATGGCCCAGCCCACGCCGAACGAGATCGCACTCGCGGCGATCACCGCACCCGTTGAAGGTGGATAGTAGATAGGAGGGTAGGGGTAAACGGGTGGACCATAAACGTAGGTCGGGTTATACGAAGGTACGTAGACCACTTCCGGGTTTGCCTGCTGGATCACTATCACCTCTTTGCTTTCAACGACCTGTGTCTGCACCTTCTGTTGTTGATTCGACGCCAGGGCCCCGGTTCCCTTGGCCTTCGAGCGCATTCGCTGGATCGCGTCCATGACGTCCTTCTGTTGCGCGAGGAAGGCATTGCCGAGATCTGTGGTCCATTGAATGTCGTCAGAGAGACGCTTGACGACGTCGGGCAACGGCGCCATTGCCTGAATGCTCGCATCCCAAGGCTGTTTCTTCACCGCCTCGGTTAACTTTTTCTGGTCTTTTGCGAGATCCGGGTTTCGTTCCAACCACTGTTGCAGTTGAATGATCTCGAGCGGGTAAGTCGACGCCACTAACGTCTGGCTCAAGAGATTGTCGGGATAGAGAGCAATTGGCGCGACCAGTGCATCGAGTTGCTCCGCTGGGATTTTGACCGGCTGTTCGTCGGCCACTGGATGTGCGTAGCGCGCAAACACGAGTGGGTTTGCCGGTACGAGAAGCGCCGCGCACGTAAGCGCGGCAAGGCATCGCATTAAATCTTTTACGTAGTGTGCTTGCATAATTTTCGCCTTCATTTCAAAACCTCCGGCGTGATTCTTCCCTGTGCATTCTCTGTGGCCCGGTTGTGAGAGTCTCAGTGGTCGAGCGGTTCAGGCGTGTGTAACCACGGAGACACAGTAGACACAG
Source organism: uncultured bacterium (assembly GCA_965649955.1). GTDB lineage: Bacteria > Acidobacteriota > Blastocatellia > Pyrinomonadales > Pyrinomonadaceae > PSRF01. The sequence continues at coordinate 1,132 of CBFGMX010000201.1, forward strand.
AGAATGCACAGAGAAGACGTCACTTGACATGCGCCGCCTCCCAACTGCGCACCTTGCGTCTGGCCTGATCAAAAATTCTTTCGTAGTTTCCCTTTCGAACCTTTTCGCTAGCTTCGGGAGTCAGCAGCTTCCAAAACGGTTCGTACTGGTTGTAGACCTTCAGATATTTTTCCTGGTTTGGAGGAGCAACTTCGTCGGTGCCAAAAAGAAAACGATCCGGGTGACGATTGACCACTGCTGCCCCAGCCTGCGTTGATTCCGGTGTGGCTACGACGTACTTCGCCACTTCGTCCCAGGAAATGTCGAAGTGGACGTTCCGCAGTTGCGGGTCGTTGACGATCTCCTCCACGATGGCGGCCTGCTCCTTGACTGGACGAATGATCCGACCGACGCCGATATGGGCCCAGATAAACGTTGTGTCGGGATGGCGCTTGAACAGCGCCTTCATTTGGGCCGCATAAGCAGGTTCGGCGCCGGGCTTGGCAAAGGGGACGTCGACGTCGTTATGAATCAGAACTACGAGCCCGACTTCGGTTGCAAAGTCGATGAGTCGATCGAGCGCCTGGTCCTGAAGACTGGCAACTTCTCCCGCGATCTTTGCGGATACGAATTCCTTATGAATGCTGAACTCACCGATGCCGGTAAAAACTCCGGGAAACGCTGTAAGCACGCGCCGAATGTGATCCGCGGCGTACATGTCGGAAGGATTGAATCCCGTGATCATGGGATCAAATCGCGCTTGTTCTTCCTTTGCCAGAGACTTGTAGGCGGTGGCGATCCACGCATCGGTGAACGAGTAGTAGTAGAGCGGCGCATCGGAGTTCAGGTAGTAAGTTGGACGACGGTTTTCGTCGATGCGATAGGACCATTGCTGTTGTAACGGGATGCCAAACAGAGCAACACGTCCGGCTTTGTTTCCCATGACCTTCAGGAAGTCGCGGATAGTGATGCCTTCCTGAATGTAGTTCGTCAGGTGGAAATGCGAATCGTTGAAGAGGTAATCGCGAGTCGGCGATTGTGCGAGCGTGAAACTCGATGAAAGCGATACTGCGATTGCGATCGCAGAGACGATTCTCACGCAACGGCGCAAAGGCGTAAGGAAAGAGACCAGCAACCCGGACCTACTTTGCGTTTTTGCGCATTTGCGGGAGAACTTGTTCATCAAAACCTCAAAACGCCAGTTCCATGCTGGAGTGAAACACCCATCCCCTGCCGCCGATCGGATAAGGCACGGACGTATATCCAACCGGCGATTTGTATAGGTAGAGAGCTTCGTTATTCCATCGAACGACCTTGTTCTTAAACGGGAAGTAATTGGCCCCAAAACGGAAATCACGCGGCTGCCCAAACTGACCAAAGATCTTCGAGAAGCCGACATAAGCCTGGAGAGTCTTAGGCACCACCATCGCCGAGCCCTGTATCTGGAAAGAATGATCGAACAGCCGGGACGGGAGTCGCTGGAGAGTTTCGGGTGTCACCGTTTCCAAAATCTTGAAGTCGTCCAACCAGCGCCAGAAGTACTCACCTTCCAGTGCAAAGCCGCGATACTTGAAACCTCCGTCGACCGTTGTCATGCGATATCTCGCGTCGGTAATCGTGACTCCGGGTGCGAAAAGACCCGGTGTAAAAATCACAGTTCCATCCGAGAGTCGAAGCTGCGTGTTTTCAAATTGCTCCGAGTCGGGCTGACTCTCTTTATTCTCGTTACTGCGACTGAAATGAACTGCAAGGCGGGTGGAAAACTTGTCGTGATGCTCGAAGTCGCCCCAGCCCTGACCGCTAAAACCTTTTTCGAAATCGCCGGTAGGAAACCAAATCAGCGCACTCGACACCGTATTCAAACCGTTGTCCAACCGTGACGCGGGCACGCCAAGCGTGCTCATGTTGTTGCCAACCATTACCTGGTACTTCAGCCGGTCTGTGATATTGCCGGTGGCCCAAATTCCCGAGGTATAGGAAGGCCGCATAAATTCGTCGGCGATATGCCGGCTATCCACGTTCAACCAGAACGGGAAATTGCCTTCGACACTGCGCGTCCCCGGCAGTGACCTGATTCCGCCGCCTAAGGTGAAATACTTGTTGAAGGTGTATTGAAGGTTTCCGGCGAGAACGACCTGCGCGCCTTGTCCCTGATTGGCATTCGAGGTCCAGGCGTACAGGAAGTAACGCAGCTTCGGGTTGAGGATCCACCCGAGAAACTTGATTTGAAGCTTCAGGAGCTGAACGTCCTGTCGCTCTTGAATATTCTTAACGTTGCCGAACGAGTCGGTGTAGGTTGAATCCAGACCAAGTTGATTCAGGTACCTGACGTAGGTGTAGATGCTGACGTTCATGTCGCCATACTCGGTATTGACGACTTTGAAACCGAGATTGGGCGTGTAGCGTCCATCGAACTTATCGTCGTCATCCTGCTTCGCAGTTGTCTCAGCGGGAGGTGAAACTGCGTTTTCCGGCGGTGGCGGTGAGACGTTTTCCGGCGAAACCGAGGGCACTGCCTCAACCGGAACAGTCGACGCAGCAGCATTTGGCGTGGGAGCTTGCGCTGCCTCTAGTTTTTCAACTCTTTCCTGGAGGCTCTTGATGAGTTTGAGCAATTCGGCGCGCTCCGTATCGCTCAGTGGCGTCTTCTCCACCGCAGATTTTGGCGTTGGCTTTGGTCCATTCTCCGTTGTAGCCGGACCTGAAGGGCCCTGTGGTTGACCAACTGCGACGGCATGAAGAGATACAACCGTCGCGACGAACAGGGTGGTGCGCAGCACCATACCGCGACGCCGCCCTGCTCTGCATGTTCGAGAAAGAGTCGAAACCATCGTCATTCTCTTTTCGCTCTACTCAGTCTTCAGACCAACTGAGCGCGGTGAAAACAGATTGAAGTCGAGCTTGGTCGCTACGTACTGAATCACCTTCTGCGCCTTTACGCTGTTACCTGCTTCGTCGAGTGGCGGAGCAAAAACGGCGATCGCGCCTTTGCCGGGAACTACTGCAACGATGCCGCCGCCCACGCCACTCTTTGCAGGCAGACCAACGTGCCAGGCCCAACCACCTGAACCGTCATACAGTCCAGCCATGAGCATGGTGGAAAGAATGTGCGGGACGTTTTCCGCCTTGATCACCTGCTCGCCAGTCGCCGGGTTCTTGCCGTTGTTGGCGAGTGTCGCGCCCATTCGCGCGAGTTGGGCCACGTTCACGCCAACGGAACATTGCTTCGTATAAACATCGACCGATTCGAATGGATCGGCATAAATGCGATCGTACTTAGCGAGCAACATCGAAAGGGCTTTGTTACCGGTGTTCGTGGCGGCTTCGGATTTGTAAACTTCGTCGATTAGCGTGAGCTTCTCGCCGGCTACGCGGCTGTAGAAATCGAGGATCTTGTTCCACTTCTCATCCGCCGTCTTACCGGAGATCAAACTGACAGTCGAGATCGCCCCCGCATTGACGTAGGGGTTTCCCGTGTGAGTCGGCATGTCGGCTACCGCAAACACGGAGTTGAATGCGCGGCCGGTAGGTTCATTTCCGACTTTCTCAAGCACCTTGGCTGGTCCAAGTTCCTCCATCGCCAGCGCCTGAGAAAACACTTTGGATATCGACTGGATTGAAAACGAATACTTGATGTCGCCCATCGTCAGGACCTGGTTGTCGGTCGTGACTATCGCGATGCCGAAAAGTTTGGAATCCACCTGGGCCAGGAAAGGAATGTAATCCGCATTCTTTCCGCCGGGATCGTTCTTAAACTTCTCGTACGCTTCACGCACGACCGCCTCGACCTGTGCCCGGGCGGGTGCGACTGGACTGATCTTCTGGCCCAGTGCTGCTAACGGCGTGGCGACGAACGTAATCACCAAAAACGCCGCAATGAGCATTCTTGCTTGGATCCTCTGTCTCAACATAAGTCGTTTTTCCTCCTCCTGGACCACATGGTCCCTTGCTGCTCAAAGATCAAAAGGTGAACATCTTTGAGAAGTTGTACTTAAATGAAAACTGGATTCGAAAATCGTCGGACTTGAAGCCGTCCAGGAAGTTCTCGCGTCTTCCCCACTGAAGCTCGCCACCGATCATCACGTTCTCGTAGGGGTAATAGAGCAGGTTGCCGAGCGCGTAGTGACCGCGACGGAACGCGTTTGGCGCCTGCCCGCTGGAATTGTCGATGTCCAACATTGAGTACCCGATCGCGGTGCTGAAGCTTTTGTTCCAGTTGTGATCGAGAAAAGCGACCATGCTCCACATCGGCAATGCAACCCCAGTGATGGGCCGGCGCGGATCACCACCGGGAGTCAGCTCGATACCGACGTCCACCGGCGCGTCGTTCATGTAATTCTGAATCCCCTGGCCGAATACAAAAGCAAACCGGCCTGTGTCGTTTTTGCCGAACTTTACGTTGGAGGTCAGGTTCACACCGGCGCCGACTTCAGTCCCATCCAGATCGAATTGATCGTCAATTACGTCCACCCATTTGATCCGCCTGAGCATTCCGGCGACCTGGAAGTAACCCCAGTCTCGCGTGAAGCGGACGTTTCCCGAGAGGTCGGGCAAATCGAACTTCGGCCGTATGCCCTGCAACTCGATGCGATCGGCAAACACACCTTGATCACCGCTGGCGCCGGGACGTTCCAGTGCAATCGTGACTGAATTTCTTCCTTTGAGAGGCATCCAGCGAAACTGCACGTTGCGGAAGAACACCATTCCGTTTGGTCCCCAGTACTCAAGTGAGTTTGGGAAAACGTCGATGTCCATAAATGGACTCCACGTCTGGCCCGCGCCGAATTGGCCCAACTCGCCGTACGCGTGGCGTAAGCGGAAGGTGGTTTGACCCGCGTCGACACCGGTGCCGAACAGTTCAAATTCAAACTGTGTCTTCAACTCCCCGTACTTGGTTGGCGTCGTCGATTTAACTCCGAGGCGGCTCTGCCTGACTCCGTAATACATTTTTCCATTTGGAGCGAATTCGTTGGGAAACGACGGGAGCTTGACCGGCCGGATCACGTCGAACCAGTCCGGATGGTTTTGTTTGAACTGGTAGCCAGCGTCCAGCATTGCGAAACCGTAGATCTGGAATGTGCTCTCACCCTTGTTGTTGTCTTGCGGTTTCTCAGGCGGTGGTGAAGTCGGTTCAACGGGTGTCCCCGGCTCCTTATATGTCGCGTCGACTATTGCCGGAATTGAAGCTTTCTTCTTTGCTTCGATCGAATCGATTTGCCCTTTTAGTTCTACGACCGTTTGCTCGAGCTGTTGTAAACGCTTCTTCAGTTGTTCGACTTCCGGCGTTTGTGGTGCGGGGGGTTCCTGGGTTTGTGAAAACGCAGAGCTACTGGAAAGACAAAGCAGAGCTGCGAGGACAAAAACAAAGCCCGCGGGCGTTCTCCAGTTCCGTGAATTATTCATTCTCATGCGCGCCTCCGGTATTTGGTTGGGGCGGAGTTTTAATGTCGGGGAAAAGGTAGTGGAGGGCAGAAACGTCCGTAACTGGCAAAACTTACAGGTGACCAGCAGCGCATGCGCCAATAGACTCGCCACACGTCATGAACCACACTGGCGCAACACAATCCGATTACGAATTGACTCAGGCGATCGGGAGAGGTGCCATCTCGAGCATTGGAGATCTGTATGAACGGTACAGACCTCTGGTCTATGCGATATGTCTCCGAATGACAGGGAGTAAAACTGAAGCTGAGGACCTAACGCAGGAGATATTTATGAAACTTCTTGCGAAGGTCGGTTCGTTTCGAGGTGAGAGTCAGTTTACGACCTGGCTATATCGATTTACTACGAATCACGTGCTGATGTATTTCCGCAGCGCGACCCGTCGCAGAGACAGGTTCCCTTACCTGGCAGACGAGTTTAAAGCAGCACACAATCTGATAATTTCCTGCGCACCACAGTTTCTGGATCGAATCGCTCTCGATGTCGCCCTTGCCAAACTGCCGGTGGGATCGCGAGCAGTCTTTATCAAGTTTGACCTGGAAGGATATAACCACGAGGAGATCGCGGGAATCTTTGGATGTTCAGTGGGGAACTCCAAGTCACAACTCCACAAGGCGCGGCGCAAATTGAGAAAGTTGCTAGCGAGGAGGAGTCACAGGATTACAAAGAAGGCTGCTAATCCTGCGAATCACAGCTTGCGTACGCCCAACAATCGAATGGCGTCGATCCCATAACTCTCAACTTCAATCCTGTTGCCTTCCAGGACTTTGATCTTCGCCGCATAAAGCAGTGCGCCTGTTCCTTCTTCCCTACCCTTGCTGTTCTTTTTGAGGTCGAGTTGCAAAATGCCGAACGGATAATCTCTCGAACGGTTGTTGACGTAGGCCTCCAGGAAACCGACCGGGCGATCGCCGATGGCGTAAATGCGTCTTCCGCCCTCAGTCTGGTGTGAACGAATCAGCTTCAGATCGTAGAAACCGGTTCGGCCGGAAAGAGTGATCTTGCCGATCGACTTCGCGTCTTCAAGTCTCTTGAGCAACGCTTCTGATCCGCCTTCAAGCAGCGCCTGGGCCAATGACTTTGCCTCGTCGTCGCTGGTGTAACTACGAACGTGCAGATCGACGTTAACTCTTGCGCCTGACCCCACCATCGCTGGTCCCGCGCCGTGTGGCATATACGCCAGCGCGCCGAACTTTTCGCTCTTCGGTTTTTCTTCCTGGGCCGGCGCCGGCATCGATATCGTTAAAGCAAGCGCCGCGAATAAACAGGAAACGATAATCAGTCTCGCTCGCATGGGTTAGTCCTCCTTACAAATCGAAACCGGGGAACTATTTCACAGGCGGGGGATACTTCTTGAACAGTTTCGCCATCGCCTTGTTCAGGTTCTTCTCAACCTTCTTTGGATCTTTACCGGACCCGAGCGTCTTACTCGCTTCGCCGCGCCAGATCTGTTTCTTGGACTCAACATCGTACAGGTCGACATTTAGTGTGCCGATGTTGATTGTTTGACTGGTCGCTGTTGTCGTCTGCATGCCACCCCAACCGCCCCAGCCACCCCAGCCCCAGTGCGTGCCGCCGGTGCTGTAAGCATTCCACTGTTTCTCCTGGTTGATGGCCACCTGGTAGGCCAGGTATAGATCCGGATTCTCCTCGGTCTTCGACAGTCCCTTTAACGCCAGTTGAGCATCAATGGCGCGTTTGATCTGATCGTCCATTATGGAATTGGGGTACTGGACGTTCGGTATCTGTACCCACTTGTAGGTCTTGTATTTGGAAAAATCGGTCCCTTGTAAGTAGTTGAACTTTATGTCCTGCGCGGAAGCAGCGACACACGACGCGATAAGCAAGCCGGCAATCGCTGCCAGTTGAGCGGACCTACGGATCCTCATCATTTCTAGACACCATCCTTCCTGCCGAATTAACACATCGCGAATCTTAGGGTGATCGAAAACACCGGAGAACTGTCACTTTTGACAGGCGAGATTCAACACCGAAGCAGGCAAAAAATCAGATATTAACTTTGGGGAGGATCGCCGAATGATCTGGAATGCAGTGCCACGCAAGCTTGGTCGCCCCGGTTTAATCGTTTTCATTAACGTTCTGCTTCTATCAACGGCGTTTGCGAAGAACACGGACGACGTAGTCGTGCTCAAAAACGGCGATCGCCTCACCGGGGAGATAAAAGGCTTGCAACGCGGTGAACTCAGGATCAAGGCGGACTACATGGCGGAAGCTGTTCGCCTCGACTGGTCCAAGATCGAGAGGCTGGAAAGTAGATCGACGTTCATGATCTGGCTGGTGGACGGCAAACTCGTGACCGATGTTCTGCGTCTGCTTCCGGCAAATTCCAACGACACGGCAAACCTCGTCATCGGCAACTCCGACCAGTCGATCAGAGTCCACCAGCTCGATGTCATTCGAATAGCTCCCACCGCCAACCGTTTCTGGAAACGCCTGGAGGGCTCGATCGATTTTGGTTTCAGTTTCACGAGCGGCAATGACCAGTATCAAACTCAGCTCGCCGCTACCGCGACCTATCGAACCGGAGATCACTCATTTACCGCATCAGTAGATTCTGCCTTCAGCGGGCAAACGGAAGGTACCAGCCTGACTCGCCATCAGTTCAATTTCGATTATCGAAAACAGTTAACTCCGCATTGGTATGTGGGCGGACTATTTGATCTGCTCCGCAGCGACCAGCAAAGCCTGAAGCTGCGCACGTCAGTCGGAGGGTTGATCGGGCGCAACCT
>CBFGMX010000202.1:0-9279 GCA_965649955.1 uncultured bacterium
GAATGAGGGCTCATTCAGGCAAGGGACAAAAGCGGTCTTCACACTAGCCCGATGTTGTGGGTTCGGTCATTAAATGAAATTTGTCGGTCATTAAATGAGAATTCTGTCGGTCATAAAATGAAATTTGCGCGCACGATCTCATACGAACCGAGCGGCAGCAAAAACGTAAACCCATGATTTCGGTCGGCTTTGCGCGCGTTTAGCAAAAAACGTCCGTGTCGGATTTGTGGCAAGGCGACTTATTGTGGCTTCTCGCGGGACGAAGGTACTTCCATCTGCATGCGCATCAGCGCGGGCTATCGCGCAACGGTGGAAATATTCACGTCCATCCTGAGATTCCATTCATCACGATTCGACCGACCTTTAACAGGCGGATTAGTCAATCAGTTCCTCCAGCTCCTCTTGAAATCAGAGCTGCTGTTTTTCAAGAACTGATAAGGACCTCGCCCGCTTCAAATTAATTGGCAGAACTTGTCGCCGGCCCAGGAGGGTTGCTCCAACGATAACTGGAAGGACTTGGAAGATCAGCCTTAGAGTCTGAATAGCTCTTCCTCGTTTGAGGTGTCGTTTTTGGGTACTGGTTCGAATTGGAGTAGTACCCCTTTTTGTGCAGACTTTCGATTTTTTGTGCAGAACGACTTTTGTGCAAAGCCCTCGCTCGCATCAGAGGTCTGCGCCGCAGCCACCCGCTACCGCGGGTGGTACTGACTGTGCCCCAAGCACGGGGCCTGACTGTGTCGAAGCACAACGTCCAAACCTAGGGGATGATGCGGATTGTGCCGGTATTGCTCAACCTCGAATGCGCCAGGATCTGGATCGTGTACGTATTCGGTAGCAGATTATTCGGTAGTCGTACGACCACTTGCGTAAACTCCGAATTCGGAATCGGGCGCACATCCTCGGCCGCCACACTCGCAACCACACTAAAGCCGTTTATAAACCTGACGAACACCGACGACGACGTCTCGCCAGGATCCAACTGCAGGTTGCGAACATAGAACGCCACTCGGGTATTCCGATCCACCACGTTCGGCCAAAAGTCCGGAATACCTTGAACACGGAACGGGTCCCTGACTGCCAGCAACGCGTCAACAGCCGCAGCCTGACCCGGAACCGGACCAGACTCCTCGAGCAACAACTCGAGCAGGTCGTCGTCAACGATTGTGCTGAGCCCCGAATTTACCTGGATCGCCGCGCCGATCGGATTCGAAAAAGCAATCCGGAAGTTTTCATTCGCTTCCGCATTGTTGTCACCGCAAACCTTTATCGGAATCGCGAACGCGGTGACAGTGGGACTAAACGTTAAAGTGCCCGACGCTGATTCGTAATCAACACCCGGAGTACCACACTTGTTACCGCCGGTCGCGCCCTGGTTAGTCGTCGCAAAGTCAACGCTGACTGCACGCCCCGTAGCGGCTGAAAGGTTGACGATAAACGAGGCATCGGTGGTACTGCCGGTGTTGCCTTCCTGCACAGCGACGCTGTTAATGAATATCACTGGAGTTGTGTTGCGATCCTGCAAGGTTACTACGAGAGTACTCGGTGCTCCCACGGCCTCGAGATTCGCGTCGTTGCGCAACAAAACCGTGAACGTTTCATCGGTCTCGGTCGTGGAGTCGTTTGTAATCGGGATCTGAATCGTCTTGCTTATCTCACCGCCGTTGAACGTCAACGTGCCTGATGTAGACGTGTAATCCTGACCTGCGATCGCGGTGCCGTTGGCAGTTGAATAGTCAACGCTCACACTACCCGTCGACCCACCGGTACGCACGACAGTTACGGATAACGTCCCGACGTCTTCGATTACCTGCATTGAGGTCGCAGTAAACTGCACACTACCGGCCGTGCCACTCGCGTCAGCAGCCGAAAACTCCGACGTGTTTCCGTTGGGATCGGTCGCTGTTGCGGTAACGACGCGGCCGTTGGGTAGACCAGTTGGGATCGTGGCGTTGATAATGGCATCGCCGTTACCATTCGTATTGACGGAGGCTGTGCCGAAGAACACTGCTCCCTCTCCATTTCCCGAAGGATCCACAGCCGCATTCGAATAGAAGTCGATCTGGAATGTGGTGCCGGGTACAGACTTCAGAGTTCCCTGAATGGTCGTGCTGTTACTCGACGACAGCACGCCCGTTATCACAGGAAAATTCTGAAGGTTATTTACACCAGAATCCGAATCACTATCGTCGTTGGGAGTAACACCATTTCCGCCGAGGTCAATACCCAGACCGGTGTTTGAAAAGATCGAATTGCCGCGGATTGCGTTGCCCTGGCCGGAACCGGTGATGGCAACACCGGCGCCGCCGTTGAAAGCAATCTTGTTGCCAGCGCCAGTCTGCGTGCCTCCGATTATGTTATTCACAGCGCCTGTAATAAAAACACCTTGCCCCGTATTTCCGAGAGGCGCAGTTCCCGCAGCGTTCAATCCAATAAAGTTGCCTTGAATGACGTTTCCAACAACAGACGAAAAACCGAGTTGCACGCCAGTAATGTTTCCTGAAATGACGTTTCGCGCACCAGGTACGACACCACCAACCAAATTGTTATTGGAGCCGATAAGAATGCCGATGTTTGTCGTCCCGAGGGCGCGACTGCCGGTTACGTCCGTGCCGATGTAATTCCCCTGGACGGTGACGGGCGCCGAGGCGCCAAAGCTGCCGAGAGACACGTTATTGAAACTGTTTGCGGCAATGATGTTTCTCATCTCGGGCGTGGTACCGCCGATCAACGCACCGTCACCCGCAACAACACCACTACCCGTGTTACCTAACGCGAGTGTTCCGGTTATATCTGTGCCGATGTAATTGCCTTGTAGTCGACTGCCGGCTCCGCGAATGGTGACGCCCTCTCCGTTGCCCGAGATAACGTTTCTGGCTTCGGCAGTGGTACCACCGACAAGGATGTTCGAGCCAGTCGCTAAAACACCGCCAGAGTTGGGAATTTTGTTTACGCCGTTTAGGTCCGTCCCGATCCGATTACCTTGAATCACGGTACCAATCCCACTAGTGGAGATTCCAAAGCCGATAATCCCGGATATGACATTGCCCGCTCCCGGCGCGCTCCCTCCGATGAGATTGTCTATGGATGTTGGCTCGGGAATCCTGATGCCGCCGAAACTGGTGAAAGGTGCTGTTAAGGCGGCTGTTCCGGCGGCTGTAGTTCCGATGAAGTTTCCTTGAATGACGTTAGAGTTGCCCGAGTTGATGGCAATTGCACTATTTCCATTTCCTGAGATAACGTTTCGCGCGGCGGCGGTGGTTCCGCCGATCAGGTTATTGGAGGAGTTGTTCAGTTGAATGCCCCAATTATTTTGGCGAGCGGTCGTTCCATCCGCAGCGACGCCAAGATAATTCCCCTGAATCACATTGCCGTCACACCCGTTCAAATTTATCGCGTTACTACCGAAGCGACCGATAGACAATCCACGCACCGTGGTACCGCCGGCTTTGATCATAAGACCGTCAGAGGCGTTGGCCATCGAGCCATCAATCTCAATCAGTGGTGTACCCGCATAGCCTGGCTGTGTAGTGGCATCGATAACTACCTGATCCGTAATCTCAGGCAACGCAGTCAAAGGGTTAATTGTCTTCACCCCCGGACCGGGAATGTTGAAAATGATCGTGTCTGTGCCGAACGTGGCGTTCGCGTTGGTAATCGCCTCACGCAATGAACCCGCACCGTGATTGTTAGTATTCGTCACCACAAAATTCTGACGCGTGGCAGCGAAGTTTGCGATTTGACTTGCGCTGAGGCTGTTGAAAGTTGCGCTTGCCGGCGCAAAGTTGAATCCAGGCAGCGACTGAGTCACGGTGTAGTTGCCACCGGCGATTAGCTCGAATGAATAATTACCGCTGCTGTCTGTAGTTCTGAGTCCAACCTGAGATCCGGTTAGCGTGACTGTGACGCCCGGTAAAACGGCGCCGTTTTCTGTTACCTGTCCACTGATTGTGTAGAACGGCGAATCACTTTGCAGGGCAGCAAAGTCCTGAACCTTGTCGCTGTTGAGATTGTTGAAAGTCTGGCTTGCCGGCGTCATGGTGAAGTGAGGCTTGCTTGCACTAACTGTGTAATTGCCTCCTTCACGCAATCGTGAAAACTGGTAAGAGCCGTCGTTTTCAGTCAATACGCTGGTCAACGATCCCCCATCATTCAACACAACCTCCGCTCCACTGAGAGGCACATCACCGCTATTTAACACGCGGCCGCTGATGATGTACGAATTTGACAGTTTGGAAATAAACGCGTCGCTGTCGCCACGTAGGAAAGGTTGATACGAGTTTGGAGTGACTGCGAAACCTGCTGCTGACGTATTACCCGTGACGTAAGCATTGCCCGAGGAGTCAACAGCGATTGCGGAACCTGCACTAGGTGTGTTGAGGGTCGTCTGGGGCAACGGGCTGCCAATGAAAGTCGAGTAAACCAGACTGTTACCGGCTGAATTTATCTTAGTCACAAACGCATCTTGAACATTTGTGGTTGTTGCTCCGAGATATAAGTTTGAAGGTCTCAGTGGATCGATAACAAGCGCGACCGGCACACCGCCATTCAGCCCTTTGCTCATGAGGATCCATGTTTGTCCATTGTCCGTACTCTTGAAAAGAGGCGAGTTTGTGAAGCCACCTGCCAACAAATAGACCGTTGTTGGGCTTACGGGATCGAAATAGATTTTGCCGAATCTGGAGGGTAACTGAGTCCAGTTGGCCCCGCCATCAGTACTTCGAAATAATCCCTGGTCAAGGGTGGCATATACCAATCCCGCCGTGTGCGGACTGACAGCAACCCAGCGCACGGGTGAATTCGGCGCGAGGGTAAACTTGTCAAATGAAGCGCCCGAGTTCGTGCTTTTGTAAAGCGCGCCCTGGGATGTTGCGTCTGCAACATATATTGTCGAATGGTTCAGCGGGTCGACAACGATTGACACGGGAGACACCGGCAGCGCATTCGGTATTAACGCCCAATTATCTGCACCATCCGTAGTCTTGTAGATGCGACTACCACCCCCCGAACAGCACGGACTCACACCCAGGTACAACGTGTTTGGGGCAGACGGAACAATCGCGAGACTAACGAGCTCAGTGTGAAGGATTCCAGTGCTGCGTCGAATCCAGGTTACGCCGCCATCAGTGCTCTTATAGACACCAGTACCGCTTTGGAAACCACTACCAATCGCTACGTACAGCGTAGCAGGCGTCGACGGATCGATAACCATTGCAAGGACGTTGAGGAGGGTGAGACCGTTGTTCATCGCGGTCCATGTTCGGCCGCCATTGGTAGTCTTGAAAACGCCGCTCACTGTCCCGGCGTAAACTGTTGAGGGTTCGGTCGGATGGATCACCAAACTTGTGATCGTGGTCGCAGTAACACCGGTCGAACTAAAACCGTAATTGTCGTTGTCCCAACTCGCCGCACCGTTGACGCTCTTGTACATCGGGCTGTTGGTGCGCATTGCGCCCTGGACGAGTGGAAAATCGATAGAATGGCTCCATCCGGTTAGATAGACGTTGTTGACGGAGTCAATAGCGATGCCTTCACCAAAATCGCTGGCGGTTCCACCAAGGTACGTGGAGTACACCAGTGATGATCCGTCGCTGCTCAGCTTCGTTACAAAAACGTCTGCGTTGGAAGATCCGCCGAGGGTTGGTTGAATCGGATTCTTCGTGGGAAAGTTGGTTGAATCAGTAAAGCCCGTTACGTAAGCGTTTCCAAAATTATCGGCAGCAATCGCCTGACCGTTCTCTGTTCCGGTACCACCCAGAAAAGTTGAGTAAGTCAGCGCGCCGGCAGGGGTGAGTTTAGTTACGAAGGCGTCCCCGTTGAAGCCCCCACTAAATGTCGGTTGAAATGCGTTCGCAGTCAAAAAGTCACTGGAATTAGTTAGTCCTGTTACATAAACATTACTGGAGCTATCGATCGCGACGCCCAACGCCATATCGGCGCTACTGCCACGCAGATACGTCGAAAAGACAATCGAGGGCACACTCGGATTCAACTTCGTCACAAACCCGTTATGGCTATCCGAGGGAGGTGAGCCCTGGACGGCATTCACAGTCGGAAAATTAAGAGAGCCCGTCGAACCTACTATGACAACGTTATCATTTGCATCGAGTGCAATGGCGTTGCCGAGGTCGCCATCATTTCCGCCAAGCAGAGTTGAAAACAATAAGCCGGAACCCGACGCGTTCAATTTAGTGACAAAGGCGTCGGCGGAAAAACTCGAGTTGGTGGCAGCGTATAGAACTGAGGTATTGGAAGGATGAGCCACGAGGAAACGAACCGCTGAATTCCAAAGACCATTACTGGCGCTGGTCCAGTTAGCTCCGCCATTTGTTGATTTGATAACTCCGTTTTGGGGAACCGAGGCAAAAACGCCCGAAGAATTCACCACTATCGCGTTGATCCCAACGGAAGGTACGCCGTTCGTAAGTGGATCCCATGATGCTGCACCGTTTGTACTCTTAAAAATAGTGCCTGGAAGACTGGTGCCGGTGTAAATCGTTTGGGGATTGGCTGGATCGATCGCTATCGAGCCTACGTTCGACACACCGGGACCAGTCATTCCAGTATTCATTGCGGTCCAAACGGCGCCGCCATTTGTCGACTTGAATAGACCGTTGTCATTAGTGCCGGCATAGATCGTTAACGGGGTCGTCGGATCGATTGCGAGTGTACGCACAATCGGAGTGCTCGGCACACCAAAGTTGTTTTGAACAATCCAGTTGGCGCCCCTATCCGTACTCTTGAACACACCGTTACCGGCGCCTACATACATCGTCGACGGCGTTACCGGATCGATCACGATCGTGAATATGTTAAAGAAGCCCGCCGGTGACGTATTTACGCCAGTCCAGGTATTACCACCATCGGTCGTCTTCATCAGGCTGTTGAAAAAGGCGACGTAAACGGTCGCAGAGTTGGTGGGATCTACAGCGATTCCATTCGCTCCATTAAAACTCGGCGAGCTGCTGCCCTGAGAAGGCGTCTTGGACCAGTTCGCTCCCCCATCGGTGCTCCGATAGAATCCGTCCGTTGTCGGGGCGTAAATTGTGTTGGGTGCGGTTGGAGCGACAGCGAGAGATTGTATGTCTCCCACCAATCCCTTGTTCAGGTTATTCCAGTTTGCGGCTGCGTCGGAAGTAGTGAAAAAGGTGCTGGTTGTCTTTAACGGGTTTACTGACGGAAAGTTGTTTCCCTCGCTGGTTCCGGTGACATAAGCATTTCCAGTTGCGTCCACCGCAATGCCGTTTCCGCGTGTGCTGTTGTTCTCACCGCTGAGGTAAGTCGAATAAACAAGTGCACTCCCGGTTGGATCGAGCTTCGTAATGAATGCTCCGCCTCTGGGAGATGTAGTCTGGAAAGCGCCGGGCGTGGTCGGGAAACCACTCAACTCCGCGGTGCCTGTAATGTATGCGCTTCCCTGGGAATCGACGGCGATTCCGTTAGCACCATCGCTGTTGAAGGACCCTAGCAGGGTTGAATATGAGAGGACGGGATCGATGATCAGGGCTTTGGCGGAGTCGAAGCGATCGAGCTTGAACCTGACTTCGTTCCGGTTGACGACATACGCGCCTTTAACTTCGCGACGACTTCCATTTTCATCGAGCTGGTAAATCACCGGCTTGTTCAGTGAAACTTCCCCGTGTTTCAAACTGAGCAGTAATTTTCCGGACTTGTCGAGTCGGATTTTATCGGCGCCTTCGACGCTGAATCTGATGAGTTTTGGATTTGCGCCTGGGCCAATAACGAAGTCGTATTCGAGTTCTCGCTGGGTGCCGTAATACACGACATCGATTCCCGGATAGATGTCTTTGAAGTACGCCTTTCTGTAAGTCGGAATGTTGCGCCGCCACTTCGCGGGATCATTGCCGATGAAGTAGTGGATTTTGCCTGGCAATTCCTCCTGACCTTCAACTTGAGGCGTTGCGCCCGCGCCCAGCATCTTCAAACGCAGGACCGTCCCTTCGCGCACGTCTTGATCCTTGGATTTCTCCGCTTGCAGGGCGGTCGGCTTTTGCACTCGCAGGACAGCTTCGTTCGAGGTCAGAAACAGATCGTAACCCGGTCCGTGGGACAGGAACTTCACCTGTTTATCGATCTGTCCTTTATTAAGCTCAAAGCTGAGCGGCAACCTGCCGAAACTTTCCGCGACTCTGGCTCTGGTCGGTGCGGCTGTGTTTGCTGTTGGAAGGTTGTTGTCGGCGTTTTGTGCTCCGACAAAAATCACGCTCGCAAAAACTGCAAGCAAACAGGCGACAGCGAGCACGAGCACAATCCGACCAATGCGAGATGAAGTGGGGATATGTAGATTCATAGTAAGAGCTGTCTAAACTGCCGTCGACTCTGAGGTTGGGAACGTGGGCTAACTGCGGACCATTTTCCTTGCAGTCCGCCCCGGAAGTCAACCCCCAGGATTTGAATGGAAGGTTCGGTCGATGTAGTAGAAGTTCTCAAGGTCTCAGGCAATATCGATTCGAAACTCTGAGCCGGCTGCCCACAGTTTTCATAGAGCCAATCGACCATGTTTTCCACGGTCTTACCTTCATACATGAGGCTGCGAACTCCTTCAGGCTTTAGGAAACCGCGAGAGAAGCAAATTCATAAACAATACCGGGCTGTTTGGCACGTTTCGTGGTGGAATTGTTGCAATCGGTGCAGACCCCTTGGACTAACAAATGTCGCATCCGACAACACGGTCCTGATACGTCTTGGTGGCTGCACGATATCGGGCAATCAGAACAAGGCCTTTTCAACCGCAGCCAACGCCGAACGCTTACCCTAATCTCGCTAATCGAGACTGACACTTCCTGAGTTCTCATGTGAAGCTGACGTTTTTTTGAAGGTGAGATCAGAAACAGGTCGGAATATTCGACTCCTAACGTTTTAGGTTTCAATGGCCCAATACATGGCCAAAATAACAGCAGGCCAAAGTCAAAGAGCAAAGGCAACCAACTTGAACGTCGGGATGGGACGTTTTTCTTGTTGCTGAGGAGAAGGGAAAAATCGGGGAGGCATTGATATGGCGCCACTTAATCAGAAACGACAGGACAACGTCGCCTAAATGGCGCTAGGTTCGGGCGATAAGGAGCGGTGAGAAAATTTCAAGTTATGCCCGAAAACTGTAGGAAAATTTCACGTTATGCCGGACAAGAATTTCATTTAATGCCGGAATCGTCCTCGTAAGTTATTGATTCCACTAATAGGCCAATTTCACTTTATGACGGAACCCAGATGTGGCACGACTTTTTTGGAGTCACTCAGAATACTGAGTGCGTTGAGGTGCTC
>CBFGMX010000203.1:0-9203 GCA_965649955.1 uncultured bacterium
TCTTCCGCCGCGACAGCCACGGCATTACGATTCACGAGGGAAACAGATCGCATACGCTGTGGACCAACGTAGCGGGTATTGAATTCAACACTGTAATTGCCGGGGAGGCTGAATGCCACGTAGTCCGAAGAATTAACCGTGACCGCTAGCGCCACCGTAGCCAGAAGGCTTAGAAAAGCAACTGCCGCAAAGATTTTCTTTTTCATGGGATTGTCCTCTCAACTTTTTTAAGGGGGCGATACCATTTCGGCGAAGCGCCCGCGAGTTATTTGGTGATTGGTCGCTTGACCAATTTCTTCAAGAAGCTGACAGGCTCTATAGAAAGCGTTGTGCCACTAGCTTCAGACCTCTGGCCGCGACCGCTGGCGTTTTTGTTTCTCATTTGTTCTCAACAACTTAACGGTGCCGGCACGCCGACCGCGTGGACGCCGCGACCCACCCCGACCCCCTCCAAAGGCTAGCGCAAATGCTTGACCCTAACCTTTCTGTTACGCCCTGAGCTGAACGTCGAGTGGTTTGCACAAGAAAGGACTAAAGCGGGTGAAGATGTCTCGCGCAAAGCCGCAAAGACGCAAAGTACCCGTGTTTCTAACTGCTTTCTTTGCGCCTTTGCGCGACAAATATCCTTCCCATAGGGCGCACACAAATCAAACAGCGACGGCTGACCGGTTGGACCACTTTGAATTGTTAATTGGAACGAGGTGTGACAGGAGTTAAGTGAGTCGCGCTTCGGACGAAGGCCTCTTACGCAACAGCCATGATTTGAGTGGGCTCCGACTGGCTGTTCACCAGCTCCGCATACAGGCCGTTTTGAAGGAGTAAGGTGTTGTGAGTGCCGCGTTCGACGATTTTTCCCCCGTCGAGTACCACAATCAGATCTGCATTGACAATCGTGCTCAGACGATGCGCAATGACGATTCTTGTACACGAAAGCCGGCTGAGATTTTGATCCACTCGTCTCTCAGTGATCGCGTCGAGATGGCTTGTCGCTTCATCCAGCAGAAGGATGACAGGTTTGTGGGCGAGTGCCCGGGCCAGCGAGAGACGTTGGCGCTGTCCGCCCGCAAGTCCCCCACTGCCTTCTGAGACAAGCGTCTCATAACCCATCGGCATCTTCTCGATCTCATCGTCGATGACGGCGAGTCGCGCTGCTTCTTTCACCTGGTCCAGGGAAACCGCCGCATCGTTGAAGGCGATGTTTTGACGCACGGACCCACTGAACAAAAGCGAGTCTTGCAGCACTACTCCAAACTGCCTTCGCAGGTCGCGGCAATTCATCGACTCCAGCGGTACGTCGTCGAACATAATGCGTCCCGCCGTGGGGGCGTAGAGTCCCAGCAGCAATTTTCCGAGCGTGCTCTTACCTGATCCAGTACGGCCGACAATCGCTATTTTTTGTCCGGACTCAATGCGCAACGAAATATTCGTTAGCACTTCTGGCGCATTCACGTCATAGCAAAAGCTCACGTTGTTAAGTTCAATACATCCCGAGAGCGCCGGCTGTGCGTGTTGTTCTCCGTTATTGACCTGTTCCGGTTCGGCCTCCAGTACGTCGGCGACTCTTTCGAGATGAGACCCCACCAGTTGCAGCCGCTGTCCGTTCGAAACCAGCGACGAAAGAGGGGAAAGGAAGGCGGCGGCCAGCGCGTTAAGTGCGAGCATCGTTCCCAGAGTCATCGAACCATCAAGCACGCGATACGCGCCGAACCAAACAAGCACAAGAGGCGAAAGCAGCCGCAGACTCATCATGCCGGTGTCGATCAAGATCGAAAGGTGACCTCGTTGCAGCGAAACGTTTATTTGGCTGAAGAAGAGGTTAGACCAGCGATCGAGCGTTCGCTCTTCCGCGCCCGCTGCCTTGATGGCTTCGATCCGCGTGAGCGCCTCAACGAGATAACTCTGCGACTTCGACTGCGCGGCCAGATCACTCTGCATGAGGGTTTGCACTCGTCGTGTTGTTGCAAGCAGCAGGCAGACCTGAACCGCGCCAATAGCAAGCACGATAAGACCAAAGCTGGAAGCTTGAGTCAGAATAACGACGAGATAAAGAAGCACCAGCGACCCGTCGAGTACGATCGACAACGTCTGGCTGGTCAACACTTCGCGGATGACGACGTTGCTGCTGAGTCGCATCAGCAGGTCGCCGCTGGAGCGTTGTTGAAAAAACTTGAAAGGCAGCGAAAGGAGATGCTCGAAGAAGTCGAGCATCATTCGCGAGTCGAGCCGGGTCTGGATGAAAAGCAGGAGCGCTCCGCGAGTGTAACTCGTTACCGCCTGGGCAACGACGAGTAGCACCATGCCGAGGCCGCAAATCGTGAGCACGCCGCGAACCTGAAATGGCAAAACATAGTCGACCAGGACTTTCGTGAAGATGGGGAAGGCAAGGCCAAGAACTTGAAGTAACAGTGTGGCGCCGATGATTTGCAGCAGCAGGGCCGGAGAGTTCAGGACGTATTTGACTAGATATCGCCGCCACAGCGACTGCTTTGGTGGGGTGGTCTTTTCAAAGTGTACGCCTGGCTCGAACATCAGCACGACACCCGTAAACCCGGCATCGAACTCTTCTGCTGTTAGCGAGAGTCGACCGATCGCGGGGTCGACGAGAACGACCTTTCCGGCCGACCACTTTTCCACCACTACGAAATGATTGAAGTTCCAGTGAACGATCGCCGGCACTTGCACGAACTGAAAATCCTGAGGATTGAGCGAATACGCCTTAACCCGTAAACCATGTGCGCGTGCGGCCTTCGCGATCGCGAGTGCGGTGAGACCATCACGGCCTACGTCAAGCTGGTTTCGGCAGTCGCCTACGTTCGTTTTGCGACCGTAGTACGTGAGGATCATGCTGAGGCATGCCGCACCGCACTCCACGGCGCTCATTTGATGAACAACGGACACGCGGCGAGGACGCAGAGTATTAACGAGCCGGTGGGAAAACACACCGGCAGCCCCTGCCCACAATTTCAGCCTTTCTATGGACCTCTTCCGGTTCACAGCTAATTCCCGATTAAGCGACCGATAAATGGCAAAAGGGAAACCACGCGTTTAGTTCCCACCTCGACTTCGGCGTGATACACACTCCCGAGATAAGCAGACGCCGGTAAGTCGTCAGGAACTGGACCAAAATCAACAATGGCGATTACTGAGGGTTCAGTGATTGAGACCGTACCGTGTCGACCTAGACCGAGCGTTGCTTGCAGCGAGTCAGGGCTTCGAACCAGTGGCTCGACTTCCACGACTGTGCGGCTGACCCTTGGTCCAGTTTTGGTAAAACTCCAAAATACGCGTTGTCCGACACGCACCTCACGACCACTTCGAGCCGGTACCAGCACGGCCATCAGCGACTCATGCTCAACCGTGCCTCGCGGCAATGATCGAGACGAGTATTCCTTTGGCAGCGGTACTGCGATAGCTTTGGCGTAGATCGGAATCCTCATAAACCAAAGCAGGAGGCCGCCCGCGATCGCCAAACCAATAAACGTCCATAACAACCAAATGATTTTTGGAGAACTAAATTGTGGCAGGATCGCTTCACCGCCACCTCGCGAATTCCGCTTGATAGCCTCGATACGAAAGATCATGCGTTGGCCGTCGTCGTTCATCCGTGTCCCCCGGCGACACTCGAGCGCCAATCAGGCGGCAAGAGTGCGTTCGCGATCTATTCGTAACGTAAAGCAATTATCGGATTGAGACGCGCCGCTTTCATGGCGGGCCAGAGCCCGAATACAAGGCCTATCCCCATACTGATCAGGAGACCCGCGACGGGCGCCCACAGCGGTACGTATGAGGGGATAAATAAACTGATTACAAACGTGGTGACCCATCCAGCCAGTAGTCCGATGAGGCCACCTGCTCCCGTCAATGTTGTGGCTTCGATAAGAAACTGCCAAAGGATGTCGCGGCGTTTTGCACCAATCGCCTTTCGCACGCCGATCTCACGCGTTCTCTCGGTGACTGACACGAGCATGATGTTCATTACGCCAATTCCACCGACGAGCAAACCGACTGAGGATATGACCACCATTGCCAGGGCAACGCCCGCTGTGATCGCCCGGAAATGACTGATCGCAGATTCCGCCGTGGACAACGAAAAGTTGTCGGGTTCGCCGAACGGGACCTGACGACGGACGCGCAGGAGATCAGTAACCTGATTCTTCGCTTCGTCCATCCGGTTCGGACGCGCCACGACGATGATCGAGACATCTTCAGCGTTCGGCTTCATTTTTTGCGCGACTTTATAGGGAATGTAGATCACGTTATTCGAATCCTGGCCCACGCCGCCACCCATCATCTGAGTGCGCTTTTCCAGAATGCCGACAACACGGAAGTCCTGTCCGGCGATGTTTATGGTTCCGTTTATTGGCGAACCATATTGAAAGAAACTATCAGCCACAGTAGAGCCGATCAGGCAGACCGGCTGATTCGTGTCGTTTTCGAAATTCGTAAAGTAACGACCCTCGGAGATTATCCTCGTACCAGTGCGCTCAAATTCCGGCAGAGTGCCCTCGAGGCGCACCGCCGCTGAGCTGCGACTGCCACCTTTGACCATGATCTTCTGGCCGCTGAATGTGTTGGTGATGTTAAGCGAGGGAATCGCTGTCTCAACGGCCGGCAGTTTTGCGAGCGCCATCGCGTCGTCGTAAGTCAAATTCTTACGGGCTCGCTCTTCGCGCGAACGGCGTCCGATGCGAATGCCCGCCTCAAACTTATTGACCATGATCGTGCGCGTTCCCCACGACTCGATTTCGCTCTTAACTGCGACGTCAATGCCGCTGATGATCGAAGCGATCGTCATGACGGTCCATACGCCAAGCACGACGCCAATCACGGTCAGAAACGAACGCAGTTTGTGCGCTGCGAGGGTCGTAATGCCCATTCTCAGGTTCTCGTAAATGTCATGTCGCATCAATCGCATGGGTATTTCCTCGAGTGGAACTCGTCCACGTCAGTGATCTCCTAATCCATCCTCAAGGCCTCGATCGGATTCAAACGAGCTGCTTTCCAGGCGGGAAGAGCGCCGGAAAAGAGGCCGACGAGGCTGGAGCTGGTAACGGCCGCCGCGATAGCAGCGAGGGAAAGATAAGTCGGGAAAATCAAAGCAGTGACGACACGTCCTGTTGCCCACGCGGCGATCACGCCGAGAGCTCCGCCAACAAACGACAGTACTATCGCCTCCACCAGAAACTGCTTGAGGATGTCTTTCCTGCGTGCGCCCAGTGCCCGCCGGATTCCGATTTCCTTAGTGCGCTCCGTGACGGACACCAGCATGATATTCATGATGACGATCCCGCCGACTATGAGCGCAATTGACGGTACTGCTATCGCGACGATGAAAATCGGTCCAAATATCCGTTCGCGCAGGCCGCTGATCGCGTCCGGAGTCACGATTCCGAAAGTGTCTTTTTCTGATTGGTCCAGACCTCGCCGGCGGCGCATCAGAAAACGCACCTCTTCGACCGCATCGCCGAACTGAGAGTCGATTCTTGCAGTGCCTACAAAATACAGAGCGCGTTGACGAATGAGCGGACCGAAGTTTCTGGCGTACGTCTTCAACGGTAGGGTTATGAACGAATCCTGCGGCATGCCGAACACGTCGCCCTTCGCGACGGCGATGCCGATCACGCGGAAAGGCATTCCGGAAATTATGATTTCGTTACCCACCGCGGACATCGGCGAAAAAAGTTTCTCGGCAATTGCTGCTCCGATGTAGGCAACCCGCGCGGCAGTATTGTTCTCGGTTTCAGTGAAGTATCGACCCTCATCGATTTGCACGTTCTCGATTGACGCGATGTTTGGTGTCGCACCATCGACGGGAACATCCTCGAGCGCCTGCCCACCTCGTTTGATTTGGTACGTGGTTGGAGTGGCTTTCGCGCCGATATCGTCTACCAGTGTTGCGTGAGACTTCAGGAAGTCGAAATCTTCCAACGTCAGATTCTTGTTCCTTCGTTGAGCCTCCATCAGTGCGTCGGTGTCTTTGAAGTCCTTGAATATATCGAAGCGAAAGACGGTGAAGGTCTTCGACCCGATGCCGACGATCTTCTCGTCAACGTAGACATTGAATCCCTGTATCAAAGAAACCACCGACACGACTGCCATGACTCCGATGATCATGCCCAGCAGTGTCAACGCAGACCGCAGTTTATGCCCCCAGATTGCTTTCAGGGCGATGATGATAGTTTCGATCAGTGGCATGGTGATTCGCCTTCCAGTGTGGCCGTGAATCAGCGGCGCGGCGTCGTTTAAGTTTGCATTGGGGGATCCAGGACCAACGGAGACGGTACGAAGTCGGGTTTAGCGACCCTCAGTAATCCGAAACCGATACCCGCGAGCCCACTCATCAAACCCGGTGACTCAACTCCCAGCGGAATTCCGCACAACCATCCGTGGTTTGCAATGCTTTCGAGAACGATCGACGCCATGCGTTTCATTTGTGAGTGCACCGCCGGATCACCCATCATTCGACTGGCGCGTACGAACAACTCGAGGTTCCCGAGATCACCGTGACATAGCGAATGATTGCGGCCGAACCCTTTAGCCAGAGTTCCTTCCATAGCTACTGCTATCTCTTCGCGAATCGACTCGTCGTCGATGTAAGGCAGTGAGCAAAGTCGCGCGAGTCCTACACCGGGAGCACCGTGACACCAGGCGAACACCGAATACAGCGCGTCGTCGTCATCCATAGAAGCGGCGAAGGTCGCGGACTTTCGCAAGTCGGGCCAATTGCCCATGCGCTCAGAAAAAATGCTGCGCTCGTAAGCCATGCTGCTGAGAGCTGCCGCGCGGAACCGGTTTTCACCGCTCATCTCAGCAAGCATCAACAGGGGATACGCCATTCCTGCGGCGCCGTGCGAAAAGCCGGCCAGCGGTGTTTCGGTCATCGACGTTTGCCAGCCGATGCCCTGGTCCATGTTGCAGGCGTGAGTCGACAGGTGATCGCCGCATTGTATTGCTACCGCGAGCGTCCGCTCAGACGGCGCGCAGCGATATAGACCACTAAGCACGGTAATTAACCCCGCCGCTCCGCCGAGAAAGTCCATCTGTTTGTCGTTTTCGATCATCGACGGCAGCAGATCGACGAACGACTCAGCTTCTGCGAGAAAATCGGGTCTTTCCCACAACTGACTCAAATGTGTGAGAACAAAAATCCAACCTCCCAAACCCGTAAACCCGCCGATTGATTGCTTGAGTGAGTTCAGGTGGCGCGGATTGCGTCTGATCGCGTTGATGGTCGTTTCCGCAAGTTTTGTATACCGATCATTGCCGGTGATGGCGCCGAGATAGGCCAGGAACAGCGCAATCCCGGGCATACCGTTGTAGAAATCAACTCCCATCGGCAGCAACGACCAATGCTTTTCGTCGACTAGTGCCACTCCGACCCACGACACGTCGTCTTCGCTAACCAGGGCCAGGGATTCCAGACGATCACCGATCGCGCACGCCGCGTCGATAAACTGCTTGTCGGTTGGCTCAGCAGCAGGTTCGGTGAGTTCGTAAGTTCCCCAGCGTGCACCATCGCTTTCCATTTCCAGAGTCATCAGCGAAGCGTTGACGAACCATATCTGTCGTTCGAGATCGGCATCGCTTAACTGTTCAATTCGTTGCCGCACCATTGCCAGTCCCGAGTGTTTTAGAAAATCAGGAATGCATTGGTTTGAACTGGTCCAGATGTCGCATGAGGTGGGACGCGTTGTGAATATCGGTATGTCACCTCGCTGCATGTCTTCGATTTCGGCTGAAACTACTCTTGAGAGGTAGGGCCGCTCTTCACAGCCCACCCAGATACGATCAAAAAACCGGTCCCGATCCAGCGCATTGCGGAGGATGTCCGGATGGAAGCTCTCGCTGAGCAGGAGTGCGTATGCTCGCGTGGGCCGAATGATGTAGCGCACCTCATCGTCCGCGAAACGCGAAAGTGGCCCATCGTCGGCCAACAGCTCCTCGCGATGTTGCATCATCAGCCGGTAGACAGCCGTGAATCCGTCAGTCATGTCTGAGCGATAGTCGAGAGGATTAACGTCACCACCGTTCACTGTCGGACGGTTCTTGGCGCCGGACATGGCGATCCGTTTGCGGACGAGCCGAATGCGATCCGTGCCCACATCTTCCATGTAAGGCACGCCGTGCGGAGTCAGTTGACCGGGTGAGCCGCCGATGCCGCTCAGATCCACTCCGTTCTCATCGCCACTGAACCTCAGTCGCTGTGGCATCATGCCAACCCGCAACACTGATTGGCCCATCAACTCGTCTACCGGCTGACCAGCGCCGTTTGCATCAAGCGCTTCAGTCCGTGCATGAAATAGAGACTCGAGGTCGATGAGCATCGGGTGCTCGCCTGCCGCTATCAAGTTTTCGTAATGGAAGTCGGTGGCTTCCAGCGCGTAGAGCAGTGCGAGGTAACCTCCCTGGCGCTGGTAGAAACGTTTCAACTCATCGACTGAAGTGCAGCCGCGCGCGTGTATGAACTCGGTCCAACCATAAGCGCCGCGATCGATGACCTTGAAAGTCGAAAAGGGTGGAAAGTCACCGCGCTCGTTCAGCCAGGTCAACAACTCCTGAAAGTGAATGTCGATCGCGAGGGACTTCGGTTTGTAGACCAATTGAAAACCGGAGCTGAATGTCAGGACGAACACGGAGTGGCCGCCGCGGTGAGAGTCACTCATGCCCGCTTCAGCCTGGACCATCACACCGGGTTCGCAATCAGGACTGAAAGTCGATCGAATGTCGCCCCAATCGGCACACAACCGCTGCAGGAATTCGAGTGTGACGTCCAGCCAGTGGTTGATGCGAGTGACAATTTGCCGCGCGAGCACTGGATACTCGCGCATGATCGTCAGCGCCATCTCTGGTTGACGCAATCGCGTGACGAAGCTCTCAAAGCGAGCCGCTGGAGTCTCTCCCTCCAACAAGCCCTGCATTCGAGCTACATTCACTTCCAGCGCCATAGTGCGATTGAGCAGCGTGATCAATAAGCGGGGCAGACTCGACAGGAATATCGGTTCGACGTTAGCTGGATCAAATGGCAGAACAGGATACTTTTCGACCAAAGCCTCCACGCCGTCGTGCAGGCGTTTGTGCGCCTGACGAACGAGCGGCTCGATCAATCCGAGAAAACCCAGCAAACCTTGATCAGGTGTAGCCTGCCCAACAGTCCTCGCGCCGCTCGAATCCTCGGTGCGTGAGTATGCCTCTGCGATCTCAGT
>CBFGMX010000204.1:0-9169 GCA_965649955.1 uncultured bacterium
CGCAGTTCGACTTGAATCAGTGGCGGACGTGTTCCTTCGCTCGTCGCCAGCAGTGCCTTCCCATCCGCGCGGTAGGTGATCGCCTCGCCTTGTTCCCGTTGGCCCAGGCTGAAACCCGTGACCGTCTGTTTCCAGATGTCGTTGAAGTTTCTGCTGGACGGCGGGAGCACTGCTTCATAACCCTGGAGATAGTCGCATAGAGCGATGCGACGGCCATCGGGAGAAATGCTGCCTCCGGTCAAAACGCCGCCCATCAGGCTGGGCACTTTGATCTCGCCGATGCGCTTCATCGAGATCACTTTGCCTGCGACAAGCGGCGCCGCGGCCTCGTACACAGTCGCGTTCTTAAGCATCACCTTTGTGATTATGTAGAGGTTGCCGGTCGTCGGATGGACCAACAGCGTCTCGGCGTCAAACTTGCCGTCCGGATATCGCAGTCGAATAGCGTCCGCCCGTGCGGTTGTTCTCGGGTTGGTCTTGCTTGAGGTCTTGTCCGTGGCGGCCAGCTTCGGTTCGGCGACGCGATAGACCACGATTTCCGCGCGCGACTTCTCGTTGTCTCCGATATCGCCTAGATAGAGATACGACTGACCGGCTTGCGGTCCCGGTCCGAGGGCCATGTCTTCCCAATCTCGCGCCTGCGCACCCGCAACACGAAACACGCCCCGCGATTCACCCGTTGCGTCAAATGCATAGACCAGTGGTCCATCACCCGAATCGTTGTGTGTCCAGTAAATGCCCGGGTTGGATCGAGAGGCGGCGAGGCCACTGCTCTCGTTGACGGAAGCGTTCTTGAGATCGGCGATCTTCGTAGGTGTTCCGTAAACCTGGAAGACGAAAAAGAACAGGAATGCCAGAACGTACACCGATCACCCTCTCTGCGACAGCGCCGCTCTGGCAACTTCCTTGTCGTCGAAGTGAAACACCTCTCGACCGATAATCTGGTAGTCTTCGTGGCCCTTGCCTGCAATCAGAACGAGATCGCCGCTGCGGGCTTCAGAGATCGCCTGGTTGATAGCTTCAGTGCGATCGGCGATCTTGCGATAGGGTTTGCCGGTCTTCTGAATTCCCTCCTCCGCGTCGCAGAGGATCTGTTCAGGATCTTCGGTGCGCGGATTGTCGGACGTAAGAATCACGACGTCGCTTAAACTGCCGGCGGCCTCGCCCATCGGCGCGCGCTTCGAACGATCGCGGTCGCCGCCGCAACCAAACACCGTGATGATCTTTCCCTTGACCACCTGGCGCGCCGTGCGCAACACATTCAACAGCGCGTCGTCGCTGTGCGCGTAATCGACTACGACTGAGAAGTCGCCGTCGTGGGCCACGCGCTCGAAACGTCCCGGCGCGCCGGTGCAAGTCTCGAGAGCGGTCGATATCACATCGAGCGAGTAGCCCAATGCGAGTCCGCTGGCAACGGCTGCGAGTGTGTTGTAGATATGCGGCGCGCCGACGAGTGGTGAGCTAAAGTCTCGCTCGCCGGCGGGCGTTTTCAAACGAAACCGCATGCCGGTCAACGAAAACTCCGCATCGTGGGCCGACACGTCAGCAGCAGCCTTCACCGCATAGCGAATGACTTTGAGCCCGTCGCGTTCGAGTGAATCCGCGAGCTCGACGCCGTACGCATCGTCCACATTGATCACAGACTTGCGAGGCCGCGTGCCGAGACGTCCGTCGAAGAGTCGCTGTTTGGCGTACCAGTAATTCTCCATCGTCTGGTGATAGTCGAGATGGTCGCGGGTGAGGTTCGTGAAGACGGCGACTGCGTACTCGAGCTCATCGCAGCGGTGAAAATCCATCGCCTGCGACGAACACTCCATCACTGCGGTGCGACAGCCGATAGTCACGGCCTGCCGCAGCATGCGCTGCATGTCCGGCGCTTCCGGCGTCGTGCGATCGGCTTTAAATCGTTCTTTGCCGAGACGGTATTCGACTGTTCCCGTCATCGCGACGAGTTCGCCCGCTGCTTCGGGAATGGAAGCGATCAAATACGCTGTGGTGGTTTTGCCGTTGGTGCCGGTGATGCCGGCGAGTTGAAGTTCGCGTGACGGATGATGATGAACTTCCGCCGCGGCGAGCGCCATCGCGCGGCGGATGTTGTCCACTTGCAGCCAGACGCCTTTGAAGCCTCGTGGCGCGGGGCGTTCCGACAACACGCCGGCCGCGCCTTGCGACATCACCTGAGGCACAAACTTGTGCGCGTCGAACATGGCACCGGAGACTGCCGCAAACAACGCTCCCACGCCTGCCCGGCGCGAATCGTGACTGACGTCAGTCACGACGATTGTCCCGTCGCCCGTTAACTTCGCCTGCGTTATCGATGCAAGTTGTGCGGTAGTTACTGGTCTCTGATCCACGGACCTACTTTAACTCAGTTTGCATCTTTGCGTCTTTTGCGTCCTTTGCGGGAGACCTCTTTTCGGTTCGACACGAATGACCAAACAGACAATCTCCCGCAAAGGCGCAAAGACGGAACGTGAAGAAAACTAGCGGTTAGTCTTTCGCCTTAAGTCGCTACTTCACCACCACCGCCGGAATATTCTGATCGCGCACGAGTTGATTGAAGGCCGCGACATCTGTCTTCATCACTTGCGCGAGCTTTTGTAACTGCGCATCGATCTGTGTCACCAGTTCGTCGTAAACCGCGTACGACTGCGCAGTCGGCGCGGCCTCAGCACTACCGACAACGCCGGCCAGTGCCGCCAGTTTGTTGTTGAGCCGGATCGGATAGTTCAACGGATCCTGGTTGCTCTGGTTCTTCGTTTGATAGAGCGTTTCTTCGATGGCGGTCAGGTTCTTGTTCAACGCAGTGCCCGCATCGTTCACCGTTTTGAACTGCGGCTGTCCCGCAACGCGCTTCAGCAGATCTTCCACTTGCCGTCGCACATCGCGAATCTGAATGATTGCATTGTGTGTTTCGGTCAACTTGTCGCGGATCTTCAGACCGAGTTCCGTTTGCTTCGCGTAATCTGCCGCGGTCGTATTCACCCGCGGATCAGCTTTGATCTCGAAATTCTGCGTCAGCGTTTGGCCGTCCACCTTCATCCTCACCTGGTAAGATCCCGGCGGCAGTTTTGGACCACGCATCTCGCCGGCCCACAGGATCAGGTTCGGGAAGCGGGTTGCGTCAGCGTATCTCGTGTCCCAGACGAAACGATTGAGCCCAATGTTTGTCGACGGCGGCTGAGTTGCCTGTGGACCAAAGCCACCACCTCCACCAACACCGGGAGCGCCGGACGGTGCCTCCTCACCCGGCTTCGGCAGTCTCGCCGTGAACTTTTGAACCGATTTACCAGCCATATCCAAAAACTCAAGCTCCAGATCCGTTGTAGGTTTTGCCTTCAACGAGTAATAGACCACCACTCCATTCGCCGGATTCCTTCCAATTGTCGCCGTCGGCGGCAGCGGACCACCACCGCCTGCCGGGGTGCGATAACTGTCTTTCGGTTTGAAGAGCCGCGTCGTCTTGACGGCATCAAAACCGCCCGCGTCGATGATTTGATGCAGCAACGGCAGATCGTCGAGGATCCAGAACGATCTTCCCTGCGTCGCAACAACCAACTCTTTATCGCGCTTATGGACCGCCAGATCCGTTATTGGCACCACCGGCAGATTGAGTTGCAGCGACTGCCAGCGTTCGCCGTTATCAAACGAAACGTACATTCCTGTTTCTGTGCCCGCGTAAAGCAGACCGCGCTTGTTCGGATCTTCGCGAATAACGCGCGTAAAAGCCGTATCGGGAATACCGTTGGTGATCTTCTTCCAGGTCTTGCCGTAGTCGCTGGTGCGATAGAGATACGGTTTGTTGTCGTCCCATTTGTACATCGTTCCCGCGATGTATGCCGTCGCCGGATCGTGCGGCGACGCCTCGAGCGAATTAATCTGGATCCACTCGGGCATGATGCTCGCCGGCGGAGTCACCTTGGACCAGTTCTGTCCGCCGTCCCGCGAGAGATGGACCAGTCCATCGTCACTGCCCGCCCAGATCGTGCCCGCCTGCACAGGCGACTCCATCAATGCGAAGATCGTTGCGTAATACTCGACGCTCGTGTTGTCTTTCGTGATTGGACCACCGGACGCACCCTGTTTCGACTTGTCGTTCCGCGTCAAATCGGGGCTGATGACCTGCCAGCTACTACCTTCGTCGGTAGTTTTGAAGATGACGTTCGCCGCAGCATAAAGCGTGTTTGGATCGTGCGGTGAAAACAAGATCGGGAAGTTCCACTGAAAACGATACTTCAAAACGTCTGCGCCCGAGCCCATGGGGTTGTTCGGGTATGGACTGACATTGCGCTCCTGGCGCGTATGGTGATCGTAGCGCGTGGTCAGTCCGCCGTAGGAACCAGCAAAAACGATGTTCGAGTCCTTCGGAGACGGCGCGATCCAGCCTGATTCACCACCGCCGACGTCCCACCAGTCACCTGTGTCGATGCCATTACCCATCGTGCGGCTCGCGATACGGACGGTCGAGTTGTCCTGCTGCGCACCATAGACGTTGTAAGGAAAGTCGTTGTCGACCGCGACGCGATAAAACTGTGCCGTCGCCTGATCCTGTTCGGTCCAGCTCCTGCCGCCATTGAACGAAACGTTCGCGCCGCCGTCGTTGCTTTGAACCATTCGATTCGGGTCCTCGGGCGCGATCCAGAGATCGTGATTGTCGCCGTGCGGAACTCCGATAGTGCTGTAGGTCCGTCCACCGTCGTTCGAGCGGAAGAACTGAACGTTCAGGACGTAAACCGTGTCGGCGTTCTTGGTGTCGGCGTAGATGCGGGTGTAATACCAGGCGCGCTGGCGCAAGCGGCGTTCGTCGTTGAGTTTGGTCCAGGTGCGTCCGGCGTTGTCTGAACGAAACACGCCGCCGTCTTCCGCTTCGACGATGGCCCAAACGCGTTCGGGATTCGCCGGTGAAACAGTGATGCCGATCTTGCCCACCGTGCCGCGCGGTAGACCCGGATTGCGCGTGAGTTCGGTCCACGTGTCGCCGCCATCCACAGATTTGAAGATACCGCCGCCCGGTCCACCACTTTCGAGCGTCCACGGCTTGCGATAAACCTCCCAGAAACCCGCGTAGAGGACGTTCGGGTTCGACGGGTCGATAATCAGGTCGATCGCGCCAGCCTTGTTGCCGCGCGATAAAACCTTTTCCCACGTCTTGCCACCGTCTTTGGACCGAAACACGCCGCGCTGCTCGTTTGGACCAAAAACATGGCCCAATGCCGCGACGTAAACGAGATCGGGATTTTTTGGATGGATACGAATGCGCGGGATCTGGCGCGAGTCTTCGAGACCGACGCGCTTCCACGTCTTGCCGGCGTCAGTCGATTTGTAAACTCCGTCGCCGTGCGAAACGTTGCCGCGAATCGGCGACTCGCCCATGCCAACGTAAACGACGTTCGGATCGGAATCCGCCACGGCAATCGCGCCGACCGAACCAGTGCCAAATACTGAACCGTCGCTGATCGGTTCCCAGTTGATACCGCCGTCGGTTGTTTTCCAAACGCCGCCTCCGGTTGCACCGAAGTAGTAGACAAACGGCTGCGATGGAACGCCCGCAACCGCCGCTGAACGGCCGCCGCGATACGGCCCGATGCTCCGGTACTGGAACGATCTTAGTGGATCCGATTCCGGAGGTGTTTGGGTTTGTGCGTAGACTGAAAGCGCCGAAAGAGCAAGCAGGCAGAGAATTGCACTCTTACGAGACGCGCTCAACGTCTTGAACATTTGGGTAGGCTCCTTTACTTTTGGCACTGAGTGGACGATGGCTAGCGGGTGTGAATATAAAAAATGCAAATCGGAACCGTCAAACAAATTTGGCGCTATGCGGTGAAATCGATGGCCGGCGAGCAGCTCGAGTCGTGCATTGTCGGCACACTCGGCATTCCCGCCGACCGCGGTTGGGCGATACGTGACGAGGCCACCGGCGAGATCACCAACGGAAAGAACGTTCCGTTGTTGATGCAGTGTGAGGCACGTTATACGGAAGAGCCCCGCGACGGCGAGATTCCGCACGTGGTGATGCGCTTTCCGGATGGCGTGGAGCTGACGAGTGACCTGCCTGACGTCAACGCGCGTCTTTCAGAGTCGCTTGGAAGATCGGTGTCGCTGTGGCCGCGACAGCCGGCGACGAATATCGAATTCTATCGTCGCAAATCGAGAATCGCGCGGGCGCTTGGCAGACTTGCACGATACCGCGCGTTTCGGGCGGCGATGCCTGCGCTCACCAGTTTTGGTAAAACGAATGCCGATCTTCGTAAAGCGTTCGAGCGTGAACCAGGCGAAGCGATTCCCGATCTCTCGACGTTGCCACCCGAGATACTCGAGTTTACATCCCCGCTCGGCACTTACTTTGACGCCTTTCCGATTCATGTGCTGACGACGTCGTCGCTCGAGAAGATGCGGCAGTTCAATCCGGGCGGTGCGTGGGATGTGCGACGGTTTCGTCCAAACTTCCTCATCGAGACTGGACCACGGATTGAAGGACTGATTGAGAGCGGATGGGCGGGGCGAAAAGTTCGGCTCGGCACGGTCGAAATACTGTGTGAGATCCCCACCGTGCGCTGCGGCATGACGATGCAGGCGCAGAAGAACCTGCCGAAAGACGCGAGCATCCTGCGGTCGATCGTGAAAGAGGCTGATCAGAACCTGGGTATCTATGCGAGTGTTGCGACGGCGGGTGAAGTGCGGGTAGGCGATCCCGTCGAAGTCGCATAAAGAATCATTGGTCATATATCATTTGACATTTCTCATTTGTCATTGAATCGCCGATCGCCCACGCTTAAAAATGAGAAATTATCTCTCATTTGTCATCGAATCGCCGGTCGCCCACGCTTTCAAATTGAAAAATGAAAAATGTCAAATGATATATGACCAATGACTAGGCCTCTTCGCGCAACGGGCGACTCATCAGTTCGGCGACCGCATCGCGCACCGATTTCCCGTCGTAAAGCACAGCTTTCACTTCGTTCGTAATCGGCATCTCGAGTCCGGCTTTGTCTGCCAGTTGCTTAACGGCGAGCGTCGTCTTGATGCCTTCGGCGACTTCGTTCAAGCCTGCTGAAATCTCCTCGAGCGGCACTCCCTTCCCGAGTTGCTCGCCGACGAACCGGTTACGCGAAAGACTTCCGGTACACGTCAAAACGAGATCTCCAAGACCCGCGAGTCCCATCAGCGTTTCCGGTTGTGCACCTTCGCGACGCGCCAAACGGGTCATCTCCGCGAGGCCGCGGGTAATCAGAGCGGCGACACTGTTCGAACCCAGCCCCGATCCCGTGGTCATCCCTGCGGCGATCGCCATCACATTCTTCACCGATCCGCCGAGCTCCGTGCCCACGACGTCCGCGTTCGTGTAGATTCGCAGGTTTTCAAAGCTCAGATCTGCCTGCACCACGCGCGCAGCGGCCGCATCCTTACTCGCGGCAACGATGGCAGTCGGTTGCCCTTCGACAACTTCCTTCGCGAATGATGGACCAGAGAGACAAACAAACGCTTGCGAGCCGCCAACGACCTCTTTCACGATTTCGGAGATCCGTTTGCCGGTCTCGATCTCAATGCCTTTTGAAACGCTTACGATGACTGCCGACTCGTCCAACACTGGCGACATTACACCGAGCAACCCACGCACCGCGTGCGACGGCGCTGCGAGCAGGACGAGTGAAGCATGGTTCAGCGCTTCTTTGATCTCGTTTGTTGCGGTAACTCCATCCGGAATCGACGCTGACATCAGATAACGTGAGTTCACGCGCTGTTCGTTAATCGACTTCACCAGGTCTGGATCGCGGGACCAGAGCATCACTTCGTGACCGGCGCGCGCGGCGATAATCGCCAGCGCCGTGCCCCAACTCCCGGCCCCGATGATCGCGATTCGCTTCCTCATCGTTTCAGATCCGAAATGCGAGGTTCAGTTCCACTCATTAATCGCGAGATGTTTCCGCGGTGTGCAAATACAATCAACAACGCTCCCGCCAGCGCGGCCGTTAACGACGGTTTGAAGTCAACCGTCGGTTCGTAGAACAACCAAACGAAGAACGGAACCGTCGCCGCCGCCATGATCGATCCCAACGAGACGTACTTTGTGAGCGCAACGATGGGAACGAAGATCACTGCCGCACCCAACACTGCCAGCGGCGCCAGCGCCAGAAACACACCGACGCCGGTGGCCACACCCTTGCCGCCACGAAACCCAAGCCACACCGGAAAAACATGGCCCACGATCACGGCGATCCCCGCTGCGCTAATCAACCAGTGGGTGTCTCCTCCATTCAACATCCACTTCGCGGCAAGGACGGCCACGGCACCTTTCAAAGCGTCGAGTATCAAGGTCAACACGCCTGCCGCTTTTCCTGCTCGACGCGAGACGTTTGTCGCACCAGTGCCCCCCGAACCTGTTTCGCGCACGTCAGCACCTTTTTTCGCACGCACGATCAGGTATCCAAACGGAATCGACCCGATCAAGTATGCAATAATGACGACCAGCACCAGTCGCAACTGAGATCGCTCCTGCGGTACAAACTTTGGCGTTGTGAAATGGAAGGTCACACTATCACATGCCACAAGCAAGTCCGAATCCGAAAACATTAATCAAAGGCAAGCGCGTCGTTCTGCGTCCGCCGGTGAAAAGCGATGCGGCCGAGTTCATCGCCGTCAACCGGCGCAGCGCGGAGTTCAACAGCGGACTCGCGTCGCCGCCCACAACCGCGAAGCAGTTCGAGGCGTTCATGAAGAGAAACGCGCGACCTGACGGCGTGTGTTTCCTGATTTGCCGTCTGGCTGACGGCCCGATCATGGGATCGATCGCGTTGAGCCAGATCTTTCACGGCGGTTTTCAGAGTGCGTATCTCGGGTATCAGATCGGCGAGGAGTTCGCGGGCCAGGGTTACATGACGGAAGCGTTGCAGCTAATGCTTCGTTACGCGTTTGTGAAGCTCAAGTTGCATCGAGTCGAGGCGAACATTCAGCCGGGGAATATTCCATCAATCGCGCTGGTTAAACGCGCGGGCTTTACACGTGAGGGTTACTCGCAACGTTACCTGAAGATCTGCGGCCGCTGGCGCGACCACGAACGATGGGCCATCCTCGTTGAAGACTGGCGCAAGAGCTCTCGCGCAAAGGCGGAAAGTCGCAAAGAAAACCCTTAAACGCCGCAGTGCTTTGCGTCTTTGCGCGAGACTTCAAC
>CBFGMX010000205.1:0-9094 GCA_965649955.1 uncultured bacterium
AGTGGCCTTTGGCTATTTTGTCCTCAGTGTATTTCCGATAACTCTCGTCTTCAGAATTTCGCGGGTCTATCGAATCCGTGATTAGTTGCCGGCCGTCAGTCATCAAATGGTCAAGATGTTTGAGGAATCTGGCGAGCCCGTTGCCTAACAACTCATGGCAGGACCGCGATCACAGGAGCGAAGCGGAGGCCAGGCGTTTGATAAGAGCGATTATGTTCGAGCGCGCCGCCCGGTATGGAATGAACGCGGATCTCAACGTACCGCTGGGTTCGCGTTTCGTTGGTCCAGCGTCAGCACGTTTGTTCCGGGTTTCATGTCAACGCGCACGTTCCATAAGAAGTGCTGCCCCTGATAGAGAATTTCAAGCACGACGTAATACGTTCCCAACTGTGCCTGGCCGAAGGTCGTTCCTCCATAAGAATCCAGCTTGGCACTCGTCAACACATAGGGTGTCACCTGTTGAATTGCCTGTTGACATAATGGAGCCCGGGCCCTACACGCACGCGCATACTCCGTGAGCGCACTGCCGGGCGAACCAGCTTGACCAAAACCACCGCGTGCCAGAATACTTTCTAAACTCTCTTTCAATATCACAACCGGTAGACCTGCGAGCGGATTAGGATTAGGTGGTTGATTAGGAAACCCCGATTTGATGACTAATGTCGGAGGACCACTACTCGGGATAACCGTAATGCCGCTCGATGGAACTGTGCCTTCACCTGTCTTTGATATTGGACCACCAGTTACAGAAGCACCGCCAACCAACCGTCCCACTTCGCAACGCTCAACCCTGGGCGAATAGACAAACATCTTATCGGGATCTTCAGACTCATTAGTGCCAACAATAACTCTGCCGTTCACTTGTACAGTCCCTTGCCCAACCAGTGAACCGTCGGGTTTCACCTGTAACGATAAGGGGTTCGTTTTGTCTTGAATCTGTACCGTCGTTTGGGTGGCTGTTCTTCGAACTGAATACTCGAGAGCTCGATGGGCCTCGCCGCATGACAATGTTACTGACTCGGGATGGAACGTCAGGCTGAAGCCAGTAGTCCCGGCATAGGTTCCGCCCATTCGCAGACCAGGAGGAGTGGGATTATCCAGATTCAGCATTGTTTTTAGAGCGTCCTCTTTACTTCCTCCTTTCATCAGGGTCCCAGCCCCACTAAAAATAGTCATCATTAATCCCATTGGGTTTTCAGCGTCGGGAGGTAATGGAGTTGGACCATCAGGGTTCATCAAACCGAGATTGCAATCGGCTTCCTTCGTAACGAAATCGGTGACTGTTCTTGAACCTGTTGAACCATACACCAACTCAGTTGTGTCTTCCTGGACGGTCCAAACTTGCCCGTTCCTGGTGGCATTTGGGTAGTAACGTTGTTCACCCGGAGCGAGTTGTCGAGTTCGGGTTGTGCCTTGTGTAGTCGGACCAAAAGTTTCCTCGGTTCGCGTGCCTGCGGGTACCTGTCCAACTACGTGAATTGGACCTGAGCCAGAAAGCTTACCGTTCGGCAGTAATGATAAGACCACCTGTTTTGCCTCGTTCTGAATCTTCACGAGCGCTTGTGTCTCGGTAATCTCGACGGAGTACAACCTTTTGGCCGCCACAGCGTGACAGATCATGGTTACCTGATCTGGTTGGAAGATGAGCCTAAACCCAGTGTTGGTTGAGTAATCTCCGGTCATACGAAACCCCGGCTTGGGGGCCTCCTTGAAGTTTGACATCCCCGTCAGTCTGTCGAAACCACCTGTCAGGCTTTCCGAAAAGCAATTCCTCATACTTCTTCCAGACTCAACACAACGTCTGAGTTCCGCCGGACTACCCGGCTTAACTTCTGATGAACTCGGCTGGACACGTATCGTGTTCTGGTCAGCCTGTTGACGCGCCTGCCGGCGGTCATTGTCAGCCTTAATGATTCTGTCAAACTCTGCTTTGATTGCCGGAGGAAGCAGCTGCAAGGTTGAAATCCCTTCGACACCGAACCTGCGATCCCAACGTCCAAAATGAAAATCCGTCGCCTCACCAGACTTGGGAATTCCCGGATAGGCTTTCGACGCAACTTGTCCCACGTTGTAGCTAGCCGTTTGGTACATTCCGATTACCCGCTGCTCGTCTGGAGTAAAACCACGAAACTCGCGGGAGCCCGAAAGGGTTTTGATAATCTCAATGAGTTGATAGAAAGCCCCCATCTGCCGTATGGCCGTTTCGCGCGGGTCGGACGTTTTCATCGCATTGAGTACTTTATCAACCGACGGAAACTGACTGAGGTACGGCGGATTGGGTTGTTGCGCCGTTGTTTTGAAAGCATTTAGCGGCAGAGCAATAAAGAGAAAGAGCAGGGTAAGTAAAGCGATTGGTCGCGCTCTCATTTGTTCACTCCTGCAAAAAGGTTGACGTGACTGGGCCAGCGCCTGGAAGAGAAGCAAAGATAACTGGAGCAATTTATACCGATTGCGGTTTCTGAGGAAAGGCAGTTTCCTGCCAATCCAATTTCTTAATCAGACTTAGGCTTCCGTGTCCGCTTCGCGTTACGATTAGGTTCCCGACGAAGTACGATACGCCGGTGGCGCAGCGTCATGGGCCATCAAACTGATTTCTTTCCGTAACTTGAGCGATAGAAGGCAACGCCAATGAAAGACACAACGCTGTTGAGGGAAAAAGTCTTCAGTAGATTTCCTTTGTTTGGGAAGGCCGGCCAGGATGTGCAAACCGAGCTTTTTGAGCACGCCGCGTTGGTCCAAATCCCTGCACATCAATTCATTTGCCTCGAAGGAAACAAATGTAGCGGCATCCCGCTGGTGCTGGAAGGCCGCGCCCGCGTTTATAAGCTCAGTGAATCAGGACGCGAAATCACCCTGTATCGCGTCGAACCTGGTGACAGTTGCATTCTGACGGCATCCTGCATCATGTCCGGCATCGAGTTTCCTGCCTTTGTCGCCACTGAAACCGATCTCGAAGCGATCGTCGTTCCGCCTGCGGTGCTTCATCGGTGGGTCAATCAATACGAGGTTTGGAGCGAGTTTCTATGGACCATGCTGGCGTCGCGTTTTGCGGAAGTCATCTCGCTTGTTGAGGAAGTTGCGTTTCAACGTGTTGATAAACGCACGGCTGATTATCTGATTCACGAAGCCGATGCTGACGGCGTCATCAAGAAAACCCACCAGGATATCGCGGCAGATATCGGAACTTCTCGCGAGGTGATCAGCCGGATTCTAAAAGAATTCGAGCACAGCGGATTAGTCACCCTTTCAAGAGGCGAAATTCGCGCAGATAACCTTGAAGAACTGCGCCGTACAACGTTAACTTAGTCCCCTTCCCGGCCCAGGCTGCGGCGCGACAAACACAGCAAAAGTTTTCCCAGCTCTGTGACTTTATCACAGACAAAAACGAAGCAACCTCACTAGTATCCACACTGAATAATTGGGTATTCATCCTACTCGCCCTGGCACAGTTCATGGTCGATGCCACGGCGATATCAACCTCGGCTTACGAGCGAGGCCAGGCATGGTGTTCGACCAACTTGTCCGAAAGTAAGCCGCAGAAGGGAGTGGCACATCATGCGTCAATCATTACCATCGAAATATATTTTCCTCGTGCTTCTTACCATTGCGTGGCTCAGTCTCCTATCCTCCGTTTCTGCTCAACCCTCTCAAGCTCTGATCGAAAACTGGCGTGCGGCTGACTTCAATTTTAATTCCACGATGCTGGACACCGATCTGTCCGGTAACGTGTACATCCTGGGCGACACCCCAGCCACCAACATCCTCGTCATCAAGAAATTCAGTGTCGCCGGAAACCTGCTGTGGCAGACCACATACGATCCGATGGACTCGCTACGCGGTGCCTGGATAACGGTCGACGGCGGTGGCAACGTTATCGTCCTGGCATCAATCGTTCGCGCAGTCGATGGCGAACCTCATGGGTGGCTAACTATCAAATACGACACCAATGGGAATCTGCTGTGGGCCAACAGCCTGCCTGGACCATTCCGCGGAGCCATTCGAGTTGAGGTCGACGCTCACAACAACATCTATGTGGCGGGGTACATGTGGTTGACTAACGCTTCCGCCAATACCACACATGACTCCGTATTGATCAAATACTCCCCGAGTGGGGCTACCTTGTGGACCGCAGTGTTCGACAATAACGGAGCGATTGATAAACCCTACTCCATGAACATCTCACCGGATGGCTCCCGCGTTGGCGTGGCCGGCATTAGCGGTAATTTGTTTATGGCGCTTATGTATGACGCCAATGGCAAGTTGCTTTGGGCTAATACAAACCTGAAGGCTTATGCAGCCAACGACGTGGCCTTTGGCCCGGAAAACGTAAGTTACTTTGCTACCGGTACGTACTCACCTCTTGCATCGACTCCTTACCAAATGGCGATCGCAAAGTTCAATGCAGCGGGTACGCCGGTGTGGACCAGGAGCTACAGTGTGGGCCAAAGGACTTATCGTCTGCGAATCGATTCCGCGGGCAATGTTGTGGCCACAGGTATAACGTCGGCCGGCTATTTCGACTGGATGACGATCAAAACGGACTCGAATGGGAACCTGATGTGGTCTCAACGTTTCAACGGCAGCGAGAGTAACTTTGAAACGCCTAACATGTTGGTGCTCGATGCTTCCGATGCTGTTTACGTCACCGGCACCGGCGGTCCGAACCCAAGTACCGGCATGGTCTCCTATTTGAAGGGAGTGATCGCCAAGTATCGTTCCGATGGCACCCCCCAATGGGCCGTGTCGGATCCTTATGCAAACGGTAAGGGAATCGCGCTGGGAAGCGGAAACACGCTGGCGAGCCTCGGGTTTGGCTATCTCGTAACGGCGCATTACAACCAGACCGGTGTCCTCGATTTACCTCCGGCAGCGCCGACAGATCTTCGCGCTTTCGCAGGCTCAAGCTACGTCAACCTGTATTTTGTTGATAATGCCAGCAATGAATTTCGCGTGGAGGTCGAACGTTGTCAGGGTTCCGGGTGCGCGAATTTCTCGAAGATTGGCCACACACTCGGGGAAAACTCCACCGGTTTTAGAGACAGCAATGTCCTACGCGATACAACCTACACCTATCGCGCGCGAGCAGTCGGCTTCATGGGTGCCTCTGACTACAGCAATACCGTTGAAGTCACGTTGTCGCCTTTGAATCCGCCGGCTGCGCCGATCAATCTCACGGCCGCAATGAGCGGCAGCTATGTGGTGTTGAACTGGCAAGACGTCTCAACCAACGAGCTCCAGTTTTATGTAGAACGCTGTCAGGGAACAGGGTGCGCGAGTTTCATCGGCGTCGGCGCGAGCGGCGCCAACATCACAACCTGGACGGATTACAATGCAGCGGCGGGACAGAGCTACACGTACCGAGTGCGCTCCTGGAATTCGGACGGGTATTCCGCTTACTCAAACGAAGCAGCAATCGGCACTCTGGGTGGAATTCCCGTACAGCCGTCTGCTCCGAGCAACCTTGCCGGTCAAGCACTCAACAAGAGCCAGATTAGATTGTCATGGACCAACAACAGTACTAATCAGGACGGCGTGAACATTGAACGTTGCAAGGGCTCTAACTGCACTAACTTTACGCAGATCGCCACTGTTGGAGGAACAGCCACCACTTATACCGACTCGGGCCTCGCGGCCGGTACGACTTATCGGTATCGAGTGCGGGTTTACAATTCAGCGGGCAATTCGCAGTACTCGAATATTGCGAGCGCAAAGACATTAAGGAAATAATCGCGGGAACGTTCCAGTTTCTGCAAACCGTTCCAACGACCTTCCCCAGACCGGGGAAGGTCGTAGTTTGCCGGATCAGAATGTCCCACTCGATCGGCTTGTCACTTCACTGCGCCCCCTTCCCCAAGCCTGGTT
This sequence comes from uncultured bacterium, assembly GCA_965649955.1. Lineage (GTDB taxonomy): Bacteria > Acidobacteriota > Blastocatellia > Pyrinomonadales > Pyrinomonadaceae > PSRF01. Next base: position 5,863 of record CBFGMX010000205.1, read on the forward strand.
TTCGTGCCCCTTCCACCTCTTATCCCTGAAGACGCACTTGCTTAAATAGGTAACAGTCGTTACACTGCAACTCACGTTACTTATGGCACGGGCAAGTGGAACATCTGCGCACGAATGGATTCTGCTGATTCATCAGTTGCCACCCAAGCCTACAAATCTGCGCGTACGCATTTGGCGTAAGTTACAGAAGCTCGGGGCTGTTGCAATCAAGAATTCTGTATACGTTCTTCCCGCAACCGAAAAAGCTCACGAAGATTTCCAATGGCTGAAACAGGAGATCGAATCGGCAAATGGTGAGGCGTCAGTCTTCAAAGCTGCCTCGGTGGAGGGCGCAACAGACGAGGAGATCGTCGGGACATTCCGTAAAGCGCGTGATGAGGAGTTCGCTGCGATTGCGGCGGAATTCGATGGCTTGACGGGAGCAATCCGAGAGCAATCTCGTGGCAAGCATTTGTCCGCCGGCAGACTGTCGGCGCACGAGAGTGAGATCGACAAACTACATGGTGAGTTAGAACGCATCGCCGGCAACGACTTCTTTGCAGCGCCAGGACGTGTGGGCGCCTTCGCTGCTTACGAGCGATGTCAAAAGGAGCTTCGAGCCGCCCAGGGGCCGAAAGCAATCACATCTTCGTCAGGCACCAAACGTGGGAAGCTCGACATTGCAAAGTACCAGGGACAGCGATGGGTAACGCGCCGGAATCTTCACATCGACCGACTGGCCTCTGCCTGGCTAATCAAACAATTCATTGACAAGCGTCCGCGCTTCTATTTCGTTGCCGACAGCGAAACGATTGATGGTGCAATTCCCTTTGACATGTTCGGAGCTGAGTTCACACATCACGGGGAAGACTGCACGTTCGAGACAATTGTGAAGCGGTTTGGACTCGGTGATAACAGAGGGCTGCGAGAGATCGCTGAGATCGTTCACGACATCGATCTGAAGGACGACAAGTTTCACCGTCTCGAGGCCGTGGGGCTGAACGCGATTATAGATGGACTCAGTAAGGTGCTGCGAGACGATCGCAAGTTATTACAACAGACCGGCGTTGTTTTTGATGGGCTTCATGCTCTGCTGAGCAAGGATGCCGCGAAATCGCGACGTAAGACGAAACGAAATGGACGACCGTCCAAGAAGTAGCCTCCAAAAATGCGCTAGCAAAAACGATAGTGGCAGAGTCTATGAAGGAAGTGGTGCTGACAGATAGGGACTCAGCTTGGCGCACGCGAGTCACTGACTACCTCGCTCTCGAACACAACGTCACGATCGCGTCTGCGGCCGTATTCCTTCTCGGGTTCGGTGAGGAATTATGGAAAAAGTTTCTACCAAAATATCTTGAGGTGCTTGGTGCGACTACGCCAATCATCGGTCTCTTCGGTACGGCAGAAGTTTTTTTCGATGCTTGTTATCAGTATCCCGGCGGTTATGCGGCCGATCGTTTTGGCCGACGTCGAGCTTTCCTAATCTTCATCACACTCGCCTCGCTGGGGTATCTCGTTTATCTGCTCAGCACTTCGTGGCCGTTGATGTTTGTCGGTCTTGCATTGGTGATGGCCTGGCAAAGCATGGCGTCGCCTGCAATTTTTGCCGTTATTGGAGACTGCCTCCCTCGCGAGCGACGAGCAATGGGATTCACGCTGCAGTCGATCTTAAAACGTGTGCCTATAGTGATCGCGCCAATCATTGGCGGCGCTCTAATCGCCTCGATGGGCTTAGTCAACGGTCTTCATATTGGCTTGTTGATCACACTGGCTTTAGCAGCGTTGACGATCGTGCTCGTACTCAGGCTCAGGACTCCTGATCAAGCTCCGCATTCGGTCAACATTCGGGGTGTTTGGCAGTCATTTCACGTTGTACTAAAGCGTCTGTTGATTTCCGACATCATCATCAGAACTTGTGAGGGTATGACCGGGGTACTGGCCATACTTTATGTGACCAACGTTCACCGTGTCAGTGTCGCGGCGTACGGCGCCCTCATCGGCATTCAGATGATCACTTCGATCCTGGTTTACATGCCGGCAGGAAAGATTGCGGATCGAATTGGACGCAAGCCTTTTGTGATTCTCACATTTGTGAGCTTTGCGCTGTTTCCCGCTGCAATTGTTTTAGCGTCAAACTTTGCATGGTTGATCGTCGCTTACGTGATCGGCGGTCTGCGCGAGATTGGCGAGCCTTCAAGGAAAGCGATGATCGTGGATCTTGCCCACGACAACATTCGGGCGAGAACGGTTGGGCTCTATTACCTCGTTCGCAGTCTTTCGATTACTCCAGCAGCGGCGATCGGTGGATTGCTTTGGATGATCGCACCGGAAGTGCCGTTTTTTACCGCCGGAGTGATCGGACTGGTTGGAACCTTGGTCTTCATCATGACTGTCGAGGAACGATACGCGAGTTAGGGACGCAAACTGGAGGTTGTGATTATGGAAGGCTTGCTTCGAGACATTCGTTACTCTCTTCGTTCGCTACGCAAACGACCAGCATTCTCATTGCTCGTGGTTTTGGTATTGGCCGTGGCGATCGCTGCGAACAGCTCGATATTCAGTATCGTGAATGCTGTGATTTTGAAGCCTTTATCCTTTAAGGAACCAGAGCAGTTGGTATGGATTTGGGCAGCACGCAAAACCGTGAATCGCGCGTTTTTCTCGATTCCCAATTTCATCGACACACGCGACCAAAACCAGACACTTGCCGAAGTTGCGCCATTCGCGATTTGGCCCGCGAACCTGACCGGACAAGGCGAGGCTGAGCGTTTGCAGGGAGTGCGAATCTCAGCCAACGCACTTCAGATGTTGGGGGTCGAAGCCGCCGCAGGGCGGGTGCTGGTACCTGACGATGACAGCCCAAGCAATACTCGCGTCGTCATGCTGAGCTATGCGCTATGGCAAAGACGGTTCGGCGGAACAAACGAAGTGCTTGGGAAGATGCTTACGCTCAATAATGACTCGTACACAATAATCGGAGTCTTGCCCGAGCGCTTCGTGATCCCCAATGCCGAGACCGAAATCGTCGTCCCTTTGAGAATGGACCAGGATCCGCGCCGAGCCGAGCGAGGCTCAAACTTTCTACGACTAATAGCACGGCTCAAACCGGGAGTTACTCCAGCTCAGGCTGAAGCGGATCTTGGCGCAATTACTAATCGTCTGCGTGATCTTTATCCGGATGACAACGGGAATATAGCGTCACCTCGCGTGTTGATGTTGCAGGATGAGGTCATCGGTGGTTACCGCGAAGCGC
>CBFGMX010000206.1:0-9073 GCA_965649955.1 uncultured bacterium
CATAAGTTCCGAGCTTGAGCAGAATGCCCGCGAGAATCACCGAACCCGCAGTCGGAGCTTCGACGTGTGCATCCGGCAGCCAGGTGTGAAACGGGAACATCGGCACTTTGATCGCAAAGCCGAGGGCGAAAGCGATGAACAACAGGATCTGCATGGTGCCCATGTCCATCACCGATCCGATGCCGTGCATGAAAATAATATTGAACGTACCCGTACCGTTTCCCAATGCCGTTTGAAAACTGTTCCAGGCAAGCTGACCCGCTTCGTTCCCGCCCAGTATCTGCAACGCCCCTTGCGTGACTTGACTCGTGTACGCTGTGTCTTGCGTCAGGAAGTACATCTTCAAGACGCCCAACAACATCACCACCGATCCAACCAGCGTGTACAGGAAAAACTTGATTGCCGCGTACAGCCTGTTCTCACCACCCCAAACACCGATCAGGAAGTACATCGGCACGAGCGAGACTTCGAAAAACAGGTAGAACAAAAACAGGTCCATCGACGCAAACACGCCGATCACTGCCGTCTGCAACAACAGCAGCAGCACGTAATACTCTTTCTCGCGCTTCTTAATGTAGTCCCATGACGACAGCGCCGCGATAGCGCCGAGCAGCGTCGTCAGGATGATCAGCAGCACGGCCACACCGTCGACGCCCATCTGGTAACGCGCGCCGATGACCGGTATCCACTGATGATCTTCGAGAAACTGCATGCCGCCGACGCCGCGGTTGTATTTCAACAACCAGAGCGACGCGATGAAGTCGAGAACGAACCAGGCCGTGGCAAACTTCTTGATCAGGTTACCCTGATCTTTTTTCATGACCGCCAGTATGAGGATGGCGCCCAGGGCCGGTAGCCAGGTGATGATCGAAAGAATATGCAGGTTACTCATTTGAATATGGTGGAACTTTCAGTCTTGGAATCCCGTCAACTTCTATCGCTACATCACGGTTGCAAATATTCGACGCACCGCGCTTGTAATCGCCCGTGCGACATCGCTCGCAAAGAAAACGACGACCGCGATCATCAACCCCACAACCATCACGAGCGCGTAGTTTTGCGTGAATCCTGTCTGCGCCGCACGGAACAAAGGCGACATCAAGCGCTTGATGAATGCCGCGATCGTGTTGACGATGCCATCGACGAAATACTTATCGATTCCGCCGACGACCAGACTAACGCCGCGGCTCAACGTCGCCAGCCCGTTGACGATTCCATCGATTACGCGCGAGTCGAACGCGAAAACACCTCGCGCCGAATCCATCACACGGCGGGTGACGGCCCATCCGTAAAATTCGTCAACCCAGAATTTGTTGTAGCTCGCGTTGTAAAGCGGCCGGAGTCGTCGCGCCCAAATGTCCGGGAGCGCATGACTCTTAACGTAGAACAACATACCTAACCCGATACCGAGAGCGGCCACGACGAGCGAGATGATGATGAACGTCCACTCGGTGAACAGATGATTGTGGAGCACGTTATCGACGGCGTGGGCCAGGTTAAACCAATGTGTCTCTCCGTGTGACGCTTCCGGCACGGGCGCCGGTGTCGCTTGTTCCGCAACAGGTCCGTGGGCCGCACCGGTCGGAAACTCGCGCGTTACCGGATCCCAGACAATAGGTTTCAGCCAGTTAACAATATTTAGTCGGTCACCGGGGTGATCAGTTCCTGTAATTGGTTTGAATGCCGGTCCAATTCCGATGAGACCACCAATCGTCGCCAGCACGGCCAACACAACCAGCGGCACCCACATCGCTCGCGGTGATTCGTGTGGTACATGCGCGGCATGTCCATGGTCACCGTGAATGTCGTGAGTCTCCGGTTTTTCGAGGAAACGTTCCTTGCCCCAGAACGTCATCGCCATCAAGCGCGTCATGTAAAACGCCGTACACGTCGCCGCAATCGTTCCGACCAGCCACACGAGCCAACCGAGCGGGATCGCCGTCGTCGATGCCGCGTTCCAGAGAATCTCGTCCTTGGACCAGAAGCCACTGAACGGAATGATGCCGCAGATCGCCAACCATCCGGCCACGAACGTCCAATACGTATAGGGCATGTACTTCTTCAACCCGCCCATGCGGCGCATGTCCTGTTCGTGGTGCATGCCGTGAATGACGCTGCCCGCGCCGAGGAACATCAGCGCTTTGAAGAAGGCGTGCGTCATAACGTGAAAGATGGAGATAGCGAAAGCGCCGACGCCGGCTGCCATGAACATGAAGCCGAGCTGCGAAACCGTCGAGTACGCCAGCACCTTCTTGATGTCGTTCTGCGTGATACCGATGATTGCGGCGAAGATCGCGGTGGCCATGCCGATGAGCGCGACGACCAGCAGCATCGTTTGCGAGTGCTGGAAAATGACGTTGGTGCGCGTCACCATGTAAAGACCAGCGGTAACCATCGTGGCGGCGTGAATCAATGCCGAGACGGGCGTTGGTCCGGCCATGGCGTCGGGCAACCACACGTGCAACGGGAGTTGCGCTGACTTACCACACGCGCCGATGAAGAGTCCAAGCGCTATCCATGAGAGGACGCCCCAGTGACCGAGCAACTCGATTGGATATGCTTTGGCCTGATTAAAGACTTCGGTGTACTGCGCGCTGCCAAACGTGGCGATGATTCCGAAGATTGCGAGGGCGAAACCGAAATCGCCGACCCGGTTCGTGATAAACGCCTTGCGAGAAGCGTCCGCCGCTTCCTGTCGATCGAAGTAGTAGCCGATGAGCAGGTAGGAACAGAGACCCACGCCTTCCCAACCCACAAACATCATCAGGAAGTTTGAGCCCATTACGAGCACAAGCATCGCGAACATGAACAGGCCCATGTAAGCGAAGAACCGGTAGAAGCCGGCATCTCCGTGCATGTAGCCGGTCGCGAAGACAAAGATGCACAACCCGACGCCCGTTACGATCAGCATGAAGACCGCCGAGAGCGGATCGAGTTGGTAACTCCACTCGATGTTGAGCAACGCGTACGTCGGCGATTCAACTGTCGCGTAGATCTGCGGTTCAGGATGGGCCCGTTCTTCGGGCGTCATCGACGCCTCTCGTTCCGCGATCTGTTTTTCGAGTTGAGCCTGGCGCCGTTCGTCGGAACCCTGGTTGATGCTGACCGCGCCGCCGGGAATCCAGTTGAAACTAAAACCGTCCTGGCTGGTCAGGTAGGGATTGGGCCACTGCGGATGACCACCAAAGCCATACGAATAGATGGCCGCGACGCTGATGAGGAAAGCGAGTGCGACGGAGCCGACAGCGATGCCGCCGATCAACGGTTCGGAAAAGCGAAACTTCCGTCCGAAAAAGCCGTTAATAGCCGCGCCGATCAGTGGAAGCAGGGGAACTAACCAAATGTATTTGTACATTCGTTTTGTGCTTGGTGCTTTGTACCTGGTACTTTGCAGTAAAGACAAAGCACGAAGCACAAGGTACTAAGCTTTCTTGGTTACCACTTCAACAAATCAATCTCGTCAACCCAGATGGTTTCCTTGTTCCGGTAAAGCGCGATCACGATGCCCAGACCGATCGCCGCTTCGGCCGCCGCTACGACGATTACGAACACCGCAAAAATCTGGCCCGCCACGGCATTCATGTTGCCGCTGTCCTGCAGGTAGCGAGCGAAGGCGATGAAATTGAGGTTTGCGGCGTTGAGTATCAACTCGATCGACATGAAGATGACGATGATGTTTCGCCTGGTCAGAACTCCCGCCACGCCGATGATGAAGAGCAGAGCGCCGATGACGAGAAACTTCGCCAGGTCGGGATTCGCGGCCCCCTGCTTTACCTGGGCCAGCCAGCCGCCTTCGGCCTGCTGAAACAAGAACGCGAGTGTTGGGATGAAAGCGTTGAGCATGTTATTCCGACCGAGGCTCCAGCTTCGCGAGTTCGGGATCGAGTGCTATTTCTTCCTGCAAAGTCTCGGGATCGACATCATCGGCAGACGCTTCCTGTCTTAGAGTCCGCGCCAACATCACCGATCCGATGATGGCTACCAGCAGCAACACACTCGCGATTTCAAACGGCAACGAGGCGTATCGATAGAGACTGCTGCCGACGCGTTCGGTGTCCTCAGTGATGCGGCTTGTGCCCGTTGCTCCGGTAGGAAGCGATCGTTCTCTCGCCGCCTGCGAGGCGGACGTTTCCGGCTGGGGCCGCGCCTGCAAACCCCGATGACCTTCAGTCACGCCATACAGCACTCCGATAACCAACAGAAAACAGAAGATAAGACTCGCCGTGACCTGTCTCTCTTTGTTGAAGATCTCTTCGCGGCCCTTCTCTTCCGCGCCGACGTTTACAAGCATGATTACGAAGAGGAATAGGACCATCACGCCGCCGACGTAGACCAGTATCTGCACACCGGCGATGAACTCCGCGCCCGCGAGCACGAAGAGCGCCGCCACTGAGACCAGCGACGAAATGAGAAATAGCGCGCTGTGGACTGCATTGCGCGCCATCACGGTCAACAACCCCGCGAAGATCGCGGCCAGCGCGAAGATCCAGAAGAAGAGGGCTTCGTAGCCGGAGAGAGTCATTATTAAGATTCGTGTTGGTGTTAGCTCGTGTACTTAACAGTTTCGCGGCCTTGTTCGAGCATCTCACGGTTCCAGACAAACCCGGCACGCGAATAGGTTGCTAACTCGAAATCCTGCGTCAACTCGAGACACGACGTCGGACACGCCTCCTGGCAAAGCGCGCAAAACATGCATCGCGACGTGTCGAAGATAAATTCGTCGAGCACCTTCTTGCGCCGCGGTTTGCCGGCAACCACGATCTCGACGTCCATCGCGATCACGTCGATGCAGTCTTCAGGACAGGCGATCGCGCACAGATTGCACGCGATACAGAGCGTGTCGTGCGTCTCGGGATCCATGTTCAGGCGCGGTGCGCCATGAAACCGTGGAGCGACGTCGGGACGTACTTTCGGATACTGTTCGGTATAGATTCCCTTGCCTGCGACCGCGTCCTTATCGATGATCGCGCCGAGGTTGTACTTCAGCGTCAGCCCCATCCCCTTGATCAGATCAACCATGAAGAAGCGTTTGAGTTTCTGCGCAAATGTTGGTTTCGGGGTCTTAACTAACGGCATTTGTTACCTCATCAATCCACACGGATTTCACGCCCGTGCTGGCCCGCCTTACGCCCGCGCCGGCTTGCCTTTCGGTACATTCACCAACCTGATGTTGCGGCGCTGCGACTTCAGGTTGAAATCGCGCGAGCGCCAGTTGATCCGCGCCAGCAGCCCGCCGGTGATGAATAGACCAGCGACGCCGATCGCGATCATGATGCCTTTTCCGGTCGCGGTCAGATTCATTCCACGATCGAGCGACTCGATCGTCTGTATGCCTCGCCAACCATTTAAAGCCTGCAGCAGAAATACCGCAAACGCAGTCAGCACGATATTGATTAGCGCCGAAGGAATCAGCCACTTCCAGCCAATGTCCATCAACTGATCGTAACGGAAACGCGGCAACGTCCAGCGCAACCAGAAGTAGATGTAAAGAATGATCGACGCCTTAACTAAAAAGACCAGCACGCTCACCAGCACGTAAAGATTGTGATGCCCACTCGTCTCGAGCCGGTAAACGAACGGAAAGTACCAGCCACCGAGATAGACCGTCGTCGCCACCGCCGCCACGACAACCATCGCCGCGTATTCGGCCATGAAGAACAACGACCAGCGCATGCCGGAGTATTCAGTATGAAAACCGGCGACCAGTTCCGACTCCGCTTCCGGTAGATCGAACGGCGCGCGATTGTTCTCGGCAATACCGCTGATCAGGAACAGCATAAAACCGACCGGCTGATACAGGATGTACCACATCGAGTCCGAACCTTGCGCCGCTACCATTCCCGAAAGCGACAATGTGCGCGCAAACATCAGCGCACCAATCAACGAGAGCCCCATCGCAACTTCGTACGACACCATCTGCGCGCTCGATCGCAGTCCACCCAACAAGGCGTACTTCGAGTTTGACGACCAGCCCGCGAGAATCAATGCCAGCACACCCACGCTCGATACGGCCAGCACCAGCAGCAAACCGATGTTGACGTCGGCGATCACGGCCCAGTCTGGTCCAAACGGAATCACTGAAAACACGATGAAGGCCGACGCGACTGCGATGTACGGCGCAAAAAAGAAGATCCAGCGGTCCGCTTTGTCGGGAATGAAGTCTTCTTTAGTTAAGAGCTTGAGACCGTCGGCGATGGGTTGCAGCAATCCCCATGGTCCAACGCGCATCGGGCCGAGGCGCGCCTGAATAAACGCTGAGATCTTTCGCTCGAGATAAGTCGCATACGCGACCCACAACGCGACGAGCGTGACGACCAGCCCGATCTGAATTAGCGGCCAGATGAAGTAGTTGATCGTTTCAGCACTGAAAAACTTCAGCAGAAGATCGTTCAGTACGTCTACCGGGGCCAGAAGCAACATGGAGTTTTCAGCGATCGATTTCTCCTAAAACAATGTCGAGCGTTCCGATAATTGCGACTACGTCGGCGACGAGGTGTCCGATGCACATCTGCCTCAACGCCTGAAGATTGATGAATGACGGTGGCCTCACGCGGACGCGCCACGGCTGCGCACTGCCGTCAGAAACCACATAACACCCGATTTCGCCTTTCGGTCCTTCGATCGAGTGGTAGTAATCGCCTGCGGGCGGCTTCACGATCTTCGGCAACTTGGCGTTTACGGGTCCGTCGGGAAGTTTCTCCAGCGCCTGATCGACGATCCGTCGCGACTGGCGCATCTCTTCGAGTCGCACGAGATAGCGATCGTAGGTGTCGCCGTTTTCGCCGAGCGGAATGTCGAAATCCATGTCGGCGTAAGCAGCGTAGGGTCGCGATTTCCGGACGTCCCACGCGACGCCGGAACCACGCAGCGCCGGGCCTGACAGTCCGATCGCGATCGCGTCTTCAGCGGAGATAACACCGATTCCGACTGTCCGGCTCAACCAGATGCGGTTCTCGGAAAGCACTGTTTCGTATTCGTCGAGACGCTTGGGAAAGTTGTTGACGAACTGTTTGACGTCCTTATGAAAATCGTCATAGGCGTCGTTCGGCATGCCGCCCACGCGCCAGGCATGGCAGGTCAGGCGGGCGCCAAACTGTCGTTCGAAAATCTTGAGAATCTCTTCGCGTTCGCGCAGTGCCCAAAGCAGGACCGTTACAGCGCCAATGTCGAGCGCGTGCGTCGCGAGCCAGAGCAGGTGCGATGCGATGCGGTTCAACTCAGTCAGGATCGTTCGGATGTAATGTGCGCGCGGCGGGACGTCGAGTCCCATCATCTGTTCGACTGTTTCGACCCAAACGAGACCATTAGAAACTGCGGCGATGTAATCGAGACGATCCCAGTAAGGCGCGATCATCGTGTACATGCGGTTTTCGGCGATCTTCTCCATGCCGCGATGGAGATAGCCGATGTCGCAATCGAGATCGATCACGGTTTCGCCGTCGAGACGGAGGACGACGCGCAACACGCCGTGTGTGGACGGGTGCTGCGGGCCCATGTTCAGCACCATCTCCGGGCTGTCGAGCAGTGTCTCCTGGGTTGTTGCGATTTCTACCTGATGCATCCGTCTTTTATTGGTGGTTGTTAGTCTTGTAGCATCCGGTTACGCGCCATGGCTCAATAACCAGACCAATCTCTTCCGCTTCGCCGTTTTTCTTCTTCTCGATCAACTTCAACACGATGGCACTGGCGGCGCTCGCCTTGTTCCACACATTTCGCGGTTGTGCAGTCTCGCCTAAAACGAACCCCGCTGCCGTAGCCGCGTCAGGCGAATCGAAGACTTTGGCGTCGTAATGGGCAGCGATCTCTTTCGGCGTCATTTATCTTTCGGCATTACTTCTTTGCCGCCGCGAAAGATGTCTCGCATCATTCGCTCCTGCGGCACTGACAACAGCTCGAGACCGTAAGCGCGTCGCTGTTGCACCTGCTCCATATGCACTTGCGTCATCTCCGGCAGATGTCTTTCGGTCCACGCGTTTTCGACAAACTCCAGGGGAAAATCTTTGCGCAGTGGATAGCCTTCCCAGTCCGGCGGTAACAACAGCCGTCGCAGATCGGGATGGTTCGCGAATCGAATTCCAAACAAGTCGTAAACCTCGCGTTCGAGCCAATTCGCCGCGGGCCACACGCCGGTGACGCTATCGACGCCTGCTGCCTCGCTAGTTTTCACTTTCAATCGAACGCGCTCGTTGGTGGAAATCGAAAACAGGTTGTAGACGACCTCGAACGGCGTGTCGCCGCGGTCGGGGTAGTGAACGCACGTCAAATCCGAAAGATAATTAAACGGTGTCTTCTCGTCGTCCCTGAGAAACTCGCACGCCTCAACGATGTGTTCGCGATCGACGTAAACGGAAAGTTGACCGATGAATTCCGAGGCGTCGCCGATCGTTTCTCCGAATTTGGCCTTGAGTCGTTTGACCAACGGATGTTCGCTCGCGTCCGTTGGTTTTGGGCCTTCCTCTTTCTTCTTGACTGGGGGTTTCGGGGCGCCTGCATCGGCTGGTTTATCGGCGGCCAGTGATTCCTTGACGGCAGCGACGCGCGATTTGGCCTGTTCGACCATGGCGGCCTTTTCGGCATCGGCACCTGCGAGTTCACCGGCTGGGGGTATTGCAGATGGGGAAGGCGTCCCGGACGAATCGGAAACCGTTCCGTCCGGCGTAGTAGGCCCCTCGGAGCCAGGCTGTTTGTTGTCTTCCGACATAGGCAGTCGCGTTCACACTTACACTGCGATTTCCGTGATCGTCGTCCCCAGTGTCACAAAAAACCTACACAAGTCGACAATCGCACTGGATTTAACGCCACAGTGTTACTGCTAATGAGAGAAAGCTTGACTGACGGGGCGGATTATAGCAAGCGATCCTGATACGCGCCACGGGTATTAAGTTTATCCGTAAAATCCGTGTCTTCACCGCTGGTCAGAATAGTGCACCCCTTCTTCGCCGAGTGGTGAGGCAGTTGCATTCAAAATCGTTTCTCGCTTGCCCGACGTAGATGAAAAGGGATCCACACAATTAGTTAAAAGTGAGTCATCCTTAGCCGTTTCACTCACGAACTTGACGGTTTTGCGCACCGA
>CBFGMX010000207.1:0-8836 GCA_965649955.1 uncultured bacterium
CCGCGGGCTAACGTGCGACCGCCACAACCGGGAGACACGTATGGTATGACCGCACTATTGCTCGTTTTGCGAGATCCGTGGTTACAAACACGGATTTGAGCTAGAATGCAAATCCGGTTTATCCCCAATGAGGTCCTTACTGCTCGCAGTTTTGGCGGCGTACCTGATTGCCGCGATCCACTCCATTCTGGCGTTCGTCAACAAACGACGCTCGCTCCAGCGGGTCGCTCAGTGGTCGATGGCCATCGGTTTCGTGCTGCATACCGCCGTCCTGATCGACGACTGGGCAGTCGACGGTCACTACCCGCTATTCGGTCAGCGAGAAACGTTGTCTTTTCTGGCGTGGGCGCTCGTGGCGGGATACACACTCGTACTCTATCGCTATCAGGCACAGGCAGTCGGCGCGTTTGCGATGCCGCTGATTTGTATTCTCGTCTCCGCAGCGCTGCTGATCAATGCCGACCCACGCGGATCGGCCGCGGCATTTTCGCCGACATTGCTGTTCCCGATCCACACGACGCTCCTGATATTTGCCTACGCGGCATTCTTTATCGTCTTCATGGCCAGCGTCATGTACTTAGTAATGGAGCGGGAACTCAAACTAAAAACGTTCAGCGCTTTCTTTCATCGCCTGCCGTCGCTCTCGACGATCAACGAGATCGCGACGCATGCCGCGGCAATCGGTCTGACGTTGCTGACGCTGGGTCTCGTCGTAGGCATGTTTTGGAACTGGTCGTTGCACGGAACAATGTGGCGTAACGATCCGAAGGAGATCTTCGCGGTGCTTACGTGGCTGCTGTACTTCGTGCTCGCCGTTTATCGTTCGACAGCAAACTGGCGCGGACGTCGAGCAGCGTGGCTGGGTGTGCTCGGTTTCGTTCTCGTGCTTTGCACTTTTTTGGCCGCGCCGCTGCTCGGGAGTTATCACGTGTTTGGTCTCGCATTGATGTAACTCAATGAGGTCGCTGAACCAATGTCAATAATTCTGATCGGAGTCAATCACAAAACAGCTCCGGTCGAGATCCGCGAACGGCTCGCCTTCGACGACGCGGCGTGTGCAGCCGGATTGCGCACTCTGGTGGATGGCGACGTTGTGCGCGAGGGACTGATCGTCTCGACGTGCAATCGCGTGGAAATCCTAAGCGCGACACCCAACGACCAAACCGAGTTTGGCGCCGGACGTGTGACCCAGTTTCTGGATACCTCCGGCCAGTTGCCGCAGGGTTTCCTCAACGATCATCTCTATCGGCATACCGACGAGGATGCGGTAAGACACCTGTTTCGCGTCGCCTCGTCGCTGGACTCGATGGTAGTCGGCGAGCCGCAGGTGCTGGGCCAGGTTCGCCACGCGTATGCGCTGGCGGTTGAAGCCGGAACCGCAGGCAAGATTCTGAACCGTCTGGTCCATCATACATTTCGCGTCGCGAAGCGAGTGCGAACAGAGACGGGCATCGCGGCAAGCGCTGTTTCGATCAGTTACATGGCAGTCGAACTCGGCAAGAAGATCTTCGATTCGCTAAAAGGTTGCACGGTGCTGCTGATCGGCGCGGGCGAAATGGCCGAACTCTCCGCAAGACACCTAATGAACGCCGGAGCGTCGCGCGTCGTGATCGCCAACCGCACCGAAACCGCCGCCCGCGAGCTCGCCAATCAGATCGGCGCCGCAACTACGATTCCTTTCGATCAAATGGGCGAGTTCTTACATGAAGCAGACCTGGTGATCTGTTCGACGGGCGCGCCTGATTACGTCATCACCGAACAACATATACGCAAGGCCATGCAACGCCGGCGAAAACGCGCGACATGTCTGATCGACATCAGCGTGCCGCGAAACATCGATCCCGCCGTCGGCAACGTTCCGAACGTGTTCGTGTTTGACATAGACGACCTCGAGCACGTGATCTCGTCAAACATTCGCGAGCGCGAGCGTGAAGCTGAACGTGCCGAACTAATCGTGCAGTCGGAAGTCATGCAGTTTCAACAAACGCTGCGGTTGATGGACGTCGGACCGAGTATCGGCGCGCTCCGTGAGAAGTTTAATGACGTTGCGCGATCGGAGTTGGCACGACAACGAAAGAAGCTTGGTCCATTGACGAAGGAACAGGAAGCTGCCGTCGAGTCGTTGCTGATGTCGACCGTCAACAAGATTTCCCATCCACTCTTGAACCAGATGCGCCGCATCTACGGTGCGAGCGACTCGACTGCGGCTCCAGCTCCGACCGATCTCTTTGATGCCGAGGAGTAGTCGCGCATGTCTCGCTCGCTAGTAATCGGCTCACGCGGATCGAAACTCGCCTTGTGGCAAGCGGAACAAGCCAAAGCCCGTCTGTTAGCCCTGTATCCTGAGATCGACATACGCATTGAAATCATTAAGACAACTGGCGACGTCAAAACCGATCCGTTGTCGGTGATCGGCGGGAAAGGCGTGTTCACGAAGGAGCTGGAAGATGCTTTGCTTGATAGACGCATCGATCTCGCTGTTCATTCGTTGAAAGATCTGCCGACCGTGCTGCCGGATAATCTAACGATCAGTGCGATTTGCAAGCGAGACGATCCGCGGGATGCGCTGGTCGTGCGTGACGATTTGAAAGGACGTAGTGGTTCGATTCTGAACCTGCCGGAGAAAGCAATCGTAGGCACGTCGAGTCAGCGTCGCGTGGCACAGCTAAAATCGTTGCGTGGCGACGTTGTAGTCAAGGACGTTCGCGGCAATGTCGACACGCGACTCCGAAAGATGGACGAAGGACAGTACGACGCACTGATACTGGCGTCGGCTGGTCTGCGGCGGCTGGAGCTCGAGCACCGCATTGACGCCGCTATCTCAACGGAGGAAATGGTTCCGGCAGTGGGCCAGGGCGCGATCGCTATCGAGACCCGCGCGAACGATGAGTTTGCAGTCGAAACGACCGGCGACCTGGATCATGAGGAGACGCGATTGTGTTGCCTGGCGGAACGCGCTTTTCTGCGAACTTTGGGCGGGGGTTGTCAGTTTCCAATCGCCGCGCATGCAATCATCGAAAACGAAGAGTTAAAACTCGACGGACTGGTCGCCGCGCCGGACGGCGCTAAGATCCTGCGCGATCAACTATCTGGTCCCCAGGCCAATGCACATGAAATCGGAGCGTCACTCGCAGCGCAGTTAATCGACCGCGGCGCTAATTCCCTGCTTGGTTCGCGTTAACCATGGACCACTTGCTTGCAGGACGAACGGTCGTTGTGACTCGCGCCGCTTCGCAGGCGGAACCATTAATTACGGCCCTCGAAAGCTACGGCGCGAGAGTCATCTCCTGCCCCACAATCGAAATTGCCGAGCCCGAAAGCTACGAGCGTTTAGACGAAGCCATCGATCATCTCTACGGCTACGACTGGATCATCTTCACCAGCGCAAACGGAGTCGATTACTTTCTGCGCCGCTTGAACACCCGCGGTGCGGGCGTAGAGGATCTAGACGAGCTCAAAGTCTGCGCGATTGGTGAAGCAACCGCCGATAAACTTCGCGACGCGCACGTCCACGTCGATCTCATACCTGCGCACGCCAAAGCTGAAGGCGTTTTCGTAGCGTTGAGCGAATTCCAGGGCGGAAAAGAACGACTGCACGGACTCAACATTCTCATTCCCCGCGCAGCCACCGGTCGCGACTACTTGCCAAAGTCGCTGGAAGAAGCAGGCGCGCGCGTCGACCTCGTCACTGCTTATCGCACCGTCGTTCCCGAGGATCTTGATCGCGGACGGCTCAGCGCAATGCTCAGCGGCAGCGCAGATTGCATCGCGTTCATGAGCTCATCCAGCGTCAAGAACCTGGGGCTGCTTTTCGACACGCACGATCTCGGCGAAAAGCTGCAAGGACTCGCCGTCGCCTGTATCGGCGACATCACTGCCGCAACCGCAGTTGAGTACGGTTTGCGAGTCGATATCCAACCTGAGGAAACGACTTCCACCGCTCTCGCAAACGCCATCGCCGAATACTATTCGCGGTAGAAGAGAATCATTGGTCATATATGATTTGACATCTTTCATTTGTCATTTGCTTTCGTTTGAGGTTCCGGTTTACCTGTCGTTGGGGAGATGGGAAGACAAATGCGAGGAATTTCGGGAAATGACAAATGAAAAATGTCAAATCATATATGACCAATAAGCCCCCTTCTAAACCCACCTCCACACGCTTATGCTAAACTGAACCTCGGATGTCGACCCCCAGTGTGCTCATCTTCGATCGAGACGCCCACAGTGGATCATCTTTACGCGATCTTCTCGCGACGTGGGGCTACCATCCTATCGTCGCCGGCGACATTCCAGCCGCTCTTAAAGCCGTCGACGAGTTAAAGCCCACAGTGGTGCTCGACGGTGGCCCAGCCGGCGACTCCGCGTTTGCCCGCCAAATCCGCGAACAGAATGTCGATCTGTCCGTGGTCTCTGTTGAAAAACCTGTCGATCCTTCCAAGTTGCGGACGCTGATCGATCGCGCTGTTGAACTGGACCTGGCGAAGAAAGAGAACGAACGACTCCGCCGTGAGCTTCAGGACCGCGGAGCGTTTGGCGAACTCGTCGGGAACTCTGAATCGATTCGCAAGATCTACACGCTGATCGAACAAGTTGCGCCATCGAGTGCTTCTGTCCTGATCACGGGCGAATCAGGCACCGGAAAAGAACTGGTGGCGCGCACGATTCACAAGATGAGCCCGCGCCGCGACCGCCCGTTCGTCGCTATCAATTGCTCGGCGATTCCCGAAACGTTGATGGAATCCGAGCTCTTCGGACACGAAAAAGGATCGTTCACGGGCGCGGCAACACGCCGGCAGGGCTGCTTCGAACTAGCCGACACTGGCACCCTGTTGCTCGACGAAATCGGCGAAATGCCTCCACTGCTTCAGGCGAAACTCCTACGCGTGATCGAAGAGCGAGCAGTCAGACGTCTCGGCAGCCGCAAAGAGATCGAAGTCGACGTCCGCTTGCTGGCGGCGACTAACCGTCATCCGCAACAGGCCGTCGCGGAAGGTAAACTGCGCAGCGATCTGCTCTATCGTCTCAACGTCTTCGGCATTCACCTGCCATCGCTTGGCGAAAGAAAAGAAGACCTGCCGCTGTTGGCCCAACATCTCGTCAAACAGCTTGCCGAGAAACACGGACGACCCGCGCGTTTTCTGAGTCCGTCTGCATTACAGGCGCTACAGTTTCACGCGTGGCCGGGCAACGTACGCGAACTGCGAAACGTGATCGAGCGGGCCGTGATCATCTGTTCCGGCGAACAGATCGAGCGCCATCACTTTGCGCCGTATCCGATCGAACAGCGTGAGCGTTTGCGCAGTGAAGACACGCTGACGGTGCCGGTAGGCACGCCACTGGAAGAGGTCGAACGGCAAATGATCATGCGCACGTTACAAAAGACGAAGAACAACAAGACGCGCGCCGCCGAACTGTTAGGCATCAGCCTCAAGACACTACACAACAAATTGAATCTTTATCGCGAGCGTGGGCTGCTGCATGACGAATGATGTTAACGATCCGTCGGTCCTGCTGTTCTTCATCGACGGTCTGGGAATTGGCACTCGCGGTCCTCACAATCCACTCGACAACCTCGACGGATCCACCCCGCTGGCTGTTTTTCAAAACGAGGAGCCGGCAACGTTTCTCGACGGTATTGTCGTTCCAACTGACCCGTGCCTTGGTGTGCCCGGTCGCCCACAGAGTGCTTCAGGCCAGACAACAATTCTCACCGGCGTAAACGCACCCGCACAGATCGGCTATCACAAACAGGGATTTCCAAACCAGGCGTTGCGCGACATCATCCAAACGCATTCCGTATTTCGCCAGCTCAGCGACGCAGGCGTAGCGCCAATCACGTTCGCGAATGCCTATAGCAATCGCTTCTTTGTCGAACGCCCGCGCTGGGTGTCGGCGACAACAGCCGCGGTCGAGGCCGCCGGACTGAATTTCAGGACGATCGACGACGTCAGGGCCGGCGCCGCGGTTTTCATGGATTACACCAACCGGTTTCTGATTGAAAAAGGCGAAGACGTTGAGGAGCGGACCGAAGAAGAGGCGGCGACTGTGCTTGCCTCCATCGTCGCGCAGAACCGCTTCACGCTTTACGAATACTTCATCACCGACAAAGTCGGACACGCGCAGGACATGGCGCTGGCGAAAATCGTCTTGACCAGCCTGGCCCAATTCATTCGCGAGTTACTACACAGACTTGATCTCGAACGGACTACCGTTATACTCACCAGCGACCACGGCAATATCGAAGATCTAACGTCGCGCAATCACACGCTGCACCAGGTACCGACAATCATTTGGGGCGCTCATCGTGAGCGAATCGCAGCCAGGATCCAAACGTTAGCCGACATCACACCCGCCATTGTCAGCGAACTCTTACACCGATAAGAACAATCCACGCGAACTCTTCGGGTGGAAAATGTACGACTGGGCCAACTCGGCCTTTTACACCACAGTTGTCGGCACCCTTTTCAGTCCCTACATCACGCGACTGGCCCAATCCGCCGTTGGCGAAAACGGTGTAGTGCTCGATCTTGGACCACTGGGTGCGGTCACGGCGAAGTCGTTGCCGACGTTGTGCGTTTCGATTTCGGTGGGCGCGCAGGTGTTTCTCCTGCCCATACTGGGGGCCTTGGGAGATTACTCGAATCTCAAGAAGCGACTGATGGCGTTCTTCTGTTACATCGCCGTCGTCGCAAACTGCCTGATGTTTTTCGTGCAGGACGGGCTGTACCTGTTTGGCGGTGTGTTGTTCATCATCGCCAATGTTTGTTTCGGCGCGGCGCTGGTCTTTTACAACGCGTTTCTTCCGGAAATCACAACCGAGGACCAGGCGGACAAAGTTTCCAGCCGCGGATTCGCCTACGGCTATCTCGGCGGCGCGCTCCTGTTGGCGCTGAACCTGTTGCTCGTGCTCCGGGCGGAACAGATCGGAATATCGACCGAGCTTGCGGTCAGATTATCACTGTTGTCCGCGGGGATTTGGTGGGGCGGGTTTGCGCTGATCACCTTCCGGCTGTTGAAATCGCGGCCCTCGAAAAGGCAGTTGCCCCCGGGCAAGGGATACATTTCGGTAGGCTTTTCCGAGATAGTGGCAACCGTCAAGGAATTGCGGCGGCTGCCGCTGACCACGCGGTACCTGCTCGCATACCTGATTTATAACGACGGCATCCAGACCGTCGTGTTTGCATCGAGCGCGTTTCTCGAACAGGAATTGTTTCCGGGCGGCAATCCGCAGTTTCTGCTCGAGATCTTTTTGATGGTCCAGTTTGTGGCGGTCGGCGGCGCGTTGTTCTTCGAACGACTCGCGTACCTGATTCGCACGAAGAACGCGATCATCGTGTCGCTCGTGATCTGGTCCGCAGTCGTCATCTACGCTTATCGCTTCCTCAACACCGTTGCCGAAGCATGGATCATGGCCGCGGTGATCGCAATCGTGCTCGGCGGTTCGCAGGCGCTTTCGCGATCGCTTTACTCGCGCATGATTCCAGCCGGTCGAGAGGCCGCGTTTTTCGGACTTTACGAGGTTTCCGAGCGCGGCACGTCCTGGATGGGGCCGCTGTTATTCAGCATCGTCATCGCGCGCACCGGCTCGTACCGCAGCGCACTGCTGTCGTTGATTTTCTTCTTTGTTATTGGACTCGTGTTGCTGTGGGTCACAAACACGGACAAAGGAATTCACCAGGCCGGGCACCTGGCGCCCGAAGAGGTACACCACTGAAACTCAACCGACGAGTTTCTGCTCTCTTGATTCCGCTTTCTTCGCCAGACACTCGTTCGAGCAATAATTCGCTAGCCCGGCGTTGAGTCGAATGGCGCGATCGGCGGGCACCCACGTTCCGCAGCTATCACACCGCACCAGTTTGTTCTTCGACGGGGATCGCTCGCGAGGCGCAGTGGTGACTTCCGTGGAAACGTTGAGCGCACTGACCACTTTCCGGATTAGCTGGAGGTAAGGACGCAGGCGTACGTAGATAAAAGCAGCGACGAGACTAATGACCGTGCCGATGATCAGGTATTTCAATTGTTACTCGTTTCGCGACGCGCGCGACAACCTCAGTCGTCAGCTCTTCCGCCGGCGACCCCGTACGGGACGTCGTTGGCCCTGCGACGAGGCATCGGGTCCGAAGCTCGACGACGAGGCTGAGAGTCCTTGGTACGCCGGTCGAGACTACCGGGTGGAAGACCGCGCCCATGAACTGCCTCTTCCAGAATACGCGTGATCTCCTGCGAGAGCGTTCGATGTTCGGCAGCCGCGCGACGACGAAGTGATTCCTTGAGGTGATTAGGAACGTACGCGCCTATGAAAACCCCTTTCCGATTAGCCATCTATCCATCGCCCTCTCATCTTGTGTCGGGATTAAAATCACCCTGCAATTGCGGAACAGGTCTGTAAGCCGAATTCTGTACTCCCTCTGAGATCTCAAATCTGGGATCGGAGATCGCAAAGCGAAGTGGCGATCATTCATCTAGTCCAGCCGTTGCCGGCAGGATCGAGCGACCTACCCGGAGGTCGTAGCCCTTTGTGATCTCAAATCTCAGATCTGAGACCTCAAAGAGGCTTCGGGCGGGCAGCCCTGGTTGACGCCTCCCTATTTGGTCTTGCACCGCGAGGAGTTTGCCTGGCCGCGCATGTCACCACACGCGCCGGTGCGCTCTTACCGCACCATTTCACCCATCACCCTCTGAGATCTCAAATCTGAGATTTGAGGTCTCAGAGGGCTGGTTTGCTTTCTGTTGCACTTGTCGTCGCCTCACGGTCTCGAATCTCACGATCCAACACCGCCAGACGCCCCGCCGTTAGCGGGCTCGCTGCCCTGTAGTGTTCGGACTTTCCTCT
>CBFGMX010000208.1:0-8678 GCA_965649955.1 uncultured bacterium
TTGGTGCAGAGCCAGACTAAGACTTGCCGTTCTTGCTGCTCTTGCCGTTGAAAGTGATCTTTACCAACGGTAGGACTTCGGGATCGTCCTGCTGGACACGTTCGAACTTAAGCAGGTCCCAGTAAGCGCAACGCTTACTCGTCGGGAACTCTCGACACACAGCCGGCCGCGCATGATAGATCCCGCAGTTGCGTGTCTCGAGATTTAGAAACTGGCACGTCTGCCCAAACACCGGATCGGCCTTCCGGCGCAACACCCGCTCATCTCCATACATCTTGGTGAAGCGGATCGTCGCTACCTCTTCAGTCACGCCGAAGTGTCTCGCGAGCCGGCGAATGTCGCGTCGTGTGACCTGCACGCGATCGTAGACAGAACAACAGTATGCGGGACACTCAACGCAATCGTAATAAGATCTCGGCTTCGCAGCCGTCACAGGTTCACCCATGATCGCTCTTCGTCTCCAATCCGGTAACACGGATTCCAAATCCGCTATCGTCGTTTGGACTTTTGGTATTCAGCGCGCAGCAGGTTCATGAACTCTTCGCGCCTATCATACAACCGTTTTGGCGCGCGTGGTTCGTGTCGTGTAAGAGCATAAGCGGTAATGAGCGGAAGCGCCACAGTAGAATCAACGTAACACACGACCGCGTCTGGTAAACGATCCGGATCTACCTTCCCCCACGAGACAGCTTCACCGGGCGTCGCACCGGAAAGTCCTCCTGTGTCGGGCCGCGCATCTGTCACTTGCAGAAAATAATCGTGTCCGCGCTCGTCGATTCCGAGAACTTCCTGGATTTGCGGTTCCGTTTGCAGCATAAAGTTTTTAGGTGAACCACCGCCGAGAATGAACACCGCCGAGAGTCCGCCTTTCGCTTTCTTGCTTTTCGCGTTCTTCCCCATGGTCTTAGTCGCCCCGCGTTTTGCGGCCAGCACGATCGCCGCTGTTTCGTTTACGTCGAGTGACGGATCGAACGCCAGTTTGTTTCCCTGAAGTGCTTTGGCGGCGACGTTCATGCCGATAGAAGAATCGCCCGGCGAGGATGTGTAGATCGGCACGCCGTATTCATAGGCGACCGCCAGCAGCGACTTGTCTTTGATCTTTAGCTTGCGTTCACGCTCGTGCACGTAGCGACCGCACAGGTAGTGAAACTCGGCGGTCGACATCGGTTTTTGAAACTCCGGAGCTTCGATTATCTTGCGGAAAAACGCGTCAGTATCGAGCAGCACTGAGTAATCGAAGAAGATGTCGTAGATCCGGACGACTTCCTCCTGTCGCAGTACGACGTCGGAAGTTTGCGCGTTGCCGAGGTGCATGGCGAGGCCGATGCCGAAGTGGGTGTCGTGGTAGAGATTCGCGCCCGTGGAGATGATCCAGTCGACAAAGCCGGCTTTGATCAGTGGAATTAATGCGGAAATACCGAGTCCGGCCGGTGTCAGCGCGCCTGTCAGCGACATGCCGACGGTAACGTCGGGTTCCAGCATTCGCTTTGTAAAGAGTTGGCAGGCCTCGCGGAGCCGCGCAGCGTTGTAAGCGAGAAATGATTCGTCGATGAGATCCGCGACAGTGGTTTTGTTGGTTATGGGAGCAGGATCGATGCGTTTTCCCTGAAGGTATTTGCTTTTTGGTTTCGCCATTGAGATTCGCTTGTTTACTCAGTGCTCATTACTCAGTGCTGATGCCTGGGGCTGCTGGGGTTTGATTCGCAGACGATTGATGCGCCGTTCGTCAGCTTCCAGTATTTCAACTTCCAAACCGCGGATCGTTAGAACTTCGCCTACAGCGGGAACCTTGCCTGACTCGTTAATCACAAGTCCCGCGATCGTCGTGAAGTCGTCGGCCTCGATCTCCATGTCGAAGAGTCGTTCGATCTTGCCGATCTCGGTTGACGCCGCCACCTCGTAGCTGCCTTCTTTCGCCTCGACGATCTCCTGCAACTCTTCCCCGCCGATGTCTTCGTCTTCAATCTCGCCGACGATCTCTTCGAGAATGTCTTCGACGGTGACGAGTCCGCATACGCCGCCATACTCGTCGATCACCATGGCCAACTGCACGTGCGCTTTCTGCATTTCCTCGAGCAGCTCGGCGACGGGCTTTGTCTCTGGTACGAAATACACAGAACGGATCAGCGGTCGAATACTCTCGTTCTCGCTGCCTTCCGCCCAGCACTGCAACAGGTCGCGTACATAGATAATTCCTTCGACGTTGTCGATCTGTTCGCGATAGACGGGCAGCCGCGAGTATTTCGAATCGAGCATGACATCGCGTGCTTCGCGAATGGTGGACGTGTCCGCGACGGCGACGATGTCAGGCCGAGGCGTCATCACTTCGCTGACGCGCGTGTCGCCAAACTCGATGATCGAATGTATCAGTTCGCCTTCCTCTTCTTCGAGAATGCCTTCCGCTTCGCCGACGTCGATTAGCGCCTGGAGGTCGCCACTGTCGTCTGCCTCTTCCTCCTCTTCGCCTTCTTCAGTCACCTGGTCTTTGTTACGCCGCGAGCGATCGAACAGGCTCTGAAAGGGATCGGCGAGGAACGCCATCATGGGGAAGAAGGGTCGAATAATCGGTAGCAGAAAGAGCAGCGTGCCTTCCGGGTTGCGCGTCGAGATAACGAGTGGGATCAATTGGCGAAAGATTCCCGCGAGAATCAGGCCGGCGAGAAGCCCGACGAGCACGAGACGCTTATTGGGAAACAGGGTCAGTGAGATTGAGGTGATCAGGACGGCGACGACAACCAGCAATATTTGTATTGTCGCCGAGAGTGCAAAGCCGAACCGCACACGGTTCTCCAGCACTTGTTTCAGAAAAACTCTGGACCGCGCTCGGGGCTTTTCTCCGTTCTCCCCGATGAGCCTGCGTAGACCAACATCGCTCAGTTGGCCGAAGGCCATGTCGACCGTGGCCAGCAGGGAGAGCATCAGGAGCAGCAGCAGCGCAAGCGCTATTTCAAGTTCCATCGATAGCGTGATAGTAAATGGTTTGGCGGTTGTTGGGAAAGGCTAAATGCCGAGTTTCTTTCTCAATCGCAGCTCGAGCCGATTCATTTCACCATTATCGGTTTCATGGTCGTAGCCACAAAGGTGAAGCAGGCCGTGAAGGATGAGTTGGGCGATTTCAGCTTCAAACGTCAAACCGTTTTCTTTCGCCTGCGCAGCCGCAGTGTCGACTGAGACGGCGATGTCGCCGAGATTCGTGTCTTCTTCGGCGGGAAATGAGAGGACGTCCGTCGGTTTATCAATGTTCCGAAACTGGTGGTTGAGTTCGCGAATTCTCTTATCTGAAAAAAAGGCGATGTTAGCCGAGGAGCCCTTTTTCCCGATTGCGTCAAGTGCCTTTTCCGCAAACCTGGCCCACGTTTCAGTGTCAACCTTTTTACTTCGCTGGCGATTGACTACTTCAACCATCTGTAGCTATATCTGGCTGCGCTTGGTCTGCTCCTCGTAAGCACGAATGATCATCTGGACCAGCTTGTGACGAACGACGTCTTTCTCCGTGAAATAAACGAATTCGATACCTTCGAGCTTCGAAAGTATTCGTTCGGCTTCGATTAAGCCGCTTCGTTTGCCGGTTGGCAGATCGACCTGCGTGACGTCGCCGGTGATCACTGCTTTCGACCCGAAGCCGATGCGCGTCAGAAACATCTTCATCTGTTCGCTGGTCGTGTTCTGCGCTTCGTCGAGGATGATAAACGCGTCAGAGAGTGTGCGGCCGCGCATGAATGCGAGCGGGGCAACTTCGATAACGCGCTTTTCGAGCAGTCGAGTGACGCGTTCGTAATCGATGAGATCGAATAGCGCGTCGTAAAGTGGACGGAGATACGGATCGACCTTGTCTTGCAGATCGCCGGGGAGGAAGCCGAGTTTCTCGCCGGCTTCGACCGCGGGTCGCGCCAGCACGATGCGGTTCACCTGTTTCTGCATCAGTGCCTGCACGGCCATTGCTACGGCGAGGTACGTCTTGCCGGTACCGGCGACACCGATGCCGAAGACGACGTCTTTTTCCTGAATCGCCTGGATGTACTTGCGCTGGTTGACCGACTTCGGCGCTACCTGTTTTTTACCGGCGGGGTTGAAACGGGCCTTGGTGAAGTAGTCGCGAAGGCTGAAGGCGCGGTCTTCGGCGATCTGGGCGAAAGCCTCGCGCAATTCTTTGTCGGTAAAATGCTTGCCTTCTTTAAAGAGGTCAGAAAAGTCCTGGAGGATGCGTTCTACGGTATCGACGTCGGCGGGGTCGCCGTCGATGGAAACGTCCTGTCCGCGGGCGTCAATTCTGACGTCGAGCAACGACTCCAAGTACTTGATGTTCTGGTCGTGAACACCAAACAACGTCTCCAGTCCACGGGGCGGAAGCTCAATCTTCTTCAAATGCGGTTAACTTTCTCAACTTTCTCCTGCATTTGAGCACAGATTAACATGGATCGGCGCCATTGGCTTGGACGGACCCCTGGAGGGTTGGCGTCGCCTTGACACTCCCGGGGCGGGTACCTATACTCCGTCACTTGCGCCTGGAGGCGCTGTAAGCAGGAGAGTTTGATGCCAAATCATAAGTCAGCAGAGAAGAGAGTACGGCAAAGTGAGAAGCGCCGCGCTATTAATCGCAGCCATCGTACGAAGGTCAGGACGTATATCAAGAAGTTGCGCAGCACGCTCGAGTCGGGTTCGCAGCAGGATTTAGAGAAGATTCTGCCCGAGACGATTTCAGTGATCGATAAGTCGGTCCAGAAGGGTGTGCTCCACGCCAACGCGGCGGCGCGTTACAAGTCGCGGCTCACAACGAGGGTGAATCAGGCAGGGAAGTAGCGACCAAAAGATTTTTAGATTATCGGCGAGGCGGATCGATGTTCGGTCCGCCTCGTTTTTTGTTTGAATAGGGAGAGTCCCATGTTCACTTCCGAAGACGAAATCGAAAGAGTCGTGCGTGGGTTTGAGACGTGCGAAACCGACAAGACTGAATTCAAACATCGAGATCACGTGACAGTCGCGATCTGGTATCTGCAAAGCATGGATCGCGAGGCCGCTGTCGAACGAATGCGAACCGGCCTGCTGAGGTTCCTGGGTCATCATGGCGTCCCGATAGAGAAGTACAGCGAAGATGTGACGGTGTATTGGATCGATTTGATTGCGGACAAGCTCGAGGAACTGGCGCCGGACGCTTCGTTACTACAGAGGTGTAACTACATACTCAGCTTGCCAATTCACAAACCAGCATCTCAAGTTGCAGACGAGGAGTCGCTTGCGAAGTCTTGATCGCGAGGTCGGCGGTGGCAGTGAGTTGAATGCCGCGCGCGATCTTTTTCGGATCGCTGCGTTGCAAAGTCGAGATGTAAGCGTCGCGCTTGAAGGGCGGCATCGAGATGTTGCGAAAAACCTCTTCACGGCCGCCTCGCGCCAGCAAATGTTTTCCAAGAGCCAGCCGGTGGTAATTGCCGGCGATGAGACCGATGAGCATCACGGGTTCGGCGCCGTCTTCGAGAAGTCGATGAAGAGTTTCGAGGGCGCGCTTACGGTTGTTCGCGAGCAGATGATTGCCGAGCTCGAAATTCGATAACTCGCGCGTGCGGCCGATCAACTCGTCAACCAAATCCATCGTGATTCGACCGGTGTCCACCGCCGCGGACGCGAGCTTGTCGAGCTCATTGGCAAGCGTTTGCACGTCAGTTCCGACCAGGTTGACGATCTCGCTCAACACCTGATCGTCGATGCTGGTTTTTAACTTCTTCAGATAGGTTTTCGCCCAGGATTTCGCCACCGGATCTTTTAGTGGCGAAAAGTCGACGACGACGCACGAGTCGAGCAGGGCCTTCGTCAATTTCTTCCGTTTGTCGAGTTCATCGGCAGTAAAGATCATGACCGTGAAGGGCGCCGGGTTGGTGAGATACCGGATGAGAATTTCCTCGTCTGCCTCGCGCAATTTACCGAAGTCCCGGATACGAACGACACGCCGTTCTGACATCATCGGCATCGCATCGGCGGCTGCGATTGCAGCTTGCACTGGATCACTCGTTAGACTGAACGTCGACTCATTGAATTCACGCAAGAGCGTTTGACTGAGTGCGATATCTGTAATTGTCTGCGTCGTGAGTTGGCGGAGATACCGTTCTGTGCCCACCAGCAGGTACAGAGGTCCAACATTGTTGGCGAGGGATCTCTCGAGTTCGGTGGGAGAAAGCGCGGTCATTTCTTTCCGGTTTCGACGGCGTTGATAAGCGTGGACACGATGCTTTCTGCGAAGTTGCGGGACATGCGAAGGATCGCGGGATCCTCTTCATTGAAGAACGTTCGCGGATCGCTGGCGAACTCATATTCACCGCGAAACACGAAATTCTGATTGTCGTAAAGCACGCGATTCTCGGTCTGGTCGCGAACGGTCACGGCAGCGCCGATCGTTACTTCAAAGATACGCGCGCGGCCTTTGTCGTCGAGCAGCACACCGCCGAAGTTAAAACTCTTGATGACCCCTTCGATCACCGCGTCGGCGCCTTCGCGACTGCCCTGGACACGCAAGCCGCGCCCGCGATGGACCAACTCCCGCATCACCGCGTCAGTAAAGCGCGACTCGATCTTGTAACGCAGAGCCTGGCTTTCCATTTGAAACGCCGGCACCGCGACGGTCTTGATCCGCGCCGGAAGCTGGTTCTTCGTCACCGGCTTGTAGCACTCGGCAAAACCGGAAACGAACGCAAGCGTAGCGATGAAGAGGACAATGCGCAGGGGTTTTATCATCGGAGCTGCATAGTAACACGGATCGTTTCGGCTGCTGCTTTCACGTCGTGGACGCGGACGATGTGCGCGCCTTTCAAGACGGCGGCGGTGATCGTGGCCATCGTTCCATGCAGACGTTCCGCAGCAGGTGCGGGTGTGCCGGAGTCGTCCGCGAGTATGCGGCCGATGAAAGATTTGCGGGACGTTCCGATCAGAAGCGGATACTCCGGGAAGGCGGCCATCAACGTGTCGAGCCTGGCGATCAATTCGAGGTTCTGTTCCTGACTCTTGCCAAACCCGATACCGGGATCGATCACGATCGACTCGCGCGCCACTCCTCGCCGTTCCGCCATGTGAATACTCGCGCGCAGACTGCTGACAACCTCGTCCATGATGTCCGCGACCGGAGGCATGCGGTGCATCGTCGCGGGGGTTCCGCGTGAGTGCATCAATACCAATCCGGCGCCCACACGCGCGACCGCATCCGCAATGTAAAAATCGAAACGCAGCGCGGAGACATCGTTAACGATCGCGGCACCCGCGGCCAACGCGGCGCGCGCGACTTCTGATTTAGTTGTGTCTACGGAAAGCGGAACTGAAACGCGCCGCGCCAGCGCTTCGATGACCGGCACCACGCGCGAAATCTCTTCTTCAGCAGAAACCGGCTCACCGCCGGGGCGCGTGGACTCGCCGCCGATGTCGATGATGTCGGCGCCCTCTGAGATCAGACGTTCGGCATGGACCACAGCATCGTCGACGCAGGGAAACAACCCGCCGTCGCTGAAACTATCCGGGGTAACATTCAAAATGCCCATGATGAGCGTTCGCTCACCAATGGGCATTTCGAAGTTCTTAACCCGCCAAAGCAAGGTCTATAAAGGGAACTAAGCCGGGGCCGGGTTTCCGCCGGTAATCGGCGGCAACAACGGCTTTTGCACGGGCTTCGAAGCCGGCTCCTTGAGTTGCGGACGATCCTGGTCGCCGCCGTCGGAAACCGGCGGATTCTCGTCGAGCGGCAAGCCCGCCACGATGCGTCGAATTTCGACGCCATCCAGCGACTCACGCTCGAGCAAGCACTCAGCCAAACGGATCATCGTATCGCGATTCTCTTCGATGATGGCCTTCGCGCGTTCGAACTGCGCGGTGACGATCTTCTTCACCTGCTGGTCGATCTTGATTGCGGTGTCTTCCGAGAAATCACGATGCTGCGCGATCTCGCGTCCGAGGAAGATCTGCTCTTCCTTCTTGCCGAACGTGAGCGGTCCCATCTCTGACATGCCGTACTCGCAAACCATCGCGCGCGCAAGCTCGGTAGCGCGTTCGATGTCGTTTGACGCGCCGGTGGTGATGCTGCCGAGGAAGATGTCTTCGGCGATGCGGCCACCCATCAGGATTGCGATCTGGCCCAACAGGTATTCCTGACTGTAGTTGTGCCGGTCGCCTTCCGGAAGCTGTTGCGTCACGCCGAGCGCCATGCCGCGCGGGATGATGGTGACTTTGTGAACCGGATCCGCATTCGGCACTTTCAGACCAACCAGCGTATGACCCGCCTCGTGGTAAGCAGTGACGCGCTTCTCCTCGTTCGAGATCACCATGCTCTTGCGCTCAGCGCCCATGAGCACCTTGTCTTTCGCCAACTCGAAGTCGCCCATGGCCACGAGCTTCTTGTTGTAACGCGCGGCATTCAGCGCGGCTTCGTTGACGAGGTTGGCAAGATCGGCGCCGGTGAATCCCGGTGTGCCGCGGGCAATCACCGAGATGTCCACGTCTTCGCCGAGTGGAATCTTGCGCGTATGAACTTTCAGGATACCTTCGCGTCCACGAACGTCCGGTCTGGACACGACGACCCGTCGATCGAATCGCCCCGGTCGCAGCAACGCCGGATCGAGAACGTCCGGACGGTTGGTTGAAGCGATCAGGATCACGCCGTCGTTCGATTCGAAGCCGTCCATTTCGACGAGCAACTGGTTCAACGT